>NZ_JAOCDM010000002.1 GCF_029840925.1 Pseudomonas sp. GD03858
GTGCCGCTGGCCGGAGCCGCGCTTGGTGCCGGCGCTGCAGTGGCGGCCGGTGCCGCAGTGGCGGGCTTGGCCGCAGCCGGCTTGGCTGGGGCCTTCTTCACGGCCGGTTTTTTCGCCGCAGCCGGCTTGGCCGCTGGTTTGGCCGCTACAGGTTTCGCCGCAGGCTTGGCTGCCGGTTTGGCCGCTGCGGTTTTCGCCACGGGCTTGGCCGCCGGTTTTGCTGCAGGCTTTGCCGCGGCTGTCTTGGCAGCAGGCTTGGCCAGTGGCTTGGCCGCCGTCTTGCTCGCGCTGGCCTTGGAGATCGGAGTGACCGAAGCGCCGGTCAGTTTCTCGATCTGCTTGGTCAGCGAGTCGACCTGCTGGTGCAGTGCCTTGATCTCATTGCGGCTGGGCACGCCCAGGCGCGAGATTGCACTGTTCAGACGCTTGTCGAAGGCTTCCTCGAGCTCGCTCCACTTGCCCAGCGCACGCTCCTTGACGTCCGACACCCGCGAGGTGGTCGCCGTCTTGGCGCTGTCGGCGGCCGAGTCGACGTTCTTCTTCGCCTGCTTCTCGGCCTTTTCGCCGTCCTTCACCAGCGAATCGAACAGCTTCGGACCATCCTGGTCGATCTTGGAGTAGATACCCAGGCCCGCCAGCCAGATCTTGCGGGAGTACTTCTCGATCCCGCCGACCCAGGAGCTGCTTTCTTTCTCGGTGTTCTTCTTGCCAGCCATCCTGCTCTCCTTATGGTTTGTGCGCGACGCGCTCGAGCAGCTCGTGCAGCTGTTCAAGCTTGATGGACAACGCCTCAACGTCATGTTTAGACGGAATGCCGAGGCGATTCAAGGCGCGACCGACACGTGCATCGAAGGCTTGCTCGATTTTGTCCAGCTGGACCTCGACCTTGCCACGTACGCGGGTCACTTCACGGGCGGCGTCATCGATCTGTCCATTGGCGGCGTCGAGCTCCTTGTCGAGACGCTTCTTGCCGCGCTTCTCGACGCCTTCGCCGGCCTTGACCAGCTCCTTCAGGTATTCCGAACCTTCCTGGCCGACACGGGCGTAAGCACCCAGTCCCGCCAGCCAGATCTTGCGCGCATAACCACGCACCTCACCCAGGGTGCCCTGGACTTCTTCCTTTTTCTTTACATTCACTTTGGCCATGTTCTGTACCTCATGCTCATGAGTGGAGGGAGGAACCGCCCATGGAGGTTGGGCTTGGCTACACGTTAGAGGCAGAAATTAGAATTCTCACCCTAAGCTCGCACACAGCTCTATCTAACGCAGCCAGGCCGAGCGGACACCCCAGCATGTTCGTCCCTCGATCTCCTGGAGCCTCCAGCAATGCCCGACGCATCCACCACACTCCCGCTATCGTTCAAAAGCCTGGTCAACGCGAGGTTCGCAACGCGACCAAGCCTGCGCCAGGTCGTGGCCAAGGCAGGCTTTGACAAGCTAGCCGACCGTTATCCCTGGATCCGCGTGAACCACCCCGAACTGACGTCGCTCGAGGCATTCACTTTGCTTCAGGCGCCGGATGAGCAAGGCACTGTCCGCCAGACCGCCCTGGTGGACGAGTTGTTCACGCATTTCCTTGCCAACCGCGATCTGGCGTTGAGCCCATCGGATCATCTGAGCATCGCGCCGCCGCTGGTGTTCCAGGCCCAAGCGCAGAGCACCGGTCGCCAACCAGTCGACCTCGACATGTCGATCCTGAACAGCCTCTTCGATGACCTACTGGAAAACCTGGTGGAGATTTTCCTGCAGGCGCAGATCAGCTTCTGGAACGGTAGCGAGAACGCAACGGCCGTGCCGCGTCTGCGCTGGATGGAACAGATCATCAAGGCATCACTGCTCGGCACCATCGAACGACAGGATCTGGACGAGGTCGAGAAGGATGTCCTGTACACACTTGTCAATGGCGGTAACGACACGCTCGCCATCCATGGCCTGCAGGTAACGCTCGGCCAGCAGGACAGCGCCCACGACCTGATACTGCCCGACCTGCTGATCACCGCTCAGCGCGACAATCGCCAACGGGTACTCTGGTGCAAGCCCTCAGGCACCGTGCGCAGCTTCGCCAGCATACCGGCGTTCGCCAATGCCCTGCGCGACGAGCTCGCCGACCTGTATCGCTTCGAGACGATGGCCTGGGCCAGCAACGCACTGACGGACGATACGTTCAGCTATCAGGCCACGCAGCTGCTCAACGCCATGCTGGAGCGCATCGACCGCCTGCAGTTGCACGCGATCGACACTGTCGATGACCTCGAGACGCTTTTCAGCACGCTGAGCGACCCGGGTTCGGCCTTCCCCGACCATGCCGAAGTCTTGCACCAGGCACTCGAGGTCCCGCAGCCGGCTTGGCTGGTCAAAGCCTCGACCGAGGACCGTTTTCAATATCACATGGCATTGCTGGAACTTTCCGCCGCCCAAGTGCTGGCCAAAGGCGTCTCATCACTGGAGGGGATCGACAACCTGCGAGCGTATGCCGCCCGGCGCCTGCGCGAACAGATGCATGCCGATCACCCGGACAAGACGCAACATGACCCTGGCCAGCTACTCATCAGCATTGCCCAGCGGGTACAGATATCGTCCACCGGGCCGGTGCGCCTGGAATACCTGAGAACGGTCACCCTTGTCGACCTGGCGATTTCTCGCCTGAACGACAGCGATCAGGAGGTGGCGACCACGATCGCCATTGCCGGCAAGCAATCCGACGACCTCTGGATCGACCTGGACTATGTGCAGCAACTGATCCACCGCGTGGACATCGGCGGTCAGTACCCGATTTACGTCAACCGCCAGATGCGGGACTCGGCCAACAGTGCCGCGCGCCTGGCACGCTTCAGCACCGAGTGGCGATACGGCCTGCTGCTGAGCGCGTTGCAAGCCAAGATCGAAGGCCAGCTCAAGGAGCGCCCCTGGCAAGTGCTCGCCGACTTCTGTCGCGGCAAGGACGACGCCTCGCCCCGCCTGGGCATGGCGCAGCTGGCGTTTCGTTGCGCGCCGAGGGCGAAGGTCAACCAGGCACACTGCATGTTCGTGATCAAGATCGATAGCCCGCGTACCTGGATTCTCTACCGCCCCCTGAGCGAAGACGGCACCGTGAAGGCGTTCTCCAGCCGGGGCAAACTGATGGCCGCCATCAGCGCCAAAGGCAAGCTGCAAGACAACGTGCTCGCCTGGCTGGATGACAGTGCTCGCCCCATCTATGCCAACGATGGCTTCGAGCGCCCGCACCTGCACCGCCATCTTTCGGAGCTCGCGCACCTGGCAGGGCCTGGCTCGACACTGACCGATTCGCTGCTGTCGATGTTGCAAGGCCCGGCCAGCATCGCCTTCAGACCATGGACGAGCGACCTGGACAAGCAGGTGATGCAAGCAAAGGCCAAGGCAATGGTGCTGCTGGCTTCGCGGCAGAGCGTGTCCAACGCTCAGGAGCGTTGGGCGCTGATCAAGCAGTACGCATGGTTGGCCTTCAACACACTGGCGCCATTGCTGCCTGGGCCGGCAGGCACGCTGGCCTGGCTGGTCGCCACGCTGGTCACCCTCAAGGACGACCTGTCCGCACTGACCGAAGGTAGCACCGCGCAGAAAGTGCTGGCGGGCACCGACCTGCTGATCAACCTGGCCATGCTGCTGCTCCACGCCAGCGTTCCAGGTGAGACGAGCCGTGTGCTGCCCGAACACCTCCAACCGCGCTTCGACGGCCCACAACCGCGCGAACCGGCAACGCTGAGCACCACGGTAACGCCGGCAGCCAGAGCCTGGAAAACCACTGCCGATCCACAGCGAACCGGCGCTGTCGGCTTGAAGCGCTGGCATGGCAACCAGCGCCTGGGCAATCTGCCCGCCGAACTGCTCAAGACCCTGCCCCCTCTACGGGCACGCATCGACCTGGCGGGGCGCACTGCCGTGAAAACCGGGCGCTTGCGCGGACTCTACAAGGTAGGGGAGCAGCACTACGTGAAACTGCAGGACCACCCCTACGAAATCGAAGAGACCTGGGAAGGCTTCCGTCTCATCGGCCCAGACGAGAGCCGTGGAGAATGGACCGATCAATGGGGTGGCAACTGGGATGGTTACTATATTCCTGGCCGTGAACGAAGCCGCGGGCCATGGATGACCCGTTGGAATGGCGAATGGATGCTCGACCTCCGGCTCGCCGGCGGCATGCCCAGAAGCGTGAAGGCCGTTCGTGAAAGCAACAAGAAGACCTTTGAAGCCCTGAGACAGCAGACCAAAGACATCGACGCTCAGCTGAAGATGAACGATGAGCTGGTCGAGCGCTACCTCGGCAAGACCAAGGCTTACGATGTTGCCAGCAAAGCCTTCAAGAAAGCACTGGCTGACCATCCAGGCATCACCCGCGACAACCTGCCCGAGAACCTGCGCCAGCAGCTGCGGAATTTGCAGGACCTGCGCAACAGCCATCGAACCGACCTGTACATGCTGTCGCTAACTTACGAAAAGCTGTCGACCCTACTGACCTCGCAGGTCGAACTGTATGCGCAGCTGAGCGAGCCACGCTTCACCCGCTTCGATCGCACAAATGTCTCCACCTACGCGCGCAGCATATGGTGGGAACAGTTGATAGGGACCGACCTGCGCCTGTTCCACAACCTCTTCGATCTGACGGACTACCGCGTGCTCAAGGAACAATCGCAGGAGCTCGCCTCGCTGCCCTTCGGCGAGCTACAGGCCAACTTGTTCAGCGAATATCGCCTCAACGTGCAGGCCGCGCTGGCCATCCATAAACGCATCCTGGCGACCAGCAAGCGGCTCGACGAGAACATCAGTACCGCGCTCAACGATGTGAATCTTCAGTTCAAGGACAAGAAAAGCACGCTCGACAAAATCATCGCGCAGCGGCATTACTCCATTGTCATCATCCACGCCCAGGTCATCAGCGATCTGAGCCAGCTACTGATCAAGAGGGATCTGCTGACGCCAGAAAACTACGACCAGCTGCTGCGCCTGCAGGCAGATCTGCGCAACCGGGATTTTCATGAAGCACTGCTGAGCCATGACAGCCTGATGGAAACCAACCTGTCCCTTGGCCAACAGGCCGAGGTGCTGAGCACGGCACTGCGCGAGTACGAGGCTTCGCTCGGCAAGGCCAGTTACTTGCTTTCGCTCAAGGATGACGAACCTGCGCTGGATGGCGCCCGGCTGAACGAATACATCGATGCGCTCGGCGCGCTGAAGTCGCTCGCGGAAAGCGAGCTGAGCAATTGCCTGCGCGACAGCGACCAAGGCATTACACCGAAGCCCAGACCGATGACCTACCGGGCGCGCCCGGCCAAGCCTCGACTGATCCATACCCAACGAGGACGAGCGATCCTCGCCGAGCAGGAGCAGGACAGCAACCGGGCGGTACAGACCAATCCCATGACCCAGGTCGCCTACCATTACGAACAGCGGGGCGAGCATTGGGAGAGCGTTGCCGACGCCACGGTGGCGCCAACACGCGGCATGGCCGAGCTGGCCAACACCGCCAGGCGCCTGCTGGCACAGAAGGATGCGAGGATCATCCAGGCATCGCGCCACGCCAACGAACCCAACAGCCTGGCGGACCTGATGGACTGGCAGATCGAGGATATGGCGGATGTCGCGCGGCAGCTCGCGGGCGGTACGGCCAGCGAGAAAGCGTTGGCAGC
This sequence comes from Pseudomonas sp. GD03858, assembly GCF_029840925.1. GTDB lineage: Bacteria > Pseudomonadota > Gammaproteobacteria > Pseudomonadales > Pseudomonadaceae > Aquipseudomonas. The sequence continues at coordinate 5,646 of NZ_JAOCDM010000002.1, forward strand.
CCAGCTGGATACGGCGGTCAAGGAGGTGCAGAGCCAAAAACGCCGCATGCTGGTCGACGCCTACTTCGATACCCGCCACCCGGACAGCAGGGCCTTGCAGTTCCTGGTGGACGAGAAGGAAGTCGATATCACGCCGACCACAGACCGCAAACGGCTCAAGGCGAACGACTTTCTCGATGTCTACACCATCACCCGCAAGGCGCCCAGGCAGAAGATCTGGGAAGCCCACTTCCACTACACCAGCGCCCAGGCGCCAGCCCATGCGTTCGCCAAAGGGCACTTGAAGTTCTGGGAGCCGCGCTCGATGAGCCGGGATGAACAGTTGGAGCGCTCGACCAACGCAAAGGAGCGAATTGCCATCTATCGCGGGGATCTTCGCCTGGAACAGGTCAAGGACCTGATTCCGTTCCCCGCGACGTGACGGGCGCCTGGGTCAGGCGAGCGCCTTGTCCAGCGCTCGCTCGATCTCGCCCTTGATGCTGGCGCTCATCATCGACAGCATCATGCCCAGCTTGAGCTCGACGCGAATACGGTCATCGAAGATGTGCACGCTGCCGTTGGCGCCGCTGCGCGACACATCGACGCGGTCGCCGTTCCAGCTGGCCTTGAGGTCGTACTCGCGGGTCAGCTTGTCCACCAGCGCCTCGGCCTTGGCGCGGGCGGCCTCGCGGCCGAGGGTGTGTTTGCGTTCGACGCTGATCTGGGTCATGCGGGTGATCCTGGAGATGAAGACAATGAGCGCATTATGCCCCCGCCCGACCGAGCGCACACCCCGCCAAGACAAATCCGCCCGCAGCCCCTAGAATGGCCGTAATTTTTTTCTGGTGAAGCGATATGACCGACCAGCGCAAAGGCGACCACGCCGAACCCACTACCCACTTCGGCTACCAGGACGTGCCCGAGAGCCAGAAGGCGAAGAAAGTCGCCGAGGTGTTCCACTCGGTGGCCGCCAAGTACGACCTGATGAACGACGTGCTGTCCGGCGGCATGCACCGCCTGTGGAAGCGCTTCACCATCGAGCTGTCCGGCGTGCGCAGCGGCAACCGGGTGCTGGACATCGCCGGTGGCACCGGCGACCTGGCCGCCAAGTTCTCGCGCCTGGTCGGCCCGACCGGCCAGGTGGTGCTGGCCGACATCAACGACTCGATGCTCAAGGTCGGCCGTGACCGCCTGCTCGACCGTGGCGTGGCCGGCAACATCGAGTTCGTCCAGGCCGACGCCGAGAAGCTGCCGTTCCCGGACAACCACTTCGACTGCGTGACCATCGCCTTCGGCCTGCGCAACGTGACCCACAAGGACGAGGCCATCCGCTCCATGCTGCGGGTGCTCAAGCCCGGTGGCCGCCTGTTGATCCTGGAGTTCTCCAAACCGACCAACAAGCTGATGTCCAAGGCCTACGACGCCTACTCGTTCGCCTTCATGCCGCTGGCCGGCAAGCTGATCACCAACGACTCGGAAAGCTACCGCTACCTGGCCGAATCGATCCGCATGCACCCCGACCAGGAAACGCTCAAGAGCATGATGGTCGAGGCCGGCTTCGACCGCGTCACCTACCACAACATGACCAGCGGCATCGTCGCCGTGCACCGGGGGATCAAGCCCTGATGCTCCTGGCCGGCCTGCTCGCCAGCGCCGAGCACGGGCTCAACCGTGTCCTGCGCCTGGACAGCACCGCCCTGCCGCGCCTGGCCGCGCTGGAGGGCAAGGTGATCGAGATCGACTGCGTGCAGCCGGCCCTGAAGCTGTTCGTGCTGCCCGACGAAGAAGGCCTGATGCTCGCCGCCCACTGGGAGAGCGAGGTCGACTGCACCTTGCGCGCCCCCGCCGGGCGCCTGGCGCAACTGGCGCTGGCCCGGGACAAGACCGCCGTGCTGCATAGCCCCCAGGTCGAACTGCATGGCGACAGTGCCGTGCTGCTCGATCTGTTCGGCATCCTGCAGGACCTGGAGCTGGACTGGGAGTACGAGCTGCAGCGCTGGCTCGGCCCGGTGCCCACCGCACTGATCGCCGGCCACCTGCGCCTGCGCGCGCGCTGGACCCGCCAGGGCCTGGCCCGCTTCAGCCAGAACCTCTCCGAATACCTGGCCGAGGAGTCCCGCACCCTGGTCGGCAAACGCGAAGCCGAAGCGGCGTTCAGCGAGCTCGATGCGCTGAAGGTCGACATCGAGCGCCTCGAGGCACGCCTGCGCCGCCTCGCCCACACTCTTGATACCAGCGATAACGCATGAAGCTGCTCGCCGTCCGCCGTCTGTTGCGCATCCAGCGCGTCGTGATCCGCTACCGCCTCGATGACCTGCTGTTCGAACAACCCCTGCTGCCTTGGTGGCTGGCCAGCCTGCGCCTGCTGATGCCCTGGCGCTGGCTGCCGCGCAAGCCTTCGCAGCTGAGCCGTGGCGCGCGCCTGCGCCTGGCGCTGCAGGACCTGGGGCCGATCTTCATCAAGTTCGGCCAGTTGCTGTCCACCCGCCGCGACCTGCTGCCCACCGACATCGCCGACGAGCTGATGCTGCTGCAGGACCGGGTGCCGCCGTTCGACCCTCAGCACGCCGTGGCGCTGATCGAGGAGCAGCTCGGGGCGAAGGTGACCGAGGTGTTCAGCCGCTTCGATGTCGAGCCCCTGGCCTCGGCCTCGGTAGCCCAGGTCCACGCCGCGCGTCTGAAGAGCGGCGAGGAAGTGGTGGTCAAGGTGGTGCGCCCGGGCCTGAAGCCGGTGATCGCCCAGGACCTGGCCTGGCTGTTCCTGATCGCCAAGGCCGCCGAGCGGGCCTCGGCCGATGCCCGCCGCCTGCACCCGGTGGAGATCGTCGGCGACTACGAAAAAACCATTTACGACGAGCTCGACCTGCTGCGCGAGGCGGCCAACGCCAGCCAGCTGCGGCGTAACTTCGAAGGCTCGGAGCTGATGTACGTGCCGCAGGTGTACTGGGACTTCTGCCGGCCCAAGGTGCTGGTGATGGAGCGCATCTACGGCGTCCCGGTCACCGACATGGCCACCCTGGCCGACCAGCGCACCGACATGAAGATGCTCGCCGAACGCGGCGTCGAGGTGTTCTTCACCCAGGTGTTCCGCGACAGCTTCTTCCACGCCGACATGCACCCGGGCAACATCTTCGTCAGCACGGTCAAGCCGTGGAGCCCGCAGTACATCGCCATCGACTGTGGCATCGTCGGCAGCCTCACGTCCGAGGACCAGGACTACCTGGCGCGCAACCTGATCGCCTTCTTCAAGCGCGACTACCGCCGCGTGGCCCAGTTGCACATCGACTCAGGCTGGGTGCCGGCGCAGACCAAGGTCAACGAGTTCGAGGCGGCGATCCGCACGGTGTGCGAGCCGATTTTCGAAAAGCCGCTCAAGGACATCTCCTTCGGCCAGGTGCTGATGCGCCTGTTCCAGACCGCCCGGCGCTTCAACATGGAAGTCCAGCCACAGCTGGTGCTGCTGCAGAAGACCCTGCTCAACATCGAAGGCCTGGGCCGCCAGCTGTACCCCGACCTGGACCTGTGGAGCACCGCCAAGCCGTTCCTCGAACGCTGGATGCGCGAACGCATGAGTCCGAAGGCGGTGATCGGCAACCTGTACAGCCAGGCCGAGCAGCTGCCGCACCTGGCCGACATGACCCGCGACCTGCTCGAGCGCCTGTCGCAACCGCACCTGCACGACGCGCAACTGCCCGAACGACGCCGTGCCGGCGACAACTGGGCGCTACGCCTGCTCGGCGCCGGGCTGCTCGGCGGCGGCGCCACCCTGGCCGCCGGCGCCGCCAGCCTCAGCGCCCCGGCCGCCTGGCCAGCCTGGCTGATGCTCGCCGCCGGCCTGTACTTGATCGTGCGCCGATAGCCAGCCGCGCCGCCGGCTGGCACACTAGCGCACAGGGGCCCGGTACAGGAGCGGGCCCGGTTTGGAGTCGACGATGAAAGACTGGCTGGACGAGATCAAGTGGAACAGCGATGGCCTGGTGCCGGCGATCGCCCAGGACCACAAGACCGGGCGCGTGCTGATGATGGCCTGGATGAACCGTGAATCCCTCGCCCTGACCGCCGCCGAGCATCGCGCCATCTACTGGTCGCGCTCGCGGGGCAAGCTGTGGCGCAAGGGCGAAGAGTCGGGCCATGTGCAGAAACTGCATGAAATGCGCCTGGACTGCGACGCCGACGTGATCATCCTGATGGTCGAGCAGTTGGGCCATATCGCCTGCCATACCGGCCGCGAAAGCTGCTTCTATCGCGTCTTCGAAGACGGCCAATGGAAAATCGTCGACCCGGTCCTGAAGGATCCGGACGCCATCTACAGCGCGGGACACTGACATGAGCGACACCCTGAACCGCCTCGCCGAGGTGCTGGAAGAACGCAAGCACGCGGCGCCGGACAGCAGCTACGTGGCCAGCCTGTATCACAAGGGCCTGAACAAGATCCTCGAGAAGCTCGGCGAAGAGTCCATCGAGACCATCATCGCCGCCAAGGATGCCGCCGCCAGCAAGGATTACAGCGATGTCATCTATGAGACCGCGGACCTGTGGTTTCATAGCCTGGTCATGCTCAGCGCGCTGGGCCAGCATCCGCAGGCGGTGCTCGATGAGCTGGAGCGTCGGTTCGGGCTTTCCGGGCATGACGAGAAGGCCGCGCGTCAGCCTTCTGCCTGAAGAATGCCGGGGGCGCGTTGCGCCCCTTTCGCGACACAAGGCCGCTCCTACAGGCGTCCGCGTCGCCTGACAGATTCGCAATACCCTGTAGGAGCGGCCTTGTGTCGCGAAAGGGCTGCACAGCAGCCCCCAGGGCCCGAAAGACAGACACACATTTTTCAGGAGTACGAAATGGGCATTTTTGACTGGAAACACTGGATCGTCCTGCTGGTCGTCGTGGTGCTGGTATTCGGCACCAAGAAACTGAAGAACCTCGGCAGCGACCTGGGCGAATCGATCAAGGGCTTTCGCAAGGCCATGAACGAAGAAGAAACCAAGCCCGCCGAGCAGACCCCGCCGCCGGCGCAACCGGTTCCCCCGGTGCAGAACACCGCCCAGCAGGCCCAGGGCCACACCATCGAGGGCCAGGCCCAGCCGGTCCAAGAGCCACAGCGGAAAGACTGACCCATGTTCGGCATCAGTTTCAGCGAGCTGCTGCTCGTCGGCCTGGTCGCCCTGCTGGTGCTCGGCCCCGAGCGCCTGCCGGGGGCCGCGCGTACCGCGGGCCTGTGGATCGGCCGCCTCAAGCGCAGCTTCAACGCGATCAAGATGGAAGTCGAGCGCGAGATCGGCGCCGACGACATCCGCCGCCAGTTGCACAACGAGCACATCCTGCAGATGGAGCAGGAAGCCAAGCGCATCCTCAATCCGCTGACGCCATCGGCGCAGCCGCCGGCCAGCGCTGAAACGCCCGCCACACCCGCTGTCGAAGCCGCCCCCACGCAGCCGACCGCGACGCCACCCTCCGAGCAGCCACAACCGCCACGAGCCCCATGAGCGAGAATCCGGAACATGACCAGCCGATGCCGCTGGTCTCGCACCTGACCGAGCTGCGCACCCGCCTGCTGCGCTGCGTCGCCGCCATCTTCCTGATCTTCGCCGGGCTGTTCTCCTTCGCCCAGCAGATCTACACCCTGGTCTCGGCGCCGCTGCGCGCGCACTTGCCGGCCAACGCGACGATGATCGCCACCGACGTGGCCTCGCCGTTCCTGACGCCGTTCAAGCTGACCATGATCGTTTCGCTGTTCCTGGCGATCCCGTTCATCCTGCAACAGATCTGGGGCTTCATCGCCCCGGGCCTGTATCGCCACGAAAAGCGCATCGCCATTCCACTGCTGGTGTCGAGCATCTTCCTGTTCTACGCCGGCATGGCCTTCGCCTACTTCCTGGTATTTCCGCTGATCTTCGGCTTCTTCGCCAGCGCCACGCCCGAGGGCGTGTCGATGATGACCGACATCGCCAGCTACCTCGACTTCGTCATGACGCTGTTCTTCGCCTTCGGCGTAGCGTTCGAGATCCCGGTAGCGGTGGTGCTGCTGGTGTGGATCGGCGTGGTCGATGTGCAGTACCTGAAGAAGATCCGCCCGTACGTGATCATCGGCTGCTTCGTGGTCGGCATGGTCCTGACTCCGCCGGACATCTTCTCCCAGACCCTGCTGGCCGTGCCGATGTGGATGCTGTTCGAGGTCGGCGTGCTGTGTGGCAGCCTGATCCGCAAGCGCAGTCACGAACGCGACGAAGCCCCCAGCGACCACAACGACCAGCCACCTGCGACCCAACCGTGAACCTGTTGCTTCTTGAAGAGGCCGACTTCGTGTCGGCCGACCGTGTTGTCCTGGCCGATCGCCGCTTCATCCACATGCAGGAGATCCACCGCGTGGCGGTGGGCGACAGCCTGCGCGTTGGCCGTATCGGCGGCTTGATGGGCAAGGCCGAGGTCATTCGCCTCGAAGGTCATGAAGCCGAACTGCGGGTAGCTTTCGACCAGGCACCACCGCCCAAGCTGCCACTGACCCTGGTGCTGGCCGTGCCCCGGCCGAAGATGCTGCGCCGACTGTTTCAGACCGTTGCCACGCTGGGCGTGCCACGGCTGATCCTGGTCAACAGCTACAAGGTCGAGAAAAGCTTCTGGCAGACGCCCTTCCTCAACCCCGAGAACATTCGCGAAAACCTGATCCTCGGGCTCGAACAGGCCCGCGACACGGTGTTGCCCGAAGTGATCATCGAAAAGCGCTTCAAGCCGTTCGTCGAGGATCGCCTGCCTGCGATCGCCACTGGCACCCTCGGGCTGGTGGGCCACCCCGGCCCCTACCCGGCCTGCCCGCGCGCCGTGGAAGGCCCGGTAACCCTGGCGATCGGCCCAGAAGGCGGCTGGATCCCGTACGAAGTCGACCTGCTCGGCAAGGCCGGGCTGGCTCCGGTACAGCTGGGTGATCGCATCTTGCGCGTGGAAACGGCGGTCACGGCCTTGCTTTCGCGAATTTTTTGACAGACGGGTCAGATTTTTCTCATCAAGTTTCCCCACCCCACGCCGATGGCCTGTGCAACAGAACAATAATCCGCACTGCCGCACGCCGGGGAGTCGTCTATGTACCGTTGGTTCGCCCAATCACTGGGAAATGTAAGCGTCAATCGCAAGTTGGGGGTCGGCTTCGGCCTGGTGCTGCTGCTCACCCTCGGCATCACCTTCACCGGCTGGCTGGGCATCGACAGTGTCACCAGCCGTGGCGACAAGCTCGGCAACATCTCGGTGATCCACCAGTACACCCAGGACCTGCGCATCGCTCGCCAGCACTATGAGCGCAGCCGTGACGACGCCGCCGTGGCCGAGTTGGAGAAAGCCCTGGCCAACCTCGAGCGCCAGGTACGGTTCATGCTCGAGCAGATCGAGCTGCCCGCCGACCGCCAGCGCCTGGACCAGCAACAGGACGCCGTGCGCCAGTACCAGCAGGCCTTCGCCGAGCTCAGGCAGGCGGGCCAACGCCGCGAGGCCAGCCGCGGCGTGCTGGGCGATAGCGCCGACCAGGCCGCCGAACTGATCGGCAAGGCCCAGCAGCGCCTGCTGCAGGGTGGCGATATCCAGCAGTACCAGGAAGCCGTGCAAGTCGCCGCCCTGCTGCAGCAGGCGCGCTTCCAGGTGCGCGGCTACACCTACAGCGGCAAGGCCGAATTCCAGCAGACCGCACTGTCCGCCATCGACCAGGCCATGGCCGTGCTCAAGACCCTGCCGGCCAAGCTCCCGGCCGAGTTCGCCAGCAGCCTCGACGACGCCGCCGTGGCGCTGGCGGGCTACCGCGACGCGGTGAACCAGTTCGGCAGTGCCCAGGCCGCCAGCGAGCAGGCCCTGGCGCACATGGCCGAACAGGGCCAGATCCTGCTCGGCACCAGCGAAGCGATGACCGTTTCCCAGACTGAAGTTCGCGACCAGGGCACGCAGCAGGCCAAGACCCTGCTCGCCGGCGCCAGCGGCCTGGCCTTGCTGCTGGGCGTGCTGGCCGCCTTCGCCATCACCCGGCAGATCATCGTCCCCTTGCGCCAGACCCTCGCCGCCGCCGAACGCGTGGCTGGCGGCGACCTGCGCCAGGACCTCCTGGTGCAACGCCGCGATGAACTGGGCCAGTTGCAGGCCAGCATGCAGCGCATGACCCAGAGCCTGCGCGAGCTGATCGGCGGCATCGGCGATGGCGTGACGCAGATTGCCAGCGCCGCCGAAGAACTGTCGGCGGTGACCGAGCAGACCAGCGCCGGGGTCAACAACCAGAAGGTCGAGACCGACCAGGTCGCCACCGCCATGAACGAGATGGCCGCCACCGTGCAGGAGGTCGCGCGCAATGCCGAGCAGGCCTCGGAGGCCGCGCTGATGGCCGATCAACAGGCCCGCGAGGGTGACAAGGTGGTCGGCGAGGCGATTGCCCAGATCGAGCGCCTGGCCGGCGAGGTGGTGAACTCCAGCGAGGCGATGAACCAGCTCAAGGCCGAAAGCGACAAGATCGGCAGCGTGCTCGACGTGATCAAATCGGTGGCCCAGCAGACCAACCTGCTGGCGCTCAATGCCGCTATCGAAGCCGCCCGTGCCGGCGAGGCCGGGCGCGGCTTCGCGGTGGTCGCCGACGAGGTGCGCAGCCTGGCCCAGCGCACCCAGCAGTCCACCGAGGAAATCGAAGAGCTGATCGCCGGCCTGCAGAACGGCACCGAACGCGTGGCCAGCGTCATGGACAACAGCCGCGCACTCACCGACAGCAGCGTCGAACTCACCCGCCGCGCTGGCGGCTCGCTGGAGACCATCACCCGCACCGTGTCGTCGATCCAGGCGATGAACCAGCAGATCGCCACTGCCGCCGAGCAGCAGAGCGCCGTGGCCGAAGAGATCAACCGCAGCGTGATGAACGTGCGCGACATTTCCGACCAGACCTCGGCGGCCAGCGAAGAAACAGCCAGTTCCAGTGTCGAGCTGGCGCGCCTGGGCACTCACCTGCAAGGGCTGGTGGGCCGATTCAAGCTCTGATCAGAAGGCAAATCCTTCGAATTGCAGGGAATTTTCCTACTCAGTTTGCAGGTCCAGTCCGACGCCCTCTCTGCCGATGAAAAAGGCCATGGCGGCAATTTGCCGGCATGACCTTTTCTCAACTGGATGGAGACCTGTCATGTTCGCCTACCTCGATCGCAAACTCGGCAACCTGAACGTCGGGCTCAAGCTCGCCCTGGGCTTCGCCGTGGTGTTGCTGCTCACCCTGGCCACCACGCTCAGCGGCTGGCGCGCCCTGGATGGCGCCATCAACCGTTCGGAGCAGCTCAGCGATATCAGCGAGCTGAACGACCTGACCCGCGACCTGCGCGCCGAGCGCATCACCTACCGGGTACTCGCCGACGATGCCAGCAAGGCGCAGATCACCCGGATCCTCGAACACTTGCACAGCCGTCTCACCCTGTTGCAGCAACGCAGCCAGGTCGATCAGTCAAGGCAGATGCTGAAGCAGAAACTGCAATTGCTCGAGCGCCTGCAGCAGGACTTCGCCGCGTTGCAGCGCGCGGTCGACAGTCGCCAGAGCCTGCGCACGGCCATGCAGGAACAGGCCATCGCACTGGAAAAGGTGATTGACGAACTACAGACCCAGGCGCTGCTGAAAATGCCGGCCGATGGCCAGCAAGGCACCATCATCGGCTCGATGGACACCCTGAGTCGCCACGTGGACAGCGCCGGCCAACAAAGCCAGGTACCGGCCTACGCCTTCGCCTCGCGCGATGCCTTTGCCCTCATGGGCGATGCCGCGCTGGATGCCGCGGACACCAGCCTCGCCCAACTGCTGCGGGGCATAGCGCCATTGGCGCTGCCACACACGCTGACCCAGCGCCCCAAGGCCGAACTGGACCGCTACCGCACCGCCCTGCGCCAGTACCGCGATGCGGCGCTGGAGGTCGAACGGCTGCAAGACGACATGGAAAAGACGGGAGCGCAGCTCCAGGCAATCAGCATGGAACTGGCCGAGCGCAAGGTCGAACAGCGCGACAGCGAAGCCGTGGCCGCACGTTCGCTGCTCACCACCGTGGCCGTCCTGGCCCTGCTGGTCGGCGTGCTCGCGGGCTGGCTGATCACCCGGCAGATCACCCACCCGCTGCGGCAGGTACTGGCCCAGGCATCGCGAATCGCCGCAGGCGACCTCAGCCAGCGGGATGCAGTGCGGCGCCGCGACGAGATGGGCCAACTGCAGGGCCGCATGCACGAGATGACATTGAGCCTGCGCGAGCTGCTGGGCGGTATCGACAATGGCGTTGCGCACCTGTCGCGATCGGCCAGCGAACTTGCCAGCTCCAGCGCGGACACCCGCGAACGCATCAGCCAACAGCGCGATGAGACCGACCAGGTGGCCACCGCGATGAACCAGATGAGCGCCACGGTTCAAGAGGTCGCGCAAAGCGCCGAGCAAGCCTCCGTGGCCGCCACCACCGCCGACGGCCAGGCCCGGCAGGGCGACCAGGTGGTCGCTGAAGCGGTAGCACGCATCGAGCAGCTGGCCGGACAGATGGACCGCTGTCTCGAGGCGATGGGGCATCTGGCCGGCGAAAGCCAGCGCATCGGCTCGATCCTCGACGTGATCAAGTCGGTATCCGAACAGACCAACTTGCTGGCCCTCAACGCGGCCATCGAGGCGGCGCGGGCGGGCGAGGCCGGGCGTGGCTTCGCCGTGGTGGCCGACGAAGTACGCGGGCTGGCCCAACGGACCCAGCAATCGACCGAGGAAATCGAGCAACTGATCGACAACCTGCACCGCGGCACCGACGAGGTCACCGGCCTGCTCGACAACAGCAAGCGCCTCACTGAACAGAGCGTCGAGCTCAGCCGCAAGGCCGGCGATGCCCTGGGGCAGATCAGCGCGACAGTGTCGACCATCCAGGGCATGAACCAGCAGATCGCCACGGCCAGCGAAGAGCAGAGCGTGGTCGCCGAGCAGATCAACCGCAGCGTCATGAATGTCCGGGATGTCTCGGACCGCACCAGCGTGGCCAGTGAACAGACGGCGGCATCGAGCGGCGAGCTGGAACAGCTGGGGCAGCAGCTGCGCGGGATGGTGGGGCGCTTCAGTCTCTAGACGTGCGTCGCTCGCTTCGCGGGTAAACCCGCTCCCACACCGCAGGCCATGCCTTGCCTCCGTGGGAGCGGGTTTACCCGCGAAGGGGCTAAAGCACCTGGCGCAGGAACGCCTGGGCCCGCGGGTCCTTCGGCGCCGCGAAGAACTGCTGCGGTGGCGAGTCTTCCAGCAACTTGCCGTGGTCGAAGAACAGCACGCGGTCCGCCACTTCCCGGGCGAAGCCCATCTCGTGGGTCACGCAGACCATGGTCATGCCTTCCTGGGCCAGGGTCTTCATCACGTCCAGCACCTCGCCGACCATCTCCGGGTCGAGCGCCGAGGTCGGCTCGTCGAACAGCATCACCTTCGGTTCCATCGCCAGGGCCCGGGCAATGGCCACCCGCTGCTGCTGGCCGCCCGACAGGCGCGAAGGGTATTCGTTGGCCTTCTGCGCGATGCCGACCTTTTCCAGCAACGCCCGGGCCTTGGCTTCGCGCTCGGCCTTGTTGCGCTTGCGCACCACCTTCTGCGCCAGGCACAGGTTTTCCAGCACGGTCATGTGCGGGAACAGGTTGAAGTGCTGGAACACCATGCCGACTTCGCGACGATAGGCGTTGATATCGGTCTTGGGGTTGTCCAGCTGCAGCCCGTCGATGGACACATGGCCCTCGTCGAAGTGCTCCAGGCCGTTCAGGCAGCGCAGGAAGGTCGACTTGCCCGAACCGGACGGGCCGAGCACCACCACCACCTCGCCCTTGGCGACCTGGGTGGTGACGTTGTCCACCGCGCGCACGACGTGGCCACGGGTGTCGAAGACTTTCAACAGGTCACGGACTTCAATCACTTTGCGCAAGCCTCCGCTCGAGCCGGCTGGCGATGTGCGACAGCGGCAGGTTGATCAGCAGGTACAGGCCCGCCACGCAGAACCAGATCTCGAAGGTCGAGAACGAGGTGGTGATGGCCTCGCGGCCGCTCTTGGTCAGCTCGGTGATGGCGATCACCGAGACCAGCGAGGTGTCCTTGACCAGGCTGATGAACTGCCCGGCCAGCGGCGGCAGCACGCGCTTGAACGCCTGGGGCAGGATCACATGACGCATCGACTGGGCGCCGTTCAAGCCCAGCGAGCGCGCCGCCTCGTTCTGCCCCTTGGCGATCGACTGCACGCCAGCGCGGACGATCTCGGCCACGTAGGCGCCGGTGAACAGCGCCAGCGCCGCCACCCCGGCGAACTCGCGGGACAGGTTGAGCACGGTGCCGATGAAGAAGTAGAAGATGAAGATCTGCACCAGCAGCGGCGTGCCGCGCACCAGCTCGACGTAAACCGTGGACAGGTCACGCAACGTGGGGTTGCTGGACAACCGGCACAGCCCGGCGACCAGGCCGAGCACCAGGCCCAGGGCACCGGAGATCACCGAGATCCACAGGGTGGTCCACAAGCCCCAGGCCAAGGGGCCGGCAGCCCAGTGGCGGGTGACGCCGATGGCATCGCCCTCGGCGACGTCGTCGCCCCGGGCCAGCAGCATGCTGTCCTTGGCCACTTCGACGACCTGGGTGTCGCCGTTCTCGTCCTTCAGGGTGACCCGGGCGTTGTCGCCGGATACCACGATTTCCTCGACCGTGCCTGGGTTGGCGGCACGCTGGGTTTCCTCGGCCTTGTAGGCGAAGTATTGCGGAACGCGGTTCCAGCGCCACTCGTAGGAAATCATCGAGGTGGCCAGGTACAGGCTGAACGCCAGGCCCACCAGGACCAGCGCGGTCAGCCCATGCCAGGGCCACTGTGCTTTCTTGTGTTTGATCACGTACTCACTCCAGAAAGCGACAAGCCGCAAGCCACAAGCGGCAAGAAGAAGCGGGCCTCACTGCGGCCTGCTACGTCTTGTCGCTTGCAGCTTGCGGCTTGAAGCTGCCGCTTATTCCATTTCCTTCAGCCAGTCCTTGCTCTTGAACCACTTGTCGTGAATACGATCGTAGGTCCCGTCATGCTTGATCTGGTGCAGGAAGTTGTTGATGAAGTTGATGCTGTCGTAGTCGCCTTTCTTCAGGCCGAAGGCCAGCGGCTCGTAGGTGAAGGGCTCTTCCAGGAACACCAGCTTGCCGGCACCGGCCTTCTCCACCGCCACCACGTTGTACGGCGAGTCATAGACGAAGGCATCGGCCTTGCCGTTGACCACGTCCATCACGCCTTCCTGCTCGTTGTCGTAGCCGTGGTACTTGGCCTTGCCGATCAGCTTCTTCGCGACCATCTCGCCAGTGGTGCCGAGCTTGGAGGTGAGGCGGTACTTCTCGTTGTTCAGGTCCTTGTACGACTTGATTTCACCCGCCAGCTCCTTGCGGATCAGCAGGGTCTGGCCAACGACGATGAAGGGTTCGCTGAAGTTCAGGCGCAGGTTGCGCTCCTGGGTCAGGGTCATGCCGCTGCCGATGAAGTCGAACTTGTCGGTCATCAGGGCCGGGATAATGCCGTCATAGGCGGTGGAGACCATTTCCAGCTTGACGCCCATGGCCTTGGCCATGGCTTTGAGGATGTCGACTTCGAAGCCGATGATCTCGCCGCGCTTGTTGGTCATTTCGAACGGCATGTAGGTCGGGTCCATGCCCACACGCAGAGTGCCGCGCTTGACCGCATCATCGATGGCGCCGGCCTGGGCGGCGGTCACCGCGATCAGGGCGGTCGCGCCGACCAGCAGTCGCGACAGGAATTTCTTCATCATCACCAAGTCCCCTAGCAAGAAGTACGCAGATTTTTCTTGTAAGCACGGCCTGACAGACCGATGCGTAATGTCGGGTGGGATGCTAACGCATGCGTGGCCTGGGACCTAGAGCCGGGGGGGACTTTGTTGGCCAAAATCGACCAGAAAGCATCGCGGGGCCAGCCCGCTCCCACGCACCGCTGACAGGGCGTGGGAGCGGGCTGGCCCCGCGATTATCGGAGCAACGGGCTCAAGCCAGGGCTGGCTGGGCCACGTTTTCCGGATGCAGCGGCAGCAGCGGCGAGTGCGGATCGTTGGCGATGGACGCCCGCCACACATCGATCCACGCCGTGTTGTGCCCGGCCCACACCTGCTCGTGCAGACGCGACAGCGCCACCGGGTCGCTGAGCAGCGCCAGGCGGGTGCTCAGGTCCAGGCCTTGCGGACCGACTTCAAGTGCCTTGGCCACGCGCTCGGCGCGCAGCGCCTCGATCGGCGCGGCCTGGCCATGCCGCGCCGTGGCCATGGCGCAGGCCAGGGCGTTCTGGCGCGGGTCGACCACGGCACGGACGAAACCGTCGTGCATGGCATGCCAGCGGTTCTCGTGGGTGTACTGGTCGGTCGCCAGCAGCTCCTGCGGCGTCGCGTACTCCTCGGGGATGAGGAACAGTTTCTCGTCCTTGGCCGCCAGGCCCAGGCGCGTGCGGCTGGAGATCACCGACACCGGGATCGACAGCACCAGCGAACCGACGATCGGTGCCAGCCACCACAGGAAGCTCGGGTTCAACCAGGCGACCAGCGCGGCCCAGGCGATGCCCAGCAGGGTCTGCGGACCATGACGGCGCACCGCTTCGCTCCACGGGGTGGAGTCGTCGTCACGCTGCGGCGAGTTCCAGGTCGCCGCCCAGCCGAGGAACGCCGCCAGTACGAAGCGGGTGTGGAAGATCATGCGCACCGGTGCCAGCAGCATGGAGAACAGCATCTCCAGCAGCATCGACAGGGTGACCTTGATCCGCCCGCCGAACTCGATCGCGCCCTTGGCCCAGATCAGGATGACGCTGAGCAGCTTGGGCAGGAACAGCAGCACGATGGTGGTGGAGAACAGCGCGATGGCCTTCTCCGGATGCCATTGTGGCCACAGCGGATAGAGCTGGAACGGCTCGATGAAGTATTGCGGCTCCATCAGGGTATTGGTCGCCAGCAGCGCGGTCGACAGCACCAGGAACAGGAACCACAGCGGCGCCGACAGGTACGACATCACCCCGGTGAGGAACACCGCGCGGTGTACCGGGTGCATGCCCTTGACCAGGAACAGGCGGAAGTTCATCAGGTTGCCGTGGCACCAGCGGCGGTCGCGCTTGAGCTCGTCGAGCAGGTTCGGCGGCAGCTCTTCGTAGCTGCCCGGCAGGTCGTAGGCGATCCACACGCCCCAGCCGGCACGGCGCATCAGCGCGGCTTCGACGAAGTCGTGGGAAAGGATCGCACCGGCGAAAGCGCCCTTGCCCGGCAACGGCGCCAGGGCGCAATGCTCGATGAACGGCTTCATGCGAATGATCGCGTTATGGCCCCAATAGTGCGACTCACCGAGCTGCCAGAAGTGCAGGCCGGCAGTGAACAGCGGGCCGTACACACGGGTGGCGAACTGCTGCATGCGCGCGTACAGGGTGTCCATGCCCGAGGCTTTCGGCCCGGTCTGGATGATGCCGGCGTCCGGATTGGCCTCCATCAGGCGCACCAGGCTGCTCAGGCATTCGCCGCTCATCACGCTGTCGGCGTCGAGCACGACCATGTACTTGTAGTCGCCGCCCCAGCGCCGGCAGAAGTCGTCGAGGTTGCCGCTCTTGCGCTTCACCCGGCGCCGACGGCGGCGGTAGAAGATGCGGCCGAAGCCCTTGGTCTCGCGGCATACGTCGAGCCAGGCCTGTTGCTCGGCGACGGCGATGTCGGTGTCGTTGGTGTCGCTGAGCACGAAGAAATCGAAGCGGTCGAGGTTGCCGCTGGCGGCCACCGACTCGAAGGTCGCGCGCAGGCCGGCGAACACCCGTGGCACGTCTTCGTTGCAGATCGGCATCACCAGCGCGGTGCGGGCATCGGCGGCGATCGGCTCATTGCCGGCGCTGCTGCCGGAAATACGGTATTTGTCGCGCCCGGTGAGCAGCTCGAGGAAGCCCATCAGCGCGGTCCAGAAGCCCGCCGACACCCAGCAGAACAGGATGCCGAAGAGGATCAGGATGGAGGTCTGCAAGGCATAGGGCCAGACCTGCACCACGGTGTCCCAGAGCGGCTGGTTGAGGATTTCGTCGAGGTCGACGAACGACCAGCCCTGGTACGGCAGGATGCCCTTCATGTACCAGCCGGCGACGAGTGTCTGGCCGATCATCAGGGTCAGCAGGATATAGCGGCGGATCGAGCCGACCGTGCGCCAGCGCGCCGGCGGCAGCTCGCGCTTGGGCGGCTGCGGGGCATTGGTGCGGCCGGTCATGCGCCGCCACATGCGAATCAGGATGTTGGTGCGCCAGGGCTCGGGCACGACCTTGGTGCGCTTGATCGGCGGCGCGATCTTCAGGCACAGCCGGCCACCGGCATCGACGCCGAGCATCTCGGCCTCCTCGAGCTCGGCGGCGCTGCCGACGGTAAGGCGCGAGCCCACCGAAGCCTGGGCGGCCTCGGCGGTGCCGGCGGCCGGTTGGGCCGCCAGGCGTTGGTGCAGTTCGCTGAACGAGGCGCAGCGGGCGAGTTCCGCGCGCTGCTCGTCGTTCAGGGGAAGGTGGGCCAGGTACTCGCCAAGCGATTCCGGCCTTGCGCTTGAGTTACTCATCGGCAGGCAACTGATAGCTCCAGGTCTCGGTCAGCACTTTCTCGGTGGTGGCCGGGGTCCCGTTGGTGGATGCCGCGTCGGCGGCGGGTTGCTCGGCGGCTGCCTCGGCCTTGGCCTTCTCGGCCTTGGCGTGAGCATGCTTGGCCGCGGCCTTGTCCTGCTTGGCGTCCTTGGCCGGCTTGGGCTGCTCGACCGGCACGTCGCGCAGCAGCGCGGCGCGCATCTCGGTCGACTTCTTCGGATCCTGCACCTTCAGGCGCAGGGTCAGGCGCCAGCCCTTGGTCTCAGGGTTATAACGCAGGTTGTTCTCGACCAGCTCGGCGTTGTCGCCAACGCTCACCTGGCTGCGCACGGCGGTGTCGGCCGGCAGGCTGGCCAGGTTCGGGCCGACGAAGTCGACCAGGAAGGCAACGGTGCCATCCGCCTGGCGGATCAGGTTGGACTGCTTGACGTCACCGGTGGAGCGCAGGGTCTGCTTGACCCAGCCCAGATCCGGCGAGTGCAGCTGGTCTTCCTTGATGGTCCAGCGCAGGCGGTAGTCGTACTCGAACGGCTTGCCTGGCTCAGGCAGCTTCTCCGGGCTCCAGAAAGCCACGATGTTGTCGTTGGTCTCGTCGGCGGTCGGGATCTCGACCAGGTCGACGGTGCCCTTGCCCCAGTCGCCTTTGGGCTCGATCCAGGTGCTCGGGCGCTTTTCGTATTCGTCGTCGAGGTCTTCGTAGTCGCTGAAGGCGCGCTGGCGCTGCAGCAGGCCGAAGCCACGCGGGTTCTCGACGCTGAAGTTACTGACGGCCAGGTGTTTCGGGTTGTTCAGCGGACGCCACAGCCATTCGCCGTTGCCAGCGTGGATCGACAGACCCTCGGAATCGTGCAGGGCCGGACGGTAGTTCATGACCTTCGACGGCTGGTTGGGGCCGAACAGGTACATGCTGGTCAGCGGTGCGATGCCCAGGCGGCTGACCTGATCGCGCAGGTACACGCGCGACTTCACATCGACCAGGGTGTCATCGCCCGGACGCAGGGTCAGCTTGTAGGCGCCGGTGGAACGCGGCGAATCCAGCAGCGCGTAGATCACCAGGTGCTTGTCGTTGGGCTTGGGCTTCTCGATCCAGAACTCACGGAAGCGCGGGAACTCCTCGCCGGACGGCAGCGCGGTGTCGATGGCCAGGCCACGGGCCGACAGACCATAGCGGTGGCCCTTGCCGACCACGCGGAAGTAGCTGGCGCCAAGCAGGGTCATGATCTCGTCCTGCTTGTTCGCCTTGTTGATCGGATAGAGCACGCGGAAACCGGCGTAGCCCAGATCCTTGGTGGCATCGGCGTCATGCGGCACGTCGCCGAACTCGAAGCGGCTCGGGTCGTACTTGATTTCCTCGACCGTGCTGGCGGTGACCTCGTTGATTTTCACCGGCGTGTCGAAGTGCATGCCCTGGTGGTAGAAGGACAGCTTGAACGGCGTCTTGTCCTTGGCCCACTCGGCCTTTTCCTGGATGAAGCGGATCTTCTGGTAGTCGGCGTACTTCATGTCGCGGAACACCGGCGGCAGGTTGCTCTTCGGTGCCTCGAATTTCTGACCGGCCAGATCCTTTGCCTTGGCTGCAACATCGTCCAGATTGAATGCCCACAGCTGGCCCGCGCTCAGCAGGCCAACCATCGCCACGCCGGCCAGCATGGCCTTGCGCAACCGATTGCCGGGGATTCTTGGTGCAATACAGGGGCTTACAATCACGAGCAATCCTCGCCGAAAACAGATCATGAAACCAACGGCCAGCGACCAATGCCGGGTTGGCGAGCACTGTTCGGACCCCGTGAGGGCCTAATGATTCCCCAAACGGATCCAGACAATGCTCGAGTCAAAGTGAAACGAACCTGCGAACGCAGGTTCATGCAGCGCGCGATTATCCAGCAGGTCGCGTTACAACGCATCAGGCTGAACAAACTATTTATCGTACAAAACCCCTTGTTTTCGACAAACAAAGGGTTTTTTGACCTCATATTTGTAACATAAATGTTACCGGGCCATCATTGACCAAATGCACCTGCATGTCAGCGCCGAAGCGACCACTGGCCACGACCGGGTGCTGTCCCTGTGCCTGGCGCAAAAGATAGTCGAAAAGCTCGGCGCCGAGTGCCGGCGGCGCCGCCGTCGAAAAGCTCGGGCGCATGCCGTTGCGGGTATCGGCGGCCAGGGTGAACTGCGACACCAGCAGCAGGCCGCCGCCGACATCCTTGAGCGAACGGTTCATCTTGCCCTGCTCGTCGCTGAACACCCGGTAGTTCAGCAGTTTGTGCAACAGCTTGTCGGCATGTTCGGGGGAATCTTCAGGCTCGACCGCCACCAGCGCCAGCAAACCCTGGTCGATGGCACCGACGATCTCCCCCGCCACTTCCACCCGGGCGCCACGCACGCGCTGGATCAGCCCCTTCATGCTTCTTCCAGGGGCAGGTCGAGCAGGCGTCGGGCCATCTGATCGGCGGCTCGCACCAGGGCATCGGTGATGCCAGGCTCGGAAGCGGCGTGGCCGGCATCGCGAATGACTTTAAGCTCGCTGTTCGGCCAGGCCTGGTGCAGCTCCCAGGCGTTGTCCAGCGGACAGATCACGTCGTAGCGGCCATGCACGATCACCGCCGGCAGGTGGGCGATCTTCGGCATGTCGCGGATCAGCTGGTCCGGCTCGAGGAATGCGTTGTTGGTGAAATAGTGGCATTCGATGCGGGCGATCGACAGCGCGCGCTGCGGCTCGGAGAAGCGGTCGACCACCAGCGGGTTCGGGCGCAGGGTGGCGGTACGGCCTTCCCAGGTCGACCAGGCCTTGGCGGCATGCATCTGGGCGATCTGGTCGTTGCCGGTCAGGCGCTTGTGGAAAGCCGCGACCAGGTCGCCGCGCTCTTCCGGCGGGATCGGCGCGATGTAGTCCTGCCAGTAGTCGGGGAACAGGCGGCTGGCGCCCTCCTGGTAGAACCAGCTGATCTCCTGCGGGCGGCACAGGAAGATGCCGCGCAGGATCAGGCCATGCACGCGCTCGGGGTGGGTCTGGGCATAGGCCAGGGCCAGGGTCGATCCCCATGAGCCGCCGAACAGTACCCACTTGTCTATACCCAAGTGCTCGCGAATGCGCTCCAGGTCCTCGACCAGGTGCCAGGTGGTGTTGTTCTCCAGACTCGCATGGGGCGTGGAACGACCGCATCCGCGCTGGTCGAAGGTGATGATGCGGTAGAGGTTCGGGTCGAAGTAGCAGCGGCTCTGGGCATCGCAGCCAGCGCCCGGGCCACCATGGATGAACACCACGGGCAGACCTTCCGGCGAGCCGCTTTCATCGACATACAGCACATGCGGCGCTTCCACGGCCAGATCGTGTCGGGCGTAAGGTTTGATCTGCGGGTACAGGGTCTGCATTGCGCACTCCGTGTGAGGTTTTAATCTGCCGCCTGGCATCATAAACCCGAATTGCGCTTTGAGCATGCATCCATGGCAACCATCGTGCTCGACCGGCCTCGCCCCGGGCCAGGCGTACCCGGCGCCTGGCAGACCTATCTACCCCACCACGCCACCAAGCCCCCCTCATAGTCCGTGTCCCATTGATCATGACGGACTACTTGATGACCACCCCGAACGACACCTCTCATCCGCGCCGCAGCATTCATTACAGCACTGTCGAACGCCAGCTGCCCCAGTGGTTGAAAACCGCCTCACCGGAGCTTCGCACGGCCATGCGCGAGCGGCCACGGCCACCGGCCTGGCTGGAAACGGCAATCCAGGAAAAGCCCAGCATCGCCAAGGCCTGGAGCGAAGAGCACGCCAAACTGCGCGAGCGCCAGGCGCAGGTCGCGAAGTTGTTCGAGCAACTTCCAGACCTCGCGACATTCGCCAGGCAGCAGTTGAGCGAAGCCGTGACCAAGCGTTTCGGCCTCACGCTCGATGTGGATGCGACCTATCTTGTGGACGCCCGCCTGATCGACGCCTCGACCGCCATCGACGCTCGCCAGGCTGTCGACCGGGCAACCCGCTCCCTGCTGCAAAGCGCCCTGCACAACTTCGATGCCGCAGCCACCGAGGCTGGCGGCATGGACGCCGCCGTGGCCCCGCTGAAGCGGTCGGTCATCCTCGATCATCGCCGGTTCATGGGGACCGTTCCGATCGGCAATGCCCTGAACCTTGACCCAGAGGCTTTCGCCGATCTGTGCCGCACACTGGATATCGGCGGCCAGTATCACGACAGGCTCCACAGCATCTATTACCCCACAGACGAATCGGGCAAGCCCGAGGATGCGACAGCGTTGGCGGTCTACCAGACCCTTGGTCGGGCCGAGGAATCGGCATTCCGGCAAGCCCTGCACTTCGCCCGACTCAAAGGTGACATAGACCAGCCCTTTTACGATGCCGCTCTCGCCACCGCGCTGGATCAGGAAGATTCAGCTGCCACCAGCGGTACCGTCGAGTTCAGTCTGCTCTCGCTCTGGGAAGTGGAACTGGTCGGTATCGCGCTCGTGACCCTGCAGGAGCAAGCGTGCAAGACCGTGGCGCTGTACACGCCCGACGACAGCGAAACGCCGATCAAGGCATTTGCCTCCCAGCAGGATTTGCAAGACGACTTGCGCGACCGGCTGCGGGCGAACATCCATTATCTGGACAAGCATGTCGCCGAGCGCGACAAGGCATCGTTCAGCAGCAGGCTTGCCGATCGCCTCACCCCTCTGGGGTGGAGCCGTCGAGGCCTGCGCGAACGCGTATCGGCGCCATCCGCCGGCCTGGCTCCGGTGGCACCCCCCTTTGGCTACTCGTTTCTCGGCACAATGGCGTTCCAAAAGGTCGAGCGCCACGAGAAAGACGCCATCTTCCACGCAGTGCCGACACACGTCGTCGACCTGCAGAGCGCCAAGGCGCACCATGCGTTGATCGCCACACGCGTGCTCACGGCCCTCAACATCGCCGGCTTCTTCGTGCCAGGCCTGGGCGAGGCGATGCTCGCCGTGTGTGTCATGCAGCTGGCGTACGAAGTCTACGAAGGCTTCGAGAGCTGGCAGAACGACGAGCAGGACCTGGCCTGCAAGTACCTGGTGGACGTGGCCGAGAACATCGCGCTCATGGCGGCGATGGCCGGCGTCGCCAAGATTGTGCGTGGCAACGGCGGGACCGAGGCCATTGACGACGCGCAACAGCCAGAGGCAGAGGCAGAGGCAGAGCGGCCCACCGTGGAGACACCGTCCTTCATCGAGGAGCTGGAGGATGTCGAGATGCCCGACGGCCAGGTTCGTCTGTGGAAACCTGACCTGACGCGCTATCACTCCGACCAGTCGCTGCCCGAGACCCTCGAGCCGGATGAAAACGGCCTGCGCGACCACCAGGGCCAGCGCTGGCTGGTGATCCAGGGCGCCCAGTACCGGGTCGAGCAGGCGACGCCGAGCGCCCAGTTCCGCCTCATTCATCCGACCAAAGCCTCAGCAGCACGCCCCGCCGTGCGCCACAATGGCGCCGGCGCCTGGCTGCTGCCGCGCGAGAATCCCATGCAATGGACACGCGACAAGCTGTTGCAGCGCATGGACCTCTCGACCACCCACCTCGGCACCGACACCGCCCGCCACATGCTGCAGGTCAGCGGTATCGAGGAGGACGCGCTGCGGCGCACGCTCACGGAGAACGAACGGTTACCGGCCGTGCTTCAGGACACGATTGCACGCTTCAAGCTGGACCAGGCCACACAACGCCTGCCGGGTGACCTCGTGCTGTCGAAGGAGTTCGAGCGGGCCTACGAGCGCCTGCCCGCCAGCCAGGCGCCAGGAGCCGCCGTGATCCGGCGGGTGTACCCGAAGCTCCCGACACCGGTCATCGATGAACTGCTGGACAAGGCCAGCCCTGCCGAGCTGCAGGCGCTCGACGCCGACAAGGTACCCCTGCGCCTGGCCGAGGAAATTCGCGTCTACCAGCAGCGGATTCGCCTGGCCAGGGCCTACGAAGGGTTGTACCTCAAGAGCGTGCGCAGCCGGGACAGCGAGCGCCTGCTCATGCATACCCTCGAACGCCTGCCAGGCTGGCCTGCAGAAACCCGGCTGCTACTTCAGCAACTGCGTTACTTGCCTGGCGAGCACATCGACATAGGTCCGACGGACACCTCCTTACGCAGGATCATCAGTAGTGTCGAGGCTGGCTATCTCGTCACTGGCGTGGATAACGCCGACACCGCTCTGACGCCCAGCGCGACCCTCCATGCCGCGTTGTGCCGGGCGTTGCCCGAAGCCATGACGCAACTGGGCATCACCGATGAGGACGGGCTGCGTCGATTGCTGCAGGAGCACCCGCTGCCACGCGCGACGGCAAGGCAAGTACTGGGGATGCAAGCTGTACGCCCTGGCTATCGCTCGCCCATGCGCCTGGCCGACGGTCGCCTGGGTTATCCACTGAGCGGTGGCCTGCCGACGGAACAGGGCATCACCCGCCAGACCTTGCTCGATACCATTGTCGCGACGGGCTTGACCGAACACACCCGGCGATCGGCAGCCGAGATACTGATGATCATCACCAGCCCTGGCCGCACCCAGGCCCAGGTGCTCGCCCGGCTGCAGACCTTGCTCGAACAACGCAGCGAGCTGCAAAGCAGGCTCGATGACTGGAGCGAAGCGATCTCGCCCAGCTCCGACGAAGCCGCGCAGAACTACGAGACCCTGCGCACGGCCATCATGCAGCACTGGTACGACACCGCGCTGGCCGAGAATGGCGAGCACACGGCGGAGTTGTCGATCCAGGGTGTGCCACTGACCGACGTCCCAATGACGTTGCCTGCGTTCTTCACCTCGCGTATCCATCGACTGCGCCTGCTCAATCTCCCCTCGGGCAGCCTGGCTGGCTGGGCGCAGCACGAGCGCTTGCTGCAGCGTCTCCTGCAACAGGTCCCGCAACTTCGGGAGCTGGAAGTCAGTCGGCCCTACAACCGCATGGGCACACCAACGCCCTTCAAGCACAGCCTCTCTGTCATCGCCGAGCAATTGCCCAATCTGCAGACATTGCTCCTGACCAACCAGAACGTTCCCCTTACCGCCAATGATGTCGGGCGACTGGCGGGACTGAACCAGCTGCGACGCCTCGACCTGAGCGGCAATCGCTTCGCACAGCACACCAGCCCTGACTTCGACGGTTTTTCCCTGGACTATCTGGGCCTGGACAACATGCAACTGGGACAATGGCCAACCGGCCTTGGCAGGACGTCCCTGGGACGGATCGCCCATGTGTCGCTGCGCAACAACAGCCTCAGGTCGCTGCCCGCGTTTCTGTTCGAGGCGCCAGACACCACGAGCAATCTCCCCCTGCTCTCGCTGGAGGGCAATGACATCAACGCGCACCACCTGCAGCGCTTGCTGCTCAACGAGCGCGGCACGGTGTCACGGGTGCGGGCCGACGTGCCAGCGGACGTCACCGCACAGCTCGAGCGCGCTCAGCGTGAGCGGCAACAGCTGCAGGAAGCGCTCGACGGCTGGCGAGATGCCTCGAGCTCCTCGGCCCCACTGACACAGGCGGCTCAACAGGACAGGCGCGGTATCGAACAGGCCATCAACACGTTCTGGGCGAACCAGGAGCGTGGCCAGCGTTACCTGCGGCTGCGCTTCGAGGATGTGGCGCTGGAAAACTTCCCCAGGCGCCTGCCAGGTTTCTTTGGCGGACGGCTGGAATCCCTGGTGCTGACCCGCGTGAGCGGCTCCGCCACGCAGCTGGGCGAGCTGCTCGATCGCTTCCCCAACATTACCCGCCTGACCATCGATGCACACGCTGCCCCGACCTCCGCGCTGGCTGGAGTGCTGTCCCGCCTGACACGGCTCACCCACCTGGAGTTTCGCAACATGGGCCTGGAAATCGACCAGGCCATGCTCGAAGCCTTTGGTCGCCTACCGCGTCTATCGTCGCTGGACTTGTCCGGAAACCGAATCGGCGCCATCACCCAGCCTCCAGGCAGCCTGTCCAGCAACCTGACATCGCTCTACCTGAGCAACATGAGCCTGCAGGCCTGGCCGACCTGGTGCGATCGCCTGCTGCCCCTGGAGTTCCTCGACCTGAGCAACAACAACATCACGCAACTGCCCGATCATATTCTGGAGACCATCCAGAGTCCGATGCCAATCTCCTCGGTATCGCTGTTCGGCAATCCGCTGTCGGAAGACACTATCGAGCGTGTCCGCACCTATTCGGACAGCCAGCACAGCCGTTCCTTCGCCATGGACCTGCCTGACAACCTGATGCTCGTCGACTCCTCGGACGAGGGATCGCTGCTCGATCACCACCACTTTCCCGTACCTGGCGCCATGGATGACACACCGACACGCGCAGACTGGATGCTGGGCACCCAGGCGCAGAACGACGCCTTGAGCGATGCCTGGGCCACGCTCGAACCGCTCGAGGATGGCAACATCCTGCTACGCCTGGCTGGTCGCTTGCGCAATGCCGCGCCGTATCTAGATCCAACCACGCGAGCCGCGTTCTGCGAGCGCGTGCGCATGATGCTGGTGACAGCGGCAGCCAATGATGCCGAGCGCCCCATCATGAGTGCCATCGCCGAGGCCGCCCTGCCAGATCCGAAGACCCGCTCGCAAACCTGCCACGACGGAGTACTCCAGGAGTTCAACAACATCGAGCTGCTGATGATGAACAACCGTGTGCTGGCAGATGCAGGCGACACCTTGGAAAGCCTGCATCAGCGCTATCGGCAGTTTTTCCGCATGGGCGAGCTTGAGACGCTGGCCAGCCAGCGTACCCGCCCAGGAGATCGGGCATCGGTGCGCTTGACCTACCGTCACGACCTCGGTCGCGAACTTGACCTACCGCTTTGCGACAATCTGCGTCATCGCAGTGCCGCTCAACTGGACAGCGATGAATTGGCCGATGTGCTGGCGCAGGTAAGGGAGAGGGAAAGCAGTGACGCATACCTCGAATACCTGCTGAAAATCGACGCCTGGACCAGCCGTCTGCGTGGGGAGTATCAGGACCGCTTCAGCGAAATCGAGCAGCGCTTCGGTGAATGGGTGCAGGCAGTGAGCGAGCTCGACCTACCGCTGGCGGAGGAGCTGGCCCTGCAGCAGAACCTGCAGGCCGACAAAGAGCAGCATGAGAAGGCGTTACTCCTGGAACTGACCATCTTGCACGTCCGGCATGAGTGATACCGTCCGAGGCCGGCCCGTCCAGACGGGCCGGCCATCGACGGTCAACGGCCGTAGCGGTCCTTGCCCCAGGCGATCAGCGCTTGCAGCAGCTTGCGCAAGACGGCTTGAGTCGGTTGCGCCAGGTCTTCGCGGTAGGCGAATGGCACCACTTCCTCCATATAAGTGCTCTGCGCCAGTTCCAGCTGTATCGCATGGATATGGCTGGCCGGGTCGCCGTAGTGGCGGGTGATGTGCCCGCCCTTGAAGCGGCCGTTGAGCACATGGCTGTAATCCTTGGCCTCGACGCATACGCCCACTAGTCGCTCGGCCAGCTCCGGATCGCAACTGGCGCCGTTGAAGGTGCCCAGGTTGAAGTCCGGCAGCTTGCCGTCGAACAGGTGCGGGATGTGCGCACGGATCGAGTGGGCATCCCACAGCAGCGCATAGCCGAACTCTGTGCGCAAGCGCTCCAGTTCGCGACGAATCGTGTCGTGGTACGGGCGCCAGATCCCTTCCAGGTACGTCGCCCGCTCATCGGCGCTCGGCACCTGGCCATCCTTGAACAACGGCTCGCCATCGAACAATGTCGCCGGGTACAGGCCCGTGGTGGCGCCGGCGTACAGCGGCTTGTCGTCATCCGGGCGATTCAGGTCGATGACGAAGCGCGAATACTCCGCCGCCACCACACTGGCGCCCAGCTCGCGGGCGAAGTCGTACAGGCGCGGAATGTGCCAGTCGGTGTCCGGCAGGCTGCGTGCCTGATCGACCAGGCCGTCACGCACCTTGTCGGTCAGACCCAGCCCGGCGTGGGGCATGCTGATCAGCAATGGCAGCCGGCCTTGGTGAAAACTCAATACCTTGTCCATATGACTCCTACAGCGTATCTGATTGACCGTCGTGGGAGCGGGCTTGCCCCGCGATGGATGGCCCCGGCTTCTCCGGTATCGCGGGGCAAGCCCGCTCCCACGAAACCACCGTTCAGTTGGATATCTCGTGCCCCAGGCGCACCACGCGCTTGGGCAGGTCGCCGCCGAGCCAGTAGCTGAGGTCGGCCGGGCGTTCGATCTGCCAGGCGATGAAGTCCGCCACCTTGCCCACTTCCAGCGAGCCGTGGCTGTCGCCCAGCCCCAGCGCCGTGGCGGCATGCACGGTGACGCCGGCCAGGGCTTGCTCGGGGGTCATGCGGAAACAGGTGCAGCCCATGTTCAGCATCAGGCGCAGCGACAGACCCGGCGAGGTGCCGGGGTTGAGGTCGCTGGCCAGGGCGATCTTCACGCCGTGTCGGCGCAGGGCGTCCATCGGTGGCAACTGGGTTTCGCGCAGGAAATAGAACGCCCCTGGCAGCAGCACGGCGACTGTACCGGCTGCGGCCATGGCGATGGCGTCTTCCTCGGTCATGAACTCCAGGTGGTCGGCCGACAGCGCCTGGTAGCGCGCCGCCAGGCTCGAGCCATGCAACGACGACAGCTGCTCGGCATGCAGCTTGACCGGCAGCCCCAACTCGCGCGCCTTGATGAACAGGCGCTCGACCTGGGCCGGGGAGAACGCCAGATGCTCGCAGAAGGCATCCACCGCATCCACCAGCCCCTCGGCGGCCAGCGCCGGGAGCATCTGCTCGCAGATATGGTCGATGTAGTCGTCCGCCCTGCCCGCGTATTCCGGCGGCAAGGCGTGCGCAGCCAGGCAGGTGCTGCGCACGGTGACCGGCAGCTCCTCGCCCAGGCGCCGGGCGACGCGCAGCATCTTGCGCTCGTTGTCGAGGTCCAGGCCGTAGCCAGACTTGATCTCGATCGTGGTCACACCATCGCGCATCAGCGCCTGCACCCGCTGGCGAGCACTGGCCAGCAGCTCGTCCTCGCTGGCCGCGCGGGTGGCCCGCACGGTGCTGGCGATGCCACCGCCCTGGGCGGCGATCTCGGCATAGCTGACACCCTGCAGGCGCTGCTCGAACTCGCCGCTGCGGTTGCCGCCAAACACCGCGTGGGTGTGGCAGTCGATCAGCCCCGGGGTGACCCAGGCCCCGCCCAAGTCGACGATGCGGTCGGCCGCGACCGGCGGCACGTCAGCGCGGGGACCGATCCATTCGATCAGGCCGGCGCTGGTGACGATCGCCGCATCCTCAATGGCCGAGTAGCGGCCCTCGGTCATGGTCGCGGCGTGGCAGTGCTGCCAGAGGGTTCTCATCAGGATCTCCTTTCTAATTCAGCGGTGCAGCTCGGCAGGCTCCCGGAGCGGCTCGCCACTACCGGCGCGTGGCTTGCACCACAGCAGGTAGGACGCCACCAGGAACACCACCCAGATCACCCCGACGATCAAGGCCGCCTGGGTATCGGGGAAGTAGCCGAGCACACCGAAGATGAACACCATGAAGGCAATGGCCATGGCCGGGCCATAAGGCCAGAACGGTACCGGGAACTTGAGCTGGGCGACTTCCTCGCGGCTCATGCTGCGACGCATGGCGACCTGGGTGATCAGGATCATCAGCCACACCCACACGGTGGCGAAGGTGGCGATCGAGGCGATCAGCAGGAACACGTTCTCCGGGATCAGGTAGTTGAGCAGCACGCCGATCAGCAGCGCCGCACCCATCACCACCACGGTCATCCACGGCACGCCATGCTTCGACAGTTTGCCGAAGCCGCGTGGCGCCTGGCCGTGCTGGGCCAGGCCGTACATCATGCGGCCGGCGCCGAAGATGTCGCTGTTGATCGCCGAGATGGCCGCAGAGATCACCACGATATTGAGCACCGCCGCAGCCGAGCCGATGCCCAGATTGCTGAAGATCTGCACGAACGGGCTGCCCTGGCTGCCGATCTGCGGCCACGGGTACAGGCACATCAGCACGAACAGGGTGAGCACGTAGAACAGCAGGATGCGCAGCGGTACAGCATTGATCGCCTTGGGGATGACGCGCTGAGGGTCTTTCGCCTCACCAGCGGTGACGCCGATGATCTCGATGCCACCGAAGGCGAACATCACCACCGCGAACGAGGCGATCAGGCCACTGACGCCATTGGGCATGAAACCACCGTGGTCGAACAGGTTGCTCACCCCAACCGCGTGCCCGGTGCCCACCTGGCTGAAGCCGAAGGCCATGATGCCAAGGCCGGCCAGGATCATCGCGACGATGGCGCCGACCTTGAGCAGCGACAGCCAGAACTCCATTTCACCGAAGACCCGCACGTTGCACAGGTTCAGGCCGCCGATCAGGAACACGATGCCCAGCACCCAGATCCAGCGGGCGACCTCCGGGAACCAGAAGCCCATGTAGATACCGAAGGCGGTGACGTCGGCGATGGCGACGATGACCATCTCGAAGGCGTAGGTCCAGCCGAGGATGAAGCCGGCCATGGGGCCGAGGTAGGTGCTGGCGTAATGGCCGAAGGAGCCGGCCACCGGGTTGTGCACGGCCATCTCGCCGAGGGCGCGCATGACCATGAACACGGCAGCGCCGCCGATCAGGTAGGCCAGCAGCACGGCCGGACCAGCCATCTGGATGGCCGAGGCCGAACCGTAGAAAAGCCCGGTACCGATTGCCGAACCGAGCGCCATGAAACGGATATGCCGGGCCGATAGCCCGCGCTTGAGACCTTGAGCTTGTTGCATGTCACGTCCTTATTGTTGTTCTGGTCGTGAGATCGGATTGGGGCTGCTGCGCAGCCCATCGCGGGTGAACCCGCTCCCACAGGTTCACCCGCGATGGGCCGCACAGCGGCCCCCAGGTGCATTACAGGCTAGGCAGGACCCCAGCCGGCAGCAGGCCAGTCAAGGTGCCTTTGGCCAGCAGCGCCGAGGCCGCCTCGATATCCGGCGCGAAGAAGCGGTCGCGGTCATAGTGCGGCACTTCACGACGCAGCGCCTGGCGC
The DNA here is from genome assembly GCF_029840925.1 of Pseudomonas sp. GD03858. Taxonomy (GTDB): domain Bacteria; phylum Pseudomonadota; class Gammaproteobacteria; order Pseudomonadales; family Pseudomonadaceae; genus Aquipseudomonas. The sequence continues at coordinate 35,170 of NZ_JAOCDM010000002.1, forward strand.
GCCTGCTCCAGCTTGAGCGAGGTCTTCAGCCCCTTGCGCAGGTCCAGGCCCTGGCAGGCACCCAGCCATTCGATGGCCAGCACGCCACGGGTGTTCTCGGCCATTTCCCACAGACGCTTGCCAGCGGCCGGGGCCATCGACACGTGGTCTTCCTGGTTGGCCGAGGTCGGCAGGCTGTCGACACTGTGCGGGTGCGACAGCGCCTTGTTCTCGCTGGCCAGCGCGGCGGCGGTGACCTGGGCGATCATGAAGCCGGAGTTGACCCCGCCGTTCTCCACCAGGAACGGCGGCAGCTGGGACATGTGCTTGTCCATCATCAGCGAGATGCGCCGCTCGCTCAGCGAGCCGATTTCGGCGATGGCCAGGGCGAGGTTGTCGGCGGCCATGGCCACCGGCTCGGCGTGGAAGTTGCCACCGGAGATCACATCGCCTTCGGCGGCGAACACCAGCGGGTTGTCCGATACCGCGTTGGCCTCGATGCCCAGCACCTCGGAGGCCTGACGGATCTGGGTCAGGCAGGCGCCCATGACTTGCGGCTGGCAGCGCAGCGAGTACGGGTCCTGGACCTTGTCGCAGTTCTTGTGCGACAGCGACACTTCGCTGGAGTCGCCCAGCAGGTCGCGGAAGCAGGCGGCGGTGTCGATCTGACCGCGCTGGCCACGCACTTCATGAACCCGGGCATCGAATGGCGAACGCGAACCCAGTGCGGCTTCCACGCTCAGGCCGCCACAGGCAATGGCCGCGGCGTACAGGTCTTCGGCCTGGAACAGGCCGCGCAGGGCATAGGCGGTGGAGGCCTGGGTGCCGTTGAGCAAGGCCAAGCCCTCTTTCGCGGCCAGGGTCAGCGGCTCCAGGCCGGCGACGGCCAGGGCTTCGGTCGCGGGCAGCCACTGGCCCTTGTAGCGGGCCTTGCCTTCACCCAGCAGCACCAGCGACATGTGCGCCAGCGGGGCCAGGTCGCCGGAGGCGCCGACCGAGCCCTTGAGCGGAATGTGCGGATAGACTTCAGCGTTGACCAGGCCGATCAGCGCGTCGATGACCTTGCGGCGGATACCGGAGAAGCCGCGGCTGAGGCTGTTGATCTTCAGCACCATGATCAGGCGTACCAGGTCGTCGTCCAGCGGCGCGCCGATCCCGGCGGCGTGGGACAGCACCAGCGAGCGCTGCAGGTTCTCCAGGTCGTGGCTGGCGATGCGGGTCGAGGCCAGCAGGCCAAAACCGGTGTTGATGCCATAGGCGGTGCGGTCTTCGGCGATGATCTGCTCGACGCAGGCGACGCTGGCGTCGATGGCCGGCGCGGCGCTGCCATCCAGTTGCAGGCGCACCGGGGCGGCGTGGATGGCGCGCAGCTGAGCCAGGGTCAGGGTGCCGGGCTTGAGGGTCAGTTCGGTCACTTCGCTACTCCAATCGCTTGGGGCCTTCAGGCCCCTAAATTGTTGTTCAGTATCACCCTTGAAGGGTGCGATCCAAAGCGCGGCGATCAGCCGGTGATCATCGGCAGGTCCAAGCCCTGCTCCTTGGCGCAGTCGATGGCGATCTGGTAGCCGGCATCGGCGTGGCGCATGACGCCGGTCCCCGGGTCGTTGGTCAGCACGCGGGCGATACGCGCGGCGGCCTCGTCGGTGCCATCGCAGACGATGACCATGCCCGAATGCTGGGAGAAGCCCATGCCCACGCCACCGCCGTGGTGCAGCGAAACCCAGGTGGCGCCGCCCGCGGTGTTGAGCAGGGCATTGAGCAGCGGCCAGTCGGAGACCGCGTCGGAGCCGTCGCGCATGGCTTCGGTCTCGCGGTTGGGGCTGGACACCGAACCCGAGTCCAGGTGGTCACGGCCGATGACGACCGGCGCCGACAGCTCGCCGCTGCGCACCATTTCGTTGAAGGCCAGGCCGAGCTTGGCGCGCAGGCCCAGGCCGACCCAGCAGATACGTGCCGGCAGGCCCTGGAAGCTGATGCGCTCGCGGGCCATGTCCAGCCAGCGATGCAGGTGGGCGTCGTCCGGGATAAGTTCCTTGACCTTGGCGTCGGTCTTATAGATGTCTTCGGCGTCGCCGGACAGCGCGGCCCAGCGGAACGGACCGACGCCGCGGCAGAACAGCGGACGAATGTAGGCCGGCACGAAGCCCGGGAAGTCGAACGCGTTGGCCACGCCCTCTTCCTTGGCCATCTGGCGAATGTTGTTGCCGTAGTCGAAGGTCGGGATGCCTTGCTTCTGGAAGTCGAGCATCGCCTGGACATGCACGGCCATCGACTGCTTGGCGGCTTTCACCACGGCAGCCGGGTCGGTCTGGGCGCGGTCGCGGTACTGCTCCCAGGTCCAGCCGGCCGGCAGGTAGCCGTTGAGCGGGTCGTGGGCGCTGGTCTGGTCGGTGACCATGTCCGGGCGTACGCCACGCTTGACCAGCTCCGGCAGGATCTCGGCGGCGTTGCCGTGCAGGGCGATGGAGATGGCCTTGCCTTCGGCGGTGTACTTGGCAATGCGCGCCAGGGCGTCGTCCAGGTCCTTGGCCTGCTCATCGACGTAGCGGGTTTCCAGGCGGAAATCGATGCGGCTCTGCTGGCACTCGATGTTCAGCGAGCAGGCACCGGCCAGGGTGGCGGCCAGTGGCTGGGCGCCGCCCATGCCGCCTAGGCCCGCGGTCAGTACCCACTTGCCTTTCAGGCTGCCGTTGTAGTGCTGGCGGCCGGCCTCGACGAAGGTTTCGTAGGTGCCCTGGACGATGCCCTGGCTGCCGATGTAGATCCAGCTGCCGGCGGTCATCTGGCCGTACATGGCCAGGCCCTTGGCGTCCAGTTCGTTGAAGTGTTCCCAGTTGGCCCAGTGCGGCACCAGGTTGGAGTTGGCAATCAGCACGCGTGGGGCGTTGCTGTGGGTCTTGAACACGCCGACTGGCTTGCCCGACTGCACCAGCAGGGTTTCGTCGTCTTCCAGGCGGGTCAGGGTCTCGACGATCTTGTCGTAGCACTCCCAGTTGCGCGCGGCGCGGCCAATGCCGCCGTACACCACCAGCTCTTTCGGGTTTTCGGCGACCTGCGGGTCGAGATTGTTCATCAGCATGCGCAGCGGGGCTTCGGTCAGCCAGCTCTTGGCGGTCAGCTTGTTGCCACGCGGGGCACGGATTTCTACGTCACGGTATTTGTTGTTGTCAGTCACGGGAGAGGTCCTCTGCGGTCGTCCGCGGGCGGGTATGTCGTGGTCAATATACAAACACACCTTTACTTGTATGTACAAGCATGGACAACCAAAAAAATTAGACCTCTCCGCTGAGCGGCTGAAATAGCTGGGGCCGCGTCAGCCAGGGCAAACGCGGACAGTGTAGGAGCGGCCTCGTGTCGCGAAAGGGCTGCGCAGCAGCCCCGGCTATCTCAACGTGTAATGAGCTCTATCAGGCAGAACCGCCCTTGCACATCCATTTCCAGCAACCCCTCGTTGCCATCGACCCGCAGGCAGTCATATCGCCCAAGCTGCTGCGCACTCTCCCCGGCCAACCCCACCTCGACATGATTGCCAGCGGCAAACAGCAACAGCGTCGCCGCCGAACTGAACACCCGGTTGCCGCCATCGAACCACTGCAACCGCGCCCGATACCGCTGCGGCGCATAGATCAGGTTGAAATCGCGGATCGCCCCGCCCAACAGCTTGCAGCTGACCTGGCTTTCACCACTGAAGGCGAACGCATCGAACGGCAGCAGTGGCCGACTGGCCTGGCCATCGACCAGCAAACGCATGCCATCGCCCTGCAGCACGGTGATGATCCGCTGGTACCCGGCGAAGGTGGAAAAACCACCGGACTCCTCGATGTCGGCGATCGACAGGCGCCAGCCGAAACCGTCGAGGCTGTCGCCAGCGTCGCGGGTGATCTCCTCAGTGAAGCCCCCACCATTTTTCCAGGGCATGCGCGGGTAATCCTGGGCGCGCAACAGCTGCAACTGGGTCATTTGCTGAACCTTCCTTCCAAGCGATGACGGGAACCGGGGTGGATCAGGCGCGCGGCGGTTACCGGTTGGCGGCCCGACCAGGTGCGACGGCGGATCAGCAGGCACGGCTCGCCCCGCTCGATCTGCAACAGCGTGCATTCTTCAGGCTCGGCGAGGATGGCCTCGACCACGTGCTCGCCCTCGGTCAGCGGCGCGACCTGCGACAGGTAGGCGTAGGGCGTCTGCCGGGTGAAATCCTGCTTGAGGTAATCCGGGGCGATGGCGGCGTTGACGTAGCGGTCCTCGATCTGCACCGGCACGCCGTTCTCGTAATGCACGATCAGCGAGTGGAACACCCGCTGGCCTTCGCGCATGTCCAGGGCCAGGGCGCGCTCGGAACCAGCCGCCTCTTCGGCCAGGGTGATCACCTGGCAGCTATGCTGGTGGCCACGGCCAGCGATCTCGTCGGCGATGTTGTTGACCTCGAACAACGCCGAGCGGCTCTTGGGTTCGGCGACGAAGGTGCCGACGCCCTGCATGCGCACCAGCAGGCCTTCGGCGGTCAGTTCGCGCAAGGCGCGGTTGATGGTCATGCGGCTGAAGCCCAGCTCGCTGACCAGCTCGCTCTCCGAAGGCACCCGGTGATGAGGCGGCCAGTTGCCGCTCTCGATCTGCTGGATGATCATCTGTTTCACCCGGGCGTAGAGCGGCGCCGGCCCTTCGCCCATCTGGGCAACCAGCGCGGAGACAGGAGGTGTCGGCACGGCGTTGAATCCTTGTACGGTTGGCGTGAACGGTAGCTTGCCGGAGTTTACCCGGCAGGCAAACGGCTGTATATGTATATACAAGTTAACAATAACAGGATTTCACCGATGTCCGCCTATTTCGCCGAACGCGCCCTGCTGCCCTCGGGCTGGGCCCGCAATGTCCGCCTGGAGGTCGCCGCCGACGGCCGACTGGCCTCGATCGAGGCCGATGCCAGCGCCGCCGGCGCCGAGCGCCTGGCCGGGCCATTGCTGCCAGGCATGCCCAACCTGCATTCGCACGCGTTCCAGCGGGCCATGGCGGGGCTGGCGGAAGTGGCCGGCAACCCCAACGACAGCTTCTGGACCTGGCGCGAGCTGATGTACCGTCTGGTCGGCCGGATCACCCCGGAGCAATTGCAGGTGATCGCCCGCCAGCTGTACATCGAGATGCTCAAGGCTGGCTACACCTCGGTGGCCGAGTTCCATTACGTGCACCATGACCAGAACGGCCAGGCCTACGCCGACCCTGCCGAGCTGTCGCGCCGCATCAGCGCCGCCGCCAGTGCCAGCGGCATCGGCCTGACCCTGCTGCCGGTGCTGTACAGCCATTCCGGCTTCGGCGGCCAGGCCCCCAACGACGGCCAGCGACGCTTCATCAACGCCACCGAGCAGTACTTGCGCCTGCAACAGCAGCTTGCCCCCTTGCTGACGCAACAACCGGCGCAGGCGCTGGGACTATGCTTCCACTCCCTGCGTGCGGTGACGCCGGGCCAGATCGCCGATGTGCTGGGCGCCGGCGATGCGGCCTGCCCAGTGCATATCCACATTGCCGAGCAGCAGAAGGAAGTCGATGACTGCCTGGCCTGGAGCGGCCGCCGTCCGCTGCAGTGGCTGTACGAACACGTCGATGTCGATCAGCGCTGGTGCCTGGTCCACGCCACCCACGCCGAAGCCGACGAAGTCACCGCCATGGCCCGCAGCGGCGCGGTGGCCGGATTGTGCCTGACCACCGAGGCGAACCTGGGCGACGGTATCTTCCCGGCGGTGGACTACCTGGCCCAGGGCGGGCGTATGGGCATTGGCTCGGACAGCCATGTGTCGCTCAGCGTGGTCGAGGAGCTGCGCTGGCTGGAGTATGGACAGCGCTTGCGCGACCAACGGCGCAACCGGTTGTATCGCGGCGACCAGCCGATGGTTGGCCGCACCCTCTACGACGCCGCGCTGGCGGGTGGCGCCCAGGCGCTGGGGCAGCCGATCGGCGAACTGGCCGTGGGCAAGCGCGCGGACTGGCTGGTGCTCGATGGGCAGGATCCATACCTGGCCGTGGCCGACGGCGATGCCATCCTCAATCGCTGGCTGTTCGCGGGCGGCGATCGCCAGGTGCGCGATGTGATGGTCGACGGACGCTGGGTGGTACGCCAGGGGCGGCATGGCCAGGAAGAGGAAAGCGCGGCGGCGTTTGTCGAGGTATTGCGCCAGCTTCTAGCCTGAACGCCGGCTCTGTAGGAACGCCCTTGTGTCGCGAAAGGGGTGCGAAGCGCCCCCAGGGTTTCAATGTCAATGCACATATCGCCGGGGCCGCTCTGCGGCCCTTTCGCGACACAAGGCCGCTCCTACAGGGGACGAGTCAGCCTGCTGCTCAATGCCGGGCGACGATCTCTCTGTCGGGCGTGCGCCAGATCAGCCGATTGGTGTCATACCCCTGCTGCCGAGCCTTGGCCAGCAGGCTCTCGCGCTCCCAGGCCGGCAGCGAAGGCGAGCGCGACAGAATCCACAGGTACTTGCGGTCCGGACTGCCGACGATCGCCGTGCGGTAGCGCTCGTCGACGAACAGGATCCAGTAGTCGCCCTTGGCCACCCCCGGCACCAGGCGGGTGAACCAGTTGTCGAACTCCACCCACAGCTTGTCGGTGTGCCCGGCCTCCTGCTGCGTGGCATGGCCTTCGGCGCGCAGCCACTCGTCGCCCAGGGTGCGGCAGCGATTGAGCACGCCGACCGTGCCATCGGGCTTGAGGTTGTAATGGGCCTCGGACTGGGCGCAGCCGTCCTGGTACTTCATCGGCAGGCGCGCCAGCTCGAACCATTTGCCCTGGTAACGCTTGAGGTCGACCGCACCCGCGGTCTTCGGCGCCAGCGGGTCGGTGGCCGAGGTGGCGCAGCCACCCAGCAGCATCACCAGGCACACGCCCAGCAGCAGGTGCAGACGCCTCATTTGAGGCCCTGCCCGGAATACATCAGGACCTTGTCCGCGGCGTACTGCACGCTGATGAAGCTCTTCTCGTCACCCCAGGTGCAGCTGCTCATGCCCAGCGCGCCGGAACACTCCTTGGGCGAGCCCAGCAGTTGCTCGACCTCGGCCTTGTTCATGCCGGCCTTGAGCTTGGAATAGTTTTCCTGGTTGATCTTGCTGCAGGCGGTCAGGACGACGCACAAGGACAACAGGGCGAGGGAACGCAACGACATGAAGGACACTCCTGGAGGTGGATACGCAGGGACGAGAACCTGCAGGGAGCTTAGAAGGGAAAATGGCTCCTCGGTTCCCTGCGCCCCCAGGTTTAGTAGTGCTCCGTTGGTCGGCTGGCGCGCAAACGATTAATGTTTTATCCCGGCGTGACGACATAGAGCGGTGGCGTGGCCTTTTGCCGCACCCACCTCTTTTTAGTGCCCGTGCGCAGACTTCAAAAAAATGACCAAGAACCTCAAGTTCAGCCACAAGATCCTGCTGGCCGCCGCTTTGGTGGTGGCCGTCGCCTTTACCTGCTTCGTCCTGTTCAACGACTACCGACAGCGCCAGTCGCTGCGCAGCGACACCGAATCGACATTGCAGTCACTGGGCAACCTGACCGCGGGCAACATCCGCACCTGGCTCGACAGCCGTATCCAGCTGGTGAACTCGGTGGCCCAACAGATCGCCGTCGACGGACCGACCAAGGGCAGCCTCGAGCGCATCCTGGCGTTGCCGGTGTACAGCGGCAACTTCATCCTCACCTACTTCGGCGGCCAGGACGGCAGCATGCAGTCGGTGCCGCTGGGCAACCGCGCCGCCGACTACGACCCGCGCGTGCGCGGCTGGTACAAGGCGGCCAGCGCGGCAGGCCAGACGATCGTCACCGAGCCATACATCTCGGTCTCGGCCGGCAAGTTGGTGATCACCCTGGCCACCCCGGTGCAGCAGGGCGGGCGCATGATCGGCGTGAGCGGTGTTGATACCGACCTGCAGACCATCAGCAACCTGATCAACACCCTGGACTTCGGCGGCCACGGGCACGCGTTCATCGTCAACGGCGAAGGCAAGGTGCTCATCCACCCCAAGGGCGAGCTGGCGCTCAAGACCCTGGCCGATGTCTACCCCGGCAACGATCTGCGCATCGGCAGCGGCCTGAAAGAAGTCGAGATCGAGGGTCGCCGGCAGTTCATCAGCTTCACCCATGTCGACGGTGTGCCATCGGCGGACTGGTACGTGGCGCTGGTGCTGGACCAGGATGCGGCCTTCGCCATGCTCGGCGAATTGCGCAGCTCGGCGGTGGTGGCGACGTTGATCGCGGTGGTGGTGATCATCGCCCTGCTCGGCCTGTTGATCCGCGTGCTGATGGAGCCGCTGCACGTGATGGGCCGCGCCATGCGTGACATCGCCGAGGGCGAAGGCGACCTGACCCGCCGCCTGAACATTCACGCCCAGGACGAGTTCGGCAGCCTGGCGCAGTCGTTCAACCGCTTCGTCGAGCGCATTCACGAGTCGATCCGCGAGGTGGCCTCGGCCACCGGCCAGGTGAATACCGTGGCCAGCCAGGTGGTGAGCGCCTCCAATGCCTCGATCCACAACGCTGACCAGCAGTCGAGTCGTACCAGCAGCGTGGCCGCCGCCATCAACCAGCTGGGCGCAGCCGCCCAGGAGATCGCCCAGAACGCCGCCCTCGCCTCGCAGCACTCCAGCGCCGCCCGTGGCCTGGCCGAAGAAGGCCAGCAGGTGGTCGGTGAGACCATCGAGGTGATGAACCAGCTGTCGGCACGCATCAGTGACGCCAGCGGCAATATCGAGACGCTGAACAACCACACGGCGAACATCGGCCAGATCCTCGATGTGATCAGCGGCATCTCGCAGCAGACCAACCTGCTGGCGCTCAACGCCGCCATCGAGGCCGCCCGCGCCGGTGAGGCTGGCCGCGGCTTCGCGGTTGTGGCGGACGAGGTGCGCAACCTGGCCCACCGTACCCAGGACTCGGCGCAACAGGTGCAGCGGCTGATCGAGGAACTGCAGGCCGGCGCCCAGGTGGCGGTCAGCACCATGAACCAGAGCCAGCAGCACAGCGACCGCAGCGTCGGCATCGCCAACCAGGCCGGCGAGCGCCTGGGCAGCGTCACCCAGCGTATCGGCGAGATCGACGGCATGAACCAGTCGGTGGCCACCGCCACCGAGGAGCAGACGGCCGTGGTCGAGTCGATCAATGTCGACATCACCGAGATCAACACGCTGAATCAGGAAGGGGTGCACAACCTGCAGAGCACCTTGCGTGCCTGCAGCGACCTGGAGCATCAGGTCGAGCGGTTGAAGCATCTGGTGGGGAGTTTCAGGATCTGATTCGAAGGCCCTGGGGGCCGCTTTGCGGCCCATCGCGACACAAGGCCGCTCCTACAGGGGAATGCGATTTCCTGTAGGAGCGGCCTTGGGTCGCGAAAGGCCTGCGCAGCAGGCCCGGCTATTCAGAAGCGGGACCCAGGCTCCAGCAAGAAATCCATCTCCTCGCTGGTGCTCGGCCGCTCCAGCACCAGGTTGCGGTGCGGGAAGCGCCCGAAGCGGGCTATCACCCGCTGGTGTTGCTCGGCATAGTCGAGGAAACCTTCGAACAACCGGCGATTGGCTTCCGGCTGCTCGTCCAGCAACGCCTGATAACGCTCGACGCACAGGTTCTGCCAGTCCAGCACCTCGGCATGCTCCAGCACCAGCAGCACGAATACCCGCTGGATCGGCAGCAGCTGGTAGTCCCAGCCTTTCTGCAGGCCCTGCATCGCCACCACCTGGGCCCGCCGATCGCCTTCGAAGGCGCGCGGCGTGTCGCGATGGATCATGCGTGGCATCTGGTCCAGCAAGATCAGCAAACCCAGCCAGCCCTGCGGACTCTGCTGCCACTCGTCGAGCCCGCCCGCCAGGGCCTGCTCGGTGAGATCGCCGAACAGCGCCTGGGCATCGGCATCGTGGTGCTTGCCGAACCACAGCGTGCTCTTCTCGTCAGCCACGGCCTGGGGACTGGAGCCCCAACCGAACCACCACTCCAGCAACGGCTGCCAAGGTGCCAGCATGACTTACTCCTTGTGGTAGGCGGTGACGCGCTCTACCTCTTCCTTCGAGCCGAGAATCACCGACACGCGCTGGTGCAGGCTCTCCGGCTTGATATCGAGGATGCGCTCGTAACCGTTGGTGGAAGCGCCACCGGCCTGTTCGATGATGAACGACATCGGGTTGGCTTCGTACATCAGGCGCAGCTTGCCCGGTTTGCTCGGCTCGCGGGCATCGCGCGGGTACATGAACAGACCGCCACGGGTCAGGATGCGGTGCACGTCGGCCACCATCGAGGCGATCCAGCGCATGTTGTAGTTCTTCTTCAGCGGACCGGTCTCGCCGGCCAGCAGCTCGCCCACGTAGCGCTGTACCGGGGCTTCCCAGTGACGCTGGTTGGACATGTTGATGGCGAACTCGGCGGTGGTTTCCGGTACGCGGATGTTTTCGTGGGTCAGGACGAAGCTGCCCAGCTCGCGGTCCAGGGTGAAGCCCTTGACGCCGTTGCCCAGGGTCAGGATCAGCATGGTCTGCGGGCCGTAGATGGCGTAACCGGCGGCGACCTGCTCGGTGCCTGGCTGCAGGAAGGCATTCTCGTTAAGGCTTTCGTTCTGGCTCAGGTACTGGTTAGGGCAACGCAGTACCGAGAAGATGGTGCCGACCGACACGTTGACGTCGATGTTCGACGAACCGTCCAGCGGGTCGAAGACCAGCAGGTAGGCGCCTTTCGGGTACTTGCCCGGGATCTGGTAGGCGTTGTCCATTTCCTCGGAGGCCATGCCGGCCAGGTGGCCGCCCCACTCGTTGGCCTCGAGCAGGATGTCGTTGGAGATCACGTCGAGCTTCTTCTGCACTTCGCCCTGCACGTTTTCGGTGCCCATGCTGCCCAGCACGCCGCCGAGGGCACCCTTGGACACGTGGTGGCTGATCTCCTTGCACGCACGCGCCACCACTTCGATCAGGAAGCGCAGATCGGCAGGGGTGTTGTTGCTGCGGGTCTGCTCAATCAGATAGCGACTCAGGGTAACGCGGGACATGTATGGCTCCGAAGTGGAAAGGGGGAGAAAAACCCCCGCAGTTTACAGGGAGAGTTGCGGGCTAGCGAGCAAAGAGACTCGTCGGGTGAGGTTGAGTTCAGCAAGCAGCCGGCCGGTGGTCGGTTCGACAGCCATCGCGGCGGCCCGACTTGCCCCGCGATGCCCCTGGCTCAATCCAACGCCTTCCAGATCTCGGTCGCATACTCGCGAATGGTCCGGTCCGACGAGAACCAGCCCATCCGCGCGGTGTTGAGCACCGCCATGCGCCACCAGTCCTGCGGTGAATGCCACAGTTCCTCGACCCGCCGCTGGGCATCCCAGTAGGCATCGAAGTCGGCGCATACCAGAAAGCGATCATAGGCGATCAAGCCATCCACCAACCCGGCATAGCGCGCCGGGTCGTCCGACGAGAACACCCCGCTGCGGATCGCCTGCAGCACATCACCCAGGCGATGAGAGGCGGCGATCGCCGCGGCGGCGCCGAAATCGCCGCTGCGCTTGCGCGCCTCCACCTGCTGGGCGGTCAGGCCGAAGATGAACATGTTCTCGGCGCCCACCTGCTCGCACATCTCGACATTGGCGCCATCCAGGGTGCCGATGGTCAGCGCGCCATTGAGGCCGAACTTCATGTTGCTGGTACCGGACGCCTCGTAGCCAGCGGTGGAGATCTGCTCGGACAGATCCGCTGCCGGGATGATGCTCTCGGCCAGGCTGACGTTGTAGTTGGGCAGGAACACCACCTTGAGCAGGCCGCGCACGGTCGGGTCGTTGTTGACCACCCGGGCGATGTCGTTGGCCAATTTGATGATCAGCTTGGCCTGGTGGTAGCTGGCCGCCGCCTTGCCGGCGAAGATCTTCACCCGCGGCACCCAGTTGGTGCCGGGGTCGTTGCGCATGGCCTGGTACAGCGCCACGGTGTGCAGCAGGTTGAGCAGCTGGCGCTTGTACTCGTGGATGCGCTTGACCTGGACATCGAACAGCGCCTCCGGGTTGACCGTCACGCCCAGGCGGTCCTGGATGATGCTGGCCAGGGCACGCTTGCTGTGCAGGCGCTGAGCGGCGAACTGCTTGCGGAAGGTGGCCTTGTCGGCGAAGGGCGCCAGGCCCTTGAGCTTGCCTTCCGGGTCGTCCAGCACCTCCGGCCCCAACGCCTCGATCAACATCGCCGTGAGTTGCGGGTTGGACTGGTACAGCCAGCGGCGGAAGGTGATGCCGTTGGTCTTGTTGTTGATGCGCTGCGGATAGAGCTTGTGCAGTTCGGCGAACACCGTGCTCTTCATCAGCTTGCTGTGCAGCGCCGACACGCCGTTGACGCTGTGCGAGCCGAGGAACGCCAGGTTGCCCATGCGCACCCGGCGGCCATTGTCCTCTTCGATCAGCGACACCGCGCGCAGCACGTCGAAGTCGTGCAGGCCTTTGGCGCGCAAGGCATCGATATGGTAGGCATTGATCAGGTAGATGATCTGCATGTGCCGGGGCAGCATGCGCTCCATCAGCGCCACCGGCCAGGTTTCCAGGGCCTCGGGCAGCAGGGTGTGGTTGGTGTAGGCCAAGGTCCCGACGGTCAGCTCCCAGGCTTTGTCCCAGGGGATTTCGTGCTGGTCCACCAACAGGCGCATCAGTTCGGCCACGGCGATCGACGGGTGGGTGTCGTTGAGCTGGATGGCCGCGGCGTCCGGCAGGTTGAGCAGGTCCTTGTGCATGTTCAGGTGACGGCGCAGCAGGTCCTGCAGCGAGGCGGAGACGAAGAAGTACTCCTGGCGCAGGCGCAGCTCCTGGCCGGCCTCGGTGCTGTCGGCCGGGTACAGCACCCGCGAGATACTCTCGGCGCGGGCCACCTCGGCCACCGCGCCCAGGTGGTCGCCGGCATTGAAGCGTTCCAGGTGCAACTCCTCCAGCGCCCGAGCCCGCCACAGGCGCAGGGTGTTGACGCTGGCGCCGCGCCAGCCGACCACCGGCGTGTCGTAGGCCACCGCCCGCACCGTCTCGCCCGGCCACCAGACCTGGCGCTGCTGGCCATTGCTTTCATGCACGGTCTCGACGCTGCCGCCGAAACTGATCGGATAGATAACCTCGGCACGCTCGAACTCCCAGGGGTTGCCGAAATCCAGCCAGTTCTCGGTCTGTTCCTGCTGCCAGCCATCGACCACGGCCTGGCGGAACAAGCCATGCTCGTAGCGGATGCCGTAGCCGTGGGCGGCAATGCCCAGGGTCGACATGCTCTCCATGAAGCACGCTGCCAGGCGTCCCAGGCCGCCATTGCCCAGTGCCGCGTCGGGCTCCAGCAGGCGAATGCGCTCCAGGTCAACGTCCAGCCCTTGCAGCGCCTCGCGCGCGATCTCCAGATAACCCAGGTTGCTCAGGCTGTCGTACAGCAGACGGCCGATGAGGAACTCGAGGGAGAGGTAGTAGACGCGCTTCTGGCTGCGCCGATAGGCCTGGCGGGTGTGATCCATCCAGTGATCGACCATATGGTCGCGGGCGGCCAGGGCGATGGCCTCGAACCAGTCGTGGTCGAAGGCGTGTTCCGGGTCCTTGCCGACCGCGTAGGTCAGCTTGGCCAGCACGGCGGCACGAAAGGCCGCCACCTCTGCACTATGGTCCTTTTCGTCACGGGCTTCGGTTTCCTGGGACATGAGGCATCCTCGGGCAAATGGGCGAAAGCGCAGGGAGATTGTTCAGCCTAGACGCTCTGACACGGAGCGACAGCGACGGTTCGCGGTTTTCACCAACCGCTCGCCGAACCGGCAAAAGGTTGTTCACAATTTGAACAACTCCGGTATGATCGCGCGCCCCAAAACCGTGATTTCCCTTGCAAGAATAAAACCGCAACCATGAAACCGACCCTGATCGCCGCCGCCGAAGTCGACCGCCTGGAGACCTGGCAGCGCTATGCCAGCCATATGTGCGGTGGCTGCCACTCGACCTGCTGCACCCTGCCGGTGGAGGTGAAGATCAAGGATCTGATCCGCATCGGCGTGGTGGACGAGTTCGAGAAGGACGAGCCGCCGAAGAACATCGCCAAACGCCTGCAAAAGGACGGCATCATCGAACGCTTCAACCAGAAGTCGGGGATCTTCACCCTGACCCGGATGAGCAACGACGACTGCCTCTATCTGGACCGCAAGAGCCGGCTTTGCACCATTTATGACAAGCGCCCGGATACCTGCCGCAATCATCCCAAGGTCGGGCCGCGTCCGGGGTATTGCGCGTACAAGCCCAAGGTGGCTACCCGCTGATCCTGCTTTGCTTTTGAAATCCTGGGGGCTGCTTTGCAGCCCATCGCGACACAAGGCCGCTCCTACAGGGGGCCGCGATCTCCTGTAGGAGCGGCCTTGTGTCGCGATGGGCCGCAAAGCGGCCCCAAAATCTGAAGGCAAACAAAAACGCCCCCGGCCTTTCGACCGGGGGCGTTTTCATTCAGCCTGAACCAATGACTCAGTTCTTGGCTTTCTTGGCAGCGCGGGTACGCTCGCCTTCGTCGAGGATCTTCTTGCGCAGACGGATCGACTTAGGAGTAACTTCGCACAGCTCGTCGTCCTGGATGAATTCCAGGGCCTGCTCGAGGGTGTGGCGAACCGGCGGAACCAGGGCGATGACTTCGTCCTTGCCCGAAGCACGCATGTTGTCGAGCTTCTTGCCTTTGGTCGGGTTCACGCCCAGGTCGTTGTCACGGCTGTTCAGGCCGATGATCTGGCCGTTGTAGATCTCCTGGCCGTGCTCAACGAACAGCTTGCCGCGAGCCTGCAGGGTTTCCAGCGAGTAGGTCAGTGCCTTGCCGGTCTCGACCGAAACCAGGACACCGTTCAGACGGCCGGACATCTGGCCCGACTTCATGGTGTCGTAGCGATCGAAGATCGAGGTCAGGATGCCTGCACCGTTGGTCAGGGTCAGGAACTGGTTACGGAAACCGATCAGACCACGGGCTGGAATGTTGTATTCCAGGCGAACACGGCCCTTGCCATCCGGCACCATGTTGGTCAGGTCGCCTTTACGCAGACCCATCTCTTCCATGACCTTGCCCTGGGATTCTTCAGGGATGTCGATGGTGACGTTCTCGAACGGCTCCTGCTTGACGCCGTCGACTTCACGGATGATCACTTCAGGACGGCCAACAGCCATCTCGAAGCCTTCGCGACGCATGGTTTCGATCAGTACCGACAGGTGCAGCTCGCCACGGCCCGATACCTTGAACTTGTCAGGGGAATCGGTTTCCTGAACGCGCAGGGCAACGTTGTACAGCAGCTCTTTGTCCAGGCGGTCCTTGATGTTACGGCTGGTGACGAACTTGCCTTCCTTGCCGCAGAACGGCGAGTCGTTGACCTGGAAGGTCATCGAAACGGTTGGCTCGTCGACGGTCAGCGGCTTCATCGCCTCTACCGCGTCCGGGGCGCACAGGGTGTCGGAAATGAACAGCTCGTCGAAGCCGCTGATGCAGACGATGTCGCCAGCCTGGGCTTCCTCGACGTCGACGCGGTGCAGACCGTGGTGACCCATCAGCTTCAGAATACGGCCGTTACGCTTCTTGCCGTTGGTGTCGATGGCGACGACCGGGGTGTTCGGCTTGACGCGACCACGGGCGATGCGGCCAACACCGATAACGCCGAGGAAGCTGTTGTAGTCCAGTGCCGAGATCTGCATCTGGAACGAACCGTCACGGTCGACGTCCGGGGCCGGTACGTTGTCGACGATCGACTGGTACAGCGCGGTCATGTCTTCGCCCATGGCGGTGTGGTCCAGACCGGCGATGCCGTTCAGGGCCGAGGCGTAGACGACTTTGAAGTCCAGCTGTTCGTCGGTGGCGCCGAGGTTGTCGAACAGGTCGAAGATCTGGTCCAGAACCCAGTCAGGACGCGCGCCCGGACGGTCGACCTTGTTGATCACGACGATCGGCTTCAGACCGGCTTCGAAGGCCTTCTTGGTCACGAAGCGGGTTTGCGGCATCGGGCCGTCCTGGGCGTCGACCAGCAGCAGCACCGAGTCGACCATCGACATTACACGCTCGACCTCGCCACCGAAGTCGGCGTGGCCGGGGGTGTCGACGATGTTGATGTGGTAGCCGTTCCAGTTGATGGCGGTGTTTTTCGCCAGAATGGTAATGCCGCGCTCTTTTTCCTGGTCGTTGGAGTCCATGACGCGCTCGTCGTTGAGCTCGTTGCGCTCCAGGGTGCCGGACTGGCGCAGGAGTTTGTCGACCAGGGTGGTTTTACCATGGTCAACGTGGGCGATGATGGCGATGTTACGCAGATTTTCGATCACAACTGTATCTCGATCAGAGGATTCGGTTGCCGCCAGTGTAGGCGGCCAATGTGTACGGTTTGCGGCTCAGCGGGCCCGGTGGTCGGGAGGGCGATGGCGGATGCTGCCGCCATACAGCCCTGGGGTCTTATGTCGGACGATAAACACGCACATTGGCATGTCCCTCACTGAGCAGGTGGTGTGCGTGCAGACGGCTCATCACACCCTTGTCGCAATACAGCAGGTACTGGCGGTTGGCATCCAGGTGCTTGAACTTACTGTTGATCGCGTAGAACGGCAGGGCCTGGACTTCGATGCCCTCGATCACCAGGGGTTCATCTTCCTGAGCGTCGGGGTGGCGAATGTCGATGACGATCTGGCCCGGCAGGGCCTCGGCCACCTCTTCGATTTCGACGTCCTTGCCCAGTTCGTCGATCACATGGTCGATGGAGATGAACTTGGCGCGCTCCAGGGCGCGCTCCAGCACCGCCATGTCGAACTGCTTCTCTTCGTGCTCCATGCGATGACGCTTGGCATGGGTGGTCGGGTTCACCGAGATCACGCCGCAGTACTCGGGCATGTGCTTGGCGAAGTCGGCTGTACCGATTTCGGTGGCCTGGTCGATGATGTCCTGCTTGTGGCTGGCCAGCAGCGGGCGCAGCACCAGCTTGTCGGTGGCCGAGTCGATGATCGACAGGTTCGGCAGGGTCTGGCTGGAGACCTGGGAGATCGCCTCGCCGGTGACCAGGGCATCGATCTGCAGGCGCTCGGCCATGCGCTCGGCGCCGCGCAGCATCATGCGCTTGAGGGTCACGCCCATGTAGCTGTTGTCGACCTTGTTGAGGATTTCGCCGACCACTTCCTCGAACGGCACGCTGATGAACAGCACACGCTGGCTGCTGCCGTACTTTTTCCACAGGAAGTGGGCCACTTCCATCACACCCAGTTCGTGGGCTCGGCCACCGAGGTTGAAGAAACAGAAGTGAGTCATCAGGCCGCGGCGCATCATCTGGTAGGCGGCCACGGTGGAGTCGAAGCCACCGGACATCAGCACCAGGGTCTGCTCCAGGGCGCCCAGCGGGTAGCCGCCGATGCCGTTGTGCTGGTTGTGGATCACGTACAGGCGCTGGTCGCGGATCTCGATGCGCACCAGCACTTCGGGCTTCTTCAGCTCGATGCCGGCGGCGCCGCACTGCTGGCGCAACTGGCTGCCGACGTAGCGGTCGACGTCCATCGAGGTGAAGTCGTGGTGGCCGCCGCGCTTGCAGCGCACGGCGAAGTGCTTGCCGGCCAGCAGGTGGCCGAAGTGGTGCTTGCACTTGGCGACGATGTCGTCGAAGTCGCCCAGCGGGTACTCCTCGACCTGCAGGAAGTGGGTGATACCCGGGGTGCAGGTGAGGCGCTCGATCATCTCGCGCTGGATCTTCTCGTCCTCGACGCGGGTGACCACCTCGAGATTGTCCCAGACACCATCGACCGCGAGCTCAGGATCGAGGTCCTTGAGCACGTTGCGGATGTTCTTGCCGAGCTGGCGGATGAAGCGCTTGCGCACCGGCCGGCTCTTGATGGTGATTTCCGGGAAGACTTTGACGATAAGTTTCATTGGTTTAACAGCGCGCGCAGGGCCTGCCAAAAATAGGGGGCGCGAATTATAGCGGAAATCGCTCAAGGTTTGAGCAACTTTTGATCAGAAGCTTTGCAATGAATGCGACAGGGGCTTCTGCAGCGCCTGTACCGGCCCTTTCGCGGGCAAGCCCGCCCCCACAGGGATCGCACAATCATTGCAACCAGTGGAGATCCTGTGGGAGCGGGTTCACCCGCGAAAGGGCCTCCGAAAGAAGCACAAAGCCTCAGGCATGCACCAAAATAGTGCCTCGCATTCAAAAAGCGCCTTTTAAGGGTGCATTCTTTCCACCCCGCCACCTCGCAAATGCCCGCCTACGCCCCCTTTTATCCCACGCTCGCCATTTTTGGGCACTGGCATGCAATTTGCTCCCTTGTGAGGCAGGTAAGCTTGGCCGACTATCCGCGCCCGGCAACACCCTTTTTCCAGGGCAGCGGCTAAGCGCCCTAGACCATCCGGAGGACAACATGTCGAAGTCGGTTCAACTCATCAAAGATCATGACGTCAAGTGGATTGATCTGCGTTTCACGGACACCAAGGGCAAGCAGCACCACGTCACCATGCCGGCTCGCGATGCGCTGGATGAGGACTTCTTCGAAGCCGGCAAGATGTTCGACGGCTCGTCGATCGAAGGCTGGAAAGGCATCGAAGCCTCCGACATGATCCTGCTGCCGGACGACTCGTCCGCCGTGCTGGACCCGTTCACCGAAGAGCCGACCCTGATCCTGGTCTGCGACGTGATCGAGCCGTCCACCATGCAGGGCTACGACCGCGACCCGCGCGCGATCGCCAAGCGCGCCGAAGAGTTCCTGAAATCCACCGGCATCGGTGACACCGTACTGGTGGGCCCGGAGCCAGAGTTCTTCATCTTCGACCAGGTCAAGTTCAAGTCGGACATCTCCGGCTCGATGTTCAAGATCTACTCCGAGCAAGGCTCGTGGATGACCGACCAGGACGTCGACGGCGGCAACAAGGGCCACCGTCCGGCCGTCAAGGGCGGCTACTTCCCGGTTCCGCCGTGCGACCACGACCACGAAATCCGTACTGCCATGTGCAACGCCATGGAAGAGATGGGCCTGGTCGTCGAAGTTCACCACCACGAAGTGGCCACCGCCGGCCAGAACGAGATCGGCGTGCGCTTCAACACCCTGGTGACCAAGGCTGACGAAGTCCAGACCCTGAAGTACTGCGTGCACAACGTGGCCGACGCCTACGGCAAGACCGCCACCTTCATGCCGAAGCCGCTGTACGGCGACAACGGCTCGGGCATGCACGTGCACATGTCGATCTCCAAGGACGGCAAGAACACCTTCTCCGGCGAAGGCTATGCCGGCCTGTCCGACACCGCCCTGTACTTCATCGGCGGCATCATCAAGCACGGCAAGGCCCTGAACGGCTTCACCAACCCGGCCACCAACTCCTACAAGCGTCTGGTGCCTGGCTTCGAAGCCCCGGTCATGCTGGCCTACTCGGCCCGCAACCGTTCCGCCTCGATCCGTATCCCGTACGTGTCCAGCCCGAAAGCCCGCCGTATCGAAGCGCGCTTCCCGGACCCGGCCGCCAACCCGTACCTGTGCTTCGCCGCCCTGCTGATGGCTGGCCTGGACGGCATCCAGAACAAGATCCACCCAGGCGACGCGGCCGACAAGAACCTGTACGACCTGCCGCCCGAAGAGGCGAAAGAGATTCCACAGGTTTGCGGCAGCCTGAAGGAAGCCCTGGAAGAGCTGGACAAGGGCCGTGCGTTCCTGACCAAGGGCGGCGTGTTCTCCGACGACTTCATCGATGCCTACATCGAGCTGAAGTCCGAAGAAGAGATCAAGGTCCGCACCTTCGTCCACCCGCTGGAATACGACCTGTACTACAGCGTGTGATGTAGGCGACGCCTTGGCGTCACCGGCATCGCTGTGAAACGGCCTCCCTCGGGAGGCCGTTTTCATTTTCACGCTCGCAGAATCGGACTAAACCTATGGCCGACTTCGCTCGTTTGCTGAGACTCAGGTCTCCATTCAATCCAGGAGATCGCCATGCGTACCGCCCTTGTCCTGACTTGCAGCCTGGCCTTGTCCGGCTGTGCCTCCCCAACATCGCCCGATCCGGCACTCGAGCACCTGCTCGACACCCTCGAGCAGCGCCTGGACCTTGCCGAAGCAGTCGCCCTGCACAAGTGGGACCAGCGCCAGCCGGTGCAGGCCAGCGCGCGCGAAGCCCAGGTGCTGGCCAGCGTGCGCCAGGCCGCTCCCGCCCATCACCTGGCGCCCGCTCGGGCCGAAGCCTTCTTCGCCGACCAGATGGAGGCGAACAAACTGCTCCAGTATCACCTGCTGGATACCTGGCACCTCGCGCGGCAGGCGCCCAACCTTCCCCGGCGCGACCTGGGCAGCGACGTACGCCCCGAACTGGACCGCCTGCAAGGCCAACTGCTCGCCGCCCTCGCCCGCTTCGACCAGGCACCATCCACTGCGTGCGGTGAGCGCCTCGCCGATGCCCTGCAGCAGCGCACGGACGATCCTGGCCGCCATCTTGCCCTGGTCCGCGCCAGCGGCCAGCTGTGCAAAACGCCCTGATCGCCCTATGCTCCATATTGGTGCACGAGAAAGCAACGCGCCCCATCATGCACCCCAATTTGGTTCACAAGAATCGATAAACCAGGGCTTTCTGGCCCGAATTCGCGCAAACCCAGGGCTTTATCGGCAAATTCCGCTTCTTTTCGGAGCCTTGGTTTGGTTCTTGCATTTTCACTGCATCCAGCACGTCATCCGTGCGCGCTCCTGGCCAGCCCCGGGAGCGCCAATGTGCCAAAAGAGGTCAACGACGCCTTATGACCATCAGCGATGCACAGCACCGTCTGCTCCTGGACAACCTGACCACCGCCACGCTGCTGCTCAATGGCGAGCTGCGCCTGGAGTACATGAACCCGGCCGCGGAGATGCTCCTGGCCGTCAGCGGCCAGCGCAGCCATGGGCAGTTCATCAGCGAGCTGTTCACCGAGTCGACCGAGGCGCTCAACTCGCTGCGCCAGGCGGTGGAACAGGCGCACCCGTTCACCAAGCGCGAAGCGCAGCTGACCTCGCTGACCGGCCAGACCATCACCGTCGACTACGCCGTGACGCCGATCCTGCACCAGGGCCAGACCCTGCTGCTGCTCGAGGTGCACCCCCGTGATCGGCTGCTGCGTATCACCAAGGAAGAGGCCCAGCTGAGCAAGCAGGAAACCACCAAGATGCTGGTGCGCGGCCTGGCCCACGAGATCAAGAACCCGCTGGGCGGGATTCGTGGCGCGGCGCAGCTGCTGGCCCGCGAACTGCCGGAAGACGGCCTGCGCGACTACACCAACGTGATCATCGAAGAGGCCGACCGCCTGCGCAACCTGGTCGACCGCATGCTCGGCTCGAACAAATTGCCCTCGCTGGCCATGACCAACATCCACGAAGTGCTCGAGCGCGTGTGCAGCCTGGTCGAGGCCGAGAGCCAGGGCGGCATCACCCTGGTCCGCGACTACGACCCGAGCCTGCCGGACGTGCTGATCGACCGCGAACAGATGATCCAGGCCGTGCTCAACATCGTGCGCAACGCGATGCAGGCCATCGGTAGCCAGAACGAGCTGCGCCTGGGCCGTATCAGCCTGCGCAGCCGCGCCGTGCGTCAGTTCACCATCGGCCATGTACGCCACCGCCTGGTGGCGCGGGTCGAGATCGTCGACAACGGCCCCGGCATCCCCGTGGAACTGCAGGACACCCTCTTCTATCCCATGGTCAGCGGCCGCCCGGACGGCACCGGGTTGGGCCTGGCCATTACCCAGAACATCATCAGCCAGCACCAGGGCCTGATCGAGTGCGAAAGCCACCCCGGCCATACCGCCTTCTCGATCTACCTGCCCCTGGAACAAGGAGCTACCGCCCCATGAGCCGAAGTGAAACCGTCTGGATCGTCGATGATGATCGCTCCATCCGCTGGGTCCTGGAAAAAGCCCTGCAACAAGAAGGCATGACCACCCAGAGCTTCGACAGCGCCGACGGCGTGATGGGCCGCCTTGCCCGCCAGCAACCGGACGTGATCATCTCGGATATCCGCATGCCGGGCGCCAGCGGCCTCGACTTGCTGGCGCAGATCCGCGAACAGCACCCGCGCCTGCCGGTGATCATCATGACCGCCCACTCCGACCTGGACAGTGCCGTGGCCTCGTACCAGGGCGGCGCCTTCGAGTACCTGCCCAAGCCGTTCGACGTCGACGAGGCGGTATCGTTGGTCAAACGCGCCAACCAGCATGCCCAGGAGCAGCAGGCGCTGGACGTGCCCCAGGCCCTGGCCCGCACCCCCGAGATCATCGGCGAAGCCCCGGCGATGCAGGAGGTGTTCCGCGCCATCGGCCGCCTCAGTCACTCCAACATCACCGTGCTGATCAACGGCGAGTCCGGCACCGGCAAGGAGCTGGTGGCCCACGCCCTGCACCGCCACAGCCCGCGCGCGGCGGCGCCGTTCATCGCCCTGAACATGGCGGCGATTCCCAAGGACCTGATGGAGTCCGAGCTGTTCGGCCATGAAAAAGGCGCCTTCACCGGCGCCGCCAACCTGCGCCGTGGCCGTTTCGAGCAGGCCGACGGCGGCACGCTGTTCCTCGACGAGATCGGCGACATGCCCGCCGACACCCAGACCCGCCTGCTGCGGGTGCTGGCCGACGGCGAGTTCTACCGGGTCGGTGGCCATGTGCCGGTCAAGGTGGACGTGCGCATCATCGCCGCCACCCACCAGAACCTCGAATCACTGGTGCAGGCCGGCAAGTTCCGCGAAGACCTGTTCCACCGCCTCAATGTGATCCGCATCCACATCCCGCGCCTGGCGGATCGACGCGAGGACATCCCGGCCCTGGCCCGTCACTTCCTGGGCCGCGCCGCCCAGGAGCTGGCGGTCGAGCCCAAGCTGCTCAAGCCGGAGACCGAAGAGTTCATGCGCAACCTGCCCTGGCCGGGCAACGTGCGCCAGCTGGAGAACACCTGCCGCTGGATCACCGTGATGGCGTCCAGCCGCGAGGTGCTGATCGGCGACCTGCCGCCGGAGCTGCTCAACCTGCCCCAGGATGCCGCGCCGGTGACCAACTGGGAGCAGGCCCTGCGCCAATGGGCCGACCAGGCCCTGGCCCGTGGCCAGTCGAGCCTGCTCGACAGCGCCGTGCCGAGTTTCGAACGCATCATGATCGAGACCGCGCTCAAGCACACCGCCGGTCGCCGCCGTGACGCGGCAGTGCTGCTGGGCTGGGGGCGCAATACCCTGACGCGCAAGATCAAAGAGCTGGGGATGAAGGTCGATGGCGGGGATGAGGATGATGGTGAGGAACACTGACGCCTGACCACCTGTACCGACGCATTCGCGGGCAAGCCCGCTCCCACAGGATCATCTAGGCCCTGTGGGAGCGGGCTTGCCCACGAATGCGTTTGCGACATCTCCAGCTTGCCCTGCACCGAAGCTGTGCCACTTGCACCGTATGAAGGCAAAAATCCCATCAAATTCTGACCAGGAAGCCCTCAACACTAGTATTTCCGGGCATCTAAAACCTGGCACGCCACCTGCAATAGCCAGCGTACCCACAGTTTCGGGGACCCTGGTACAGGCAGGCCGGGATATCCCCTCTTTTATTCGTGCAGCCTGACCTGCACCCGCCAACGCCCATCGTCCTCTGCGCCGGTCCACTCGCCGCGCAGGGGACGAGCGGCCACCACGGTCAGCAGCAACCCCTGATCGCTCTTCTGCAGGCGCCAGCCCACCGGCTTGCCCTGCAGCATCAGCTGGCCACGCTGGACCTTGCCTTGGGCCTCGAACACCACGGCCACGGTGCCCTCGACATTCTCACCATGCAGCTGGGGCTCTTCGTTGAACCACAGGTCGAGCCCATCCTGCACCACCGCCACCTGTTCCAGCACCCGCTCCTCGGGCGCGGTAAGGCGGCCGATCATCATGCCCACCATCAGTCCGACGATGGCCAGCGACAGGATCACTCGCGGGAAGGCCTTCGAACGCAGGTCCGGTTCGAGGGTAGAATGCTCGTCATCTTCACGCCTGGAGCCGTGCATGTTTCACGTCATCCTTTTTCAACCAGAAATTCCGCCGAATACCGGCAATATCATCCGCCTGTGCGCCAACAGCGGCTGCGACCTGCATCTGATCGAGCCGATAAGCTTCGAACTCGATGACAAGCGCCTGCGCCGGGCCGGGCTGGATTACCACGAGTATGCCACGCTAAAGCGCCATGCCAGCTTGGCCGCGTGCCTGGAGAGCCTGGGCAATCCGCGGCTGTTCGCCTTCACCACCAAGGGCTCGCATCCGTTCCACGAGGTCGAGTACCAGCCGGGTGACGCCTTCCTGTTCGGCCCAGAAAGCCGTGGCCTGCCAGCGGACGTGCTGGACAGCTTGCCGGCGGAGCAACGCCTGCGTCTGCCGATGCGGCCAGGGTGCCGGAGCCTGAACCTGTCCAATACCGTGGCGGTGACGGTATATGAGGCGTGGCGGCAACAGGGGTTCGCCGGGAGCTGATGTGTTGAATGCACCGGCCTCTTCGCGGGCAAGCCCGCTCCCACAGGGACTGTGCTGCGTTCAGGGCCCACACAATACCTGTGGGAGCGGGCTTGCCCGCGAAGAGGCCGGCACAGATGACACATGAAAAAGGCGACCACGAAGGTCGCCTTTTTCATTACCGGCAAAAAATCACTGCACGGTCGGCACTTCACCGGCTTCCTGCATGCGCTGCATCTCTTGCGCGTACAGGGCGTCGAAGTTGACCGGCGACAGCATCAGGGCCGGGAACGAGCCACGGGTCACCAGGCTGTCCAGGGTCTCGCGAGCGTACGGGAACAGGATGTTCGGGCAGAACGCGCCGAGGGTGTGGCTCATCGAGGCCGCATCGAGGCCCGCGATCAGGAAGATGCCGGCCTGCTGCACTTCAGCGATGAAGGCGACTTCGTCACCGTTCTTGACGGTCACCGACAGGGTCAGCACCACCTCGTGGAAGTCACCTTCCAGGGCCTTCTGGCGGGTGTTCAGGTCCAGCCCGACACTCGGCTCCCACTGCTGGCGGAAGATCTGCGGGCTTTTCGGCGCCTCGAACGACAGATCGCGCACGTAGATGCGCTGCAGGGAGAATTGCGGGGCGTTGGCTTCGGCAGCGCCGTTGTTCTGTTGGTCAGTCATTGCAGATCCTTTTCCTAATGTTCTTGAATGCAGTGCGAATCAGGCCGCCAGCAGCGCGTCGAGCTTGCCCGCGCGCTCCAGGGCGTAGAGGTCATCGCATCCACCGACGTGCGTGCCGCCGATCCAGATCTGCGGCACCGAGGTACGGCCGGCCTTCTGGCTCATTTCGGCGCGAACCTGGGGCTTGCCGTCGACCTTGATCTCCTCGAACGCCACGCCCTTGCTCTCGAGCAGGTACTTGGCGCGCATGCAGTAGGGGCAGTAGTCGCTGGAGTAGACGATGACGGGCTTCATATCACTTCACCAGGGGCAGGTTATCGGCTTTCCAGCTGGAAACGCCACCGCTGAGCTTGGCAGCGGTGTAGCCAGCCTTGAGCAGTTCGCGGCAGATGGTGCCGGACTGCTGGCCCATCGCGTCGACGACGATCAGGGTCTTCTCTTTGTGTTTTTCCAGCTCGGTCATGCGGCCGGCCACCTTGTCCTGCGGGATGTTCAGCGCGCCGACGATGTGGCCCGCGGAGTATTCCTTGGCCGGACGGATGTCGATCACCAGCGCCTTCTCGGCGTTGACCAGCGCGGTCAGCTGGCCATTGCTCAGGCTCTGGCCGCCGCGACGGACTTCGTTGACCAGCAGCAGGACCAGCAGTACAACGAAGATCGCTACCAGGATGAAGTGGTTTGTCGCAAATTGGATCAGGTTAGCAACCATCAGGGGTGTTCCAGGCGATTGAAAATGGCGGCCAGTATACACAGCCCCCCATGACCGCCAAAGCCCACCGGGCCGGCAAGGAAACAGCCTTCATGTTGCATATCCGACCGCGCTTGTCGGGCACGGGGAGGAATATTCGCCGTCGCTGGCGGATTTGCCCTAAAATGCGTGTCTTTATCATCTTTGAACAACCGTGAGTTTGATTGATGACGAGCACGCCTAAACCCCTGGTCCTGATCATCCTGGATGGCTTCGGTCACAGCGAAAGCCCCGAATACAACGCCATCTTCGCTGCTAACACGCCGGTCTACGACCGCCTGCGCGCCACCCAGCCGCATGGTCTGATCTCCGGTTCCGGCATGGACGTGGGGCTGCCCGACGGGCAGATGGGCAACTCCGAAGTCGGTCACATGAACCTCGGCGCCGGCCGCGTGGTGTACCAGGACTTCACCCGCGTCACCAAGGCCATCCGTGACGGCGAGTTCTTCGAGAACCCGGTACTCGGTGGCGCGGTGGACAAGGCGGTCGGCGCCGGCAAGGCGGTGCATATCCTCGGCCTGCTCTCCGACGGCGGCGTGCACAGCCACCAGGACCACCTGATCGCCATGGCCGAACTGGCCGCGCAGCGTGGCGCCGAGAAGATCTACCTGCACGCCTTCCTCGATGGCCGCGACACCCCGCCGCGCAGCGCCCAGTCGTCCATCGAGCTGCTCGACGCAACCTTCGCCCGCCTGGGCAAGGGCCGCATCGCCAGCCTGATCGGCCGCTACTACGCCATGGACCGCGACAACCGCTGGGACCGTGTCAGCGCCGCCTACAACCTGATCGTCGACAGCGCCGCCGAATACAGCGCGCCGACCGCCGTGGCCGGCCTCGAGGCCGCCTACGCCCGCGATGAGAGCGACGAGTTCGTCAAGGCCACGCGCATCGGCGAAGCGGTCAAGGTCGAGGACGGCGACGCCGTGATCTTCATGAACTTCCGCGCCGACCGCGCCCGCGAGCTGTCGCGCGTGTTCGTCGAACCGGACTTCAACGAATTCCCCCGCGCCCGCCTGCCAAAACTGGCGGCTTACATCGGCCTGACCCAGTACTCGGCGAAGATCCCGGCTCCCGCGGCGTTCGCCCCGGCCAGCCTGAACAACGTGCTGGGCGAGTACCTGGCGAAGAACGGCAAGACCCAGCTGCGCATCGCCGAGACCGAGAAGTACGCCCACGTCACCTTCTTCTTCTCCGGTGGCCGCGAAGAGCCGTTCGAGGGCGAAGAGCGCATCCTTATCCCGTCGCCGAAGGTCGCCACCTACGACCTGCAGCCGGAAATGAGCGCCCCCGAGGTCACCGACCGCATCGTCGAGGCCATCGAGCAGCAGCGCTATGACGTGATCGTGGTCAACTACGCCAACGGCGACATGGTCGGCCACACCGGCGTGTTCGACGCTGCGGTCAAGGCCGTCGAGGCCCTGGATGGCTGCGTCGGGCGGATCGTCGAGGCCCTGGACAAGGTCGGCGGCGAAGCGCTGATCACCGCCGACCACGGTAACGTCGAGCAGATGGAGGACGAGTGCACCGGCCAGGCGCACACCGCCCACACCACCGAGCCGGTGCCGTTCATCTATGTCGGCAAGCGCAGCGTCAAGGTTCGCGAAGGCGGCGTGCTGGCCGACGTGGCGCCGACCATGCTCAAGCTGCTGGGGCTGGAAAAGCCGGCCGAGATGACCGGCACCTCGATCCTGGTCGACGCTTAAAGCTCCAAGCTTCAAGCTTCAAGCTTCAAGCTTCAAGCGACAAGAAAAAGCAGCCCCGTACGCGCTTATTCTTGCCGCTTGTAGCTTGAAGCTTGCCGCTGATACCGCGAGGCGTTTTTTTTGCAGCCCCACGCGGGCATACTAGGCCAGTCTCCATCCCTGGTACGCCCAACCTCATGCTCCGCGCCCTCTTCCTACTAGCCCTGTCATGCCTGCTCACCCCGGCCTTCGCCGACGAGCGCGCACAGACCCAGCAACAGCTGGACGCCACCCGCCAGGACATCGCCGAGCTGAAGAAAATGCTGGGCAAGCTCCAGGAGGAAAAAGCCGGCGTGCAGAAAGACCTCAAAGCCACCGAGACCGATATCGGCAAGCTCGAAAAACAGGTGGAGGCACTGCAGCAAGAACTAAAAAAGACCGAGGGCGAGCTGGAGCGCCTTGATCACGAGAAAAAAAAACTCCAGAGCGCCCGCGTTGAACAGCAACGCCTGATCGCCATCCAGGCCCGTTCGGCCTACCAGAACAATGGCCGCGAGGAATATCTCAAGCTGCTGCTCAACCAGCAGAACCCGGAGAAGTTCGCCCGCACCCTGGCCTACTACGACTACCTGAGCAAGGCGCGCATGGAGCAACTGCGCGCCTTCAACGAAACCCTGCGCCAGCTGGCTGGCGTCGAGCAGGACATCGCCCGCCAACAGGAACAGCTGCTGACCCAGCGCGCCGACCTCGACAGCCGCCGTCAGGCCCTGGTCGCCGAGCGCGACAAGCGCCAGCAGGTGCTGGCCAAGCTCAACGGCGACCTCAAGGCCCGCGACCAGAAGCTGCAAAGCCGTGAACAGGACCAGGCCGACCTGAGCAAGGTGCTCAAGACCATCGAGGAAACCCTCGCCCGCCAGGCGCGCGAGGCCGAAGAGGCACGCCAGCGCGCCCTGCTGGCCAAGCAGGAAGAAGAAAAACGCCGCAAGGAGCAGGCCCTGGCCGCCGCCCGCGCGCCGGAGCCGGAGGAAGCGCCGAAAAAGGCCCGCACCACCCTCGGCCCGGTGGTTTCCAGCGACGGCGCCAACTACGGCGGCGCATTTTCCGCGGCCCGGGGAAAACTTCCATGGCCGGTCAATGGTCGATTGCTGGCGCGCTTCGGCGATACCCGAGGCGGCGACGTTCGGGCCAAGTGGGATGGCGTGATGATCGGCGCCAACGCCGGCACCCAGGTGCGCGCCGTACACGGCGGGCGCGTGGTGTTCGCCGACTGGTTGCGCGGCGCCGGACTTCTGGTCATCCTCGACCACGGAAACGGTTACCTGAGCCTGTACGGCCACAACCAGAGCCTGCTCAAGCGCGCCGGCGACATCGTCAAGGCCGGCGAAGCCATCTCCACCGTCGGCGACAGTGGCGGCCAGGACAGCGCCGGGCTGTACTTCGCGATTCGCCAGCAGGGCCGCCCGACCGACCCTGCGCAATGGTGCCGCGGCTAGGCACCGACTACTTTTACGGCGCAGCCCTTGAAACGGCCGCACCGATGCTCCCGCCGGGAGCGCCAACAGGATCAGGAGTTCGTTCGACATGCTGCACTCGCCTCGTCTCACCCAGCTGGCCCTGACCATCGCCCTGGTCATTGGCGCGCCCTTGGCCCAAGCCGCCGAGCCGGCCAAGCCCGTCGCCGCCAAGCCAGTCACCGAGGTGACCGCCAAGGCGCCGCTGCCGCTGGAAGAGCTGCGCACCTTCGCCGAGGTCATGGACCGCATCAAGGCCGCCTATGTCGAGCCGGTGGATGACAAGACCCTGCTGGAGAACGCCATCAAGGGCATGCTCAGCAACCTCGACCCGCATTCGGCCTACCTTGGCCCCGAGGACTTCCAGGAGCTGCAGGAAAGCACCAGCGGCGAGTTCGGCGGCCTGGGCATCGAAGTGGGCATGGAAGACGGCTTCGTCAAGGTGGTCTCGCCCATCGACGATACCCCGGCCTCGCGCGCCGGCATCGAGGCGGGCGATCTGATCGTCAAGATCAATGGCGCGCCGACCCGTGGCCAGACCATGACCGAGGCCGTGGACAAGATGCGCGGCAAGATCGGCGAGAAAATTACCCTGACCCTGGTGCGCGATGGTGGCACGCCGTTCGACGTGACGCTGGCCCGCGCGGTGATCCAGGTCAAGAGCGTCAAGAGCCAGTTGCTGGAGAACGACTACGGCTACATCCGTATCACCCAGTTCCAGGTCAAGACCGGCGAAGAAGTGGGCAAGGCCCTGGCCAAACTGCGCAAGGACAACGGCAAGAAGCTGCGCGGCGTGGTCCTCGACCTGCGCAACAACCCCGGCGGCGTGCTGCAATCGGCGGTGGAAGTGGCCGATCACTTCCTCACCAAGGGCCTGATCGTCTACACCAAGGGCCGCATCGCCAACTCCGAGCTGCGCTACTCCGCCGACCCGGCCGACGCCAGCGAAGGCGTGCCGCTGGTGGTGCTGATCAACGGCGGCAGCGCCTCGGCCTCGGAAATCGTCGCCGGCGCCCTGCAGGACCAGAAACGCGCCGTGCTGATGGGCACCGACAGCTTCGGCAAGGGCTCGGTGCAGACCGTGCTGCCGCTGGCCAACGACCGTGCGCTGAAGCTCACCACCGCGCTGTACTTCACCCCCAACGGCCGCTCGATCCAGGCACAGGGCATCGTCCCGGACATCGAGGTACGTCCGGCCAAGCTTACCGCCGAGGCCGACAACGACAACTTCAAGGAAGCCGACCTGCAGGGTCACCTGGGCAATGGCAACGGTGGTGCCGACCGCCCGAGCGGCAGCAGCAAGCGCAAGGATCGCCCGCAGGACAACGACTTCCAGCTCAGCCAGGCCCTCAGCCTGCTCAAGGGTCTGAATATCACCAAGGGCGACTGACCGCTTCCCATGCGTTATCTGCTATTCACGCTGTTCTGGCTCCTGGCTGGCGTTGCCCAGGCGGCGCCGGTCAAGGCCTACATGGCCATCATCATCGACGACCTGGGCCAGAGCGCCGAGCGCGACAGCCGTACCCTCGCTCTGCCCGGGCCGGTGACGATGGCGATCATGCCCGACACCCCGCATGCCAACGACTTCGCCCGCCAAGCGCACAAGGCGGGCAAGACGGTGATCCTGCACATGCCCATGGATCCGGCCACCGGCCCCTACGCCTGGCACCCCGGCACACCGATCGAAGAGCTGGCCCGACGCCTGAACGCGGCGTTGGCCAAGGTGCCCTACGCCGCCGGCCTCAACAACCACATGGGCAGCCGCATGACCGCCCAGCGCGAGCCGATGCACTGGTTGATGGAGGAACTGCAGCGCCGCCACCTGTTCTTCGTCGACAGCCGCACCAGCGCCGCCACGGTAGCCGCCGCCGAGGCGCAGGCCGTCGGTCTGGCCCATGTCTCGCGCGATGTGTTTCTTGACGACGAGCGCACCGTGCAAGCGATCAGCGCACAGCTGCAACAGGGTGTCACCTTGGCACGCAAGCAAGGCTCGGCGGTGCTGATCGGCCACCCCTACCCGCAGACACTCGAGGTGCTGGAAAAACAAATGCCCCGGCTCAAGAGCCAGGGCATCGAACTGGTCGGCCTGCGCCAGATGATCGCCGAACGCGGCAACCAGGCCATGCCAGGCCACGGCCACCAAGGGCGCTACAACAATCGCTGAACATCACCTCGATGGGCTGATGTCGACGATTGCGCCCCCCAGCCCGCTAGGCCTTCGTGCTTTCTGCCCAGCCGATGATCGTTTTCCCTTGCTCGGCCGTCAGCAGCTCACGGTGAATCCGATCGCCTTGGGCAGCCAGGCGCTTGGCGTCCTTGCTACCGTACAAGCGCTGCTCCCAGGTTTTGATGTGAGCCTGGAAGAATTCGTTCGCCGGATCGGCCTGCCCGACATAGTGGTAGTGCACCGCCCAGAGGTTTTTCCCAGGCTTTCCGTCCTTGCCCTGACGCAGCCGGACAGCGTACTCGTCCAGTGCCCCTCCATCGCTGAGCACCTTGCGATTGCGCTGGTACTGCACTTGAATGAGGTTGTGCTTCTGGAGAAAGCGCATGCCTGCAAAATCAGGGAAGCGCGTTGTCTTGTACAGCTCCGTCAACAAGAACTCCCGCCTGGCCGGCCATTGGGCAAGCTGTTCCTTGACCTGCAATGCGACGGTTCCCGAGTTGTCGCCAAACGCATCAGCCAGATGCTGCAGCTCGCTAATTTGCTCATCTATCGCCCGTACCAGCAGACCGGGTTTGAGCTTCTGGTCGACAGGCGTTCGAAACAATTGGTCTCTGGCAAGTACCTCTGAGCCCTGCGCAAGCAGCTCGCTCTCGCTCACCGTCGGCGAAGGCGCAGGGGGCTCCACCACCTCGACCCACTCCTGCCCCTTGAGCTCGAAGTGGGCGATCACCTGATTGCTCCCCGGGTCGCGGACTTCCAGCACCGGCTTACCATCCACCTCGATCCGCTCGCCCACCATGATCTGACCATCGGCTCTGTGCGCCACCGCGCGAACGCGCCCACTCGGATCGTATGCGCCAACAGCCGGGACTGAATCGCCATCCGAGGCACTGATCGCCTCGACCAGACGATCGCCCGCATCCTTCTTGAGCAACTCGATCACCTCGATATATTGATCGAGCCTGCTCATGTCCAACAACGCACTACCCTCACGCCTGATGTCCATCGCACCGACGATCGCCGAGGTGTATTCGTCCCAGGCGCTTTGCAGGGCCTCGACCTGATCGGAGGCTGTCAGGCTGCCGAACTGCGCCTCGCCATGGGCATAGGCCGCGGCGCGCAAATGCAAGCTCATCAATGTCTGGCGATAGCGCATGAGCTTGCGCGTCGGATCCGCCATTTCATAGTGGATCGTCAGTTCGCAATAGTGCACCGCTTGCTGGAACTGGATGTCCACGGTCGTCAGGGTACGCTGCTTCATCAGCTCACCGACCCGCAGCACAACACGGTCTTCGGCATCCCTGACCAGCTCTCCCTGCGGATCGAGGTAAGGCAATTGCTGGTCGAGCTGGCTGCTAAGCTTGATCTGGCGCTCTTGCAACAGCGTCGTTTCGCTTATGCGCTGGCGGAACGTCTGGTAAAGCTCGGGGACCTCGGTGACGATTCGGCCATGCAACATACTCCCCAATTTGCTGAGACCGGGGTAGTCGATCATGTCACTCAGGCGCGGCGTAGCCCCCCAAATGCTTCTCACGATGGTCTCGCGGGAGAAGATGATCTGCGCCTCAAGAGTGATACGGTCGAGTACTTTGGCGATGCCGGGACGCCGCTGCATGTCGATCAGTTTCTCTGCACCGGAGATGACCTGGAGATCGTTTTCGACCATTTTCTCCATATGAACGACATAATCGCTGCGCGCTTTTTCGAACGCGGCTTTCGTATCGCTTAGTTTCTTCTCGCTCAGAGACAGCAATAGATCGCGCTTGTCTTTTTCGAGCCCGCTGCTGCTTTGCTCGATATTGCTCTTGAAGGTTTGAGCTTTATCCCAGTCGACTCGACAGCCCGTTTCGATTTCGCTCAACTTGAACGCATCAGCCTTGAACGTGTCGTAGTTATTGATCAGCGTCTTGAGTGCGCTCGCCTGGCTCTTGACCTGTGCTTGAGTGACCCGCGCGCCTCCTGTGCGCTTCGGGGCACCACCCAAGGCAAAACCATCGATTCGTACCCGCCAGCCACCGTCGTGAAACAGCCAAGGGCCAGGCTCACCGGCCGGGCCAACGATGCGCCGCCCCTCCCCCTCGAGCACCACCTGGTATTTGTCACCCAGCACAGCGACATAGGAGCGCCCGTCATGCTGGTAAACATCGTTGTGGGGCACCACGCCCGCCAGATCGACGACAGCCTTGAAAGGCTTGAGAATCTCACGCTGCGCATAGGGACCAACGCCCCAGCCGTGCCCCAGCGAGACATGCCCGGTCCAATCCTGCAATGCCAGATCCTCCGGTTCATGCCTGACCTGCTGCGCTACCTGCGCCACACGGAACGGTTCACGTAGCGCCGGTCCGGCCAGCCTGGACGGCTCCGACTCAGGTCCGTAGGTTTTTGGCCTGGTTTCAGGAAGGCGTTCATGCAGCAGCGCCATGGACAGGTTGGCCGCCAGGTCGACAGCGAGAATCGTGTCGGCACCTTCGGGCCTTGTACCTTTTTCCGTTTCCAGCAAGGGCGCCAGCAAGCCGGCGACCCAGGCCACCTTGCCCAGCGCCCCCGGCAGCACGGGAGCGACGAGATCGAACAGCAACCACCCAAAGCGCTTGATCGTGGCCCACCTCTGCTGGGTGTTGGAAATGGCGCCACGTCCTGCCAGCAGGATCAACGCTCGGCGCTTGTCGTCATACATCCATGTATCGATGTCCACCAGGAACGGACTCAGGGCCAGCCTCACAGGCTTGACCGGTTCCGGCCAGATCGAGGTATCGAAGATGACTCGCCGCAGGTGCGGCTCCAGGAAACCACCTCGTGCATAAACGTTGAAAACCGTTTCAGGCAGCCATTGCAGAACACTGTCCTGAAGCTCGCCCGCCGCGCTGATCGCGTCCATCAAGGCGGCCTCGTCGGCGTAGCTGAGCAAAGACTGTTGCTGGTAAAGCGGACGATACAGCAATACCGCCGCGGGCTCGCGCAGGCGAATGACGTACATGTACATGGCGGCATCCCGCCGCTGACTGTCCGCATCGGCCTTGAACGCCAGGGGCGCGATATCGATGTTGCCCTTCAGATCCCTTTCGCTGCGGCAGAACTCGGCCAATGCTCGCCAGCACGCGGCGTCCAGCTTACCCTCGACCTTGGCGCGCAAGGCATCGAACAGCAATGCGCAGCGCCACTCGCGACCGAACCGTTCGATCCGAGCGGCCTGCTGGACCGAATCGTCGAGCAGAGTAGCGACGTATGCCGGATAGGTGCCACCGATATCGACCCTCTCGACCAGCTCGACCACCTGAACAGGCGTCATCCAGGCGGCCAGCGGTTTTCCATCGCGATGGCTGATCGAGGAAATCAGCGCGTCCTCCTGGCCGTCCAGACGAGCAATGGAAAACTCGGCCAAGGTCTTGCTGCCCACGGGCTTGAGTTTCACCGGCAGCTCCACGTCGACGATAGGGTCCGGTACCGAGACATGGACCAATACCTCATCTGGCGCCGGGCCTGGCTCATCCGGATGATCCAGAGCCATCTGCTCCTTCAGGCGCCGCACCGCGAAAGCGTGCAGGTCCTCCACCCCGTCGAGCGAGGTCTTTCCTCGGGAAAGCCCCTGGGCAGCGGCCAGGTCCAGCATGGCGACCTGGTATTCGAAACGGTCCGGCTCCGACGCCGCAATCAAGCGCTCGACATCCGCCAGCAGGCTGTCCAGCAATAAGCCCGACTGCTGCAGGAAAGGATCGGCAGTGAACGTACGCCGCTGCCAGGTCAGCTCATCGAAATCCAAGCGCTGCGCCAGCTCGTCGCGCAGGTTGTCGGTGAAGTCCGCCAGTGATTCGAAGCGCTGGATACGCCCACCGGGCTCGCAACGCACGATGAGCGTGCTCGTCTCGCGCTCGGCTTCGATCAGCAGGTCTGGCAGCAACTGTTTGAACGAAGCACCATCAACCGTGAAAGTCAGTTCGATAGCCGAAACCGAGGCACTACTCTTGAGTCCCAGCATCACCGCATAGAGACAGTCCTTCTCCTCATCGCCCCAGTCGGAGCGCACCACGTGGTTCAACTGGATCGATCTCAGCACTTCGCGCATCCAGCCATGCCGGCTGATGTGTGCAATGCTCGCGGTAGCACCGTTGTCCTGATCCCAGAAGTTCGCCTGCGCTTGCTGGAACTTGGCGACCAGAGACTCCAGCAGCTCGTTGAAAGCGTCGTTGAGAGGGGCGAGTGGCAGTTCGATCGAGTCGTCGTCACTGTCGACGCCGGTCACCTGCTCGAAGAAGTCTTCCAGGTAGGAAAACCCAAAAGCCTTCAGGCGTAGCGTATCGCGCACACCAAAGGCGACCCTCTGGCCTTGCACGAACACACCCAGCAACAACGACAGCAACCTTTCAGGTCGCAGCTTGCCGTCCAGGCCGGGACGAACCAGCGTGTAGGGCTCTTCAGAGTGATGGTCGATCGTGGCCGTGACCTTGTCAGGATCATGCTTGAGCAGGAGCTCATGGATTGCCTTGCTCAGGACGTAACGCAGCGAGGGGCGCTGGGCAAACTGAAGCACGACGGCTTCTCTGATGGTAACCGGGGGTGTCGCAGGGGTAGCCATGGGTAGATTCTCCGCTTGGTGATTACGGGCCTACGCTAAGCCGCTGCGGCCATCGCCACGCGCTACTCATGCACTACCATCGATCTTTGCTCGCATGAGCCTGGACAACCGGCCTGCACCGGCGCTCGATCAGTGAAGAAAGATGCCCCGGTTGAAAAACCGGGGCATTGGTTGAGGCGGCTACATCCGCATGGCGATGCTCATGACGGACCAATCCCGCCGCTGCATGGCCAGTTACCGTCGCAGGGCATCACCGGTTGAATGGAATGATGTCCTTGACCTGCTCGTAGGTAATCCGACCGTAGTTGACGCCAGGGCCTTTCTTCATGCGCTGGCTCGCGATCTTGAGATGGCCGCGCGTAAACGCGGTGGCGACATCCCCTTGATGATCGAAATGGAAATGCGCGACCCAAAGCTCGGTGCCTTTCCCCGAACCGTGGGGAGTGTTCAACCAGTGGATCATGTACTCGTCCATGGCCGAGCCATTGGCGATGACCGAGCGCGACCTGTAGGTGATTCTCAACCGGCCATGCTCGAACAGGAATCGCAGGGCCTCGAGGTCTGGATAGGCGGTGCCCTTGTACAACTGGGTCAACCAGTTCTCTTTGTTGGTTTGCCATTGCGCGATACGCGCCTCGATACGTTCTGTCTGCTCTCCCGCACGCTGCAGGGCGCTCCTGGCGTCCTCGAGTTGTTGCAGATGCCCGTTGACCAGTTCGATCAGCGCCTCGGACCCCGCATCGCCATCGAGGTAACCCCGCGCGATCGTCTCCACCCTCGCGCTATCGGCCAGCGCCTGGGTTTCCAGATGCCTGGCGATGTCGATCAGCTGCGCGCCTTTGCCGCCGCCAGCCGCAGCAGAGGCTGTGTCCGAGCTCGAGCTGGATTCAGTGTCCGACTCCGATTCAGCCTCACTCTCGGACACCGGTCTGGAGACGGCCTCCGTTCTGGAAACCGACCCCGATTCGGACCCGGATTCATCGCCAAGCGCGAGATCGGCAGCTCCTCCGGTCTGGACCCAATCCCCGTGTTCATTGGCTTCGAACTGCAACAGCACCCTGTTGCTCAACGGCTCGATCACCTGCAAGACCGTCGTACCGTCCTCTTGAACGACCTCGCTGGCGATGACCAGCATCTGTGCTCGGGTCCGCACGGCGCGGTAGCCGGTTTTCACTGGATAGGGCGAAATCTCGACCGCTACCGGCTCGCCCTCGGCTTGCGCCTGCGCCCGGAGCAAGTCCGCCGCCATGGCGTCCTTGAGCTCGTTCATGCGCGCCTTGTAGCGCCTGATCATTTCCGGGTCGTAGGTCTCGGTGTCTCTGTGCAGGAGTACATCGGCCTTCACGATTGCGTTGCCATATCGACGCCAGGCAGTCTGCAGGATCTCCAGGCGATCATCGATGCTCACATCGCTCATCAGCACATTGCGATGCGCGGCACTGACGACACGCAAGGAGAGACCCGCCAGCTGTCTCGAGACACGTGCAAGCCTATGGACATCGGTGACCCTGGTGACATCGAGCGCCAGGTTGGCGTAGCCCAATGCAGCATGGAAGCGATAGTCGACATAGGTTTGCTGGCGTTGCTCGATCAGTTGCTCCCGGCTGAATGAGTTCTCCAGATAGCTGACCTGCGCCTCCGGCGGCAGCTCGACGACCCGTTTGTCGATGAGCGCCAACGCACGGATCATGAGCTCTTCGTTTTCGACAGCTTCACGCAAAGCGCGTTGGTAGATTGGCCATTCGACCGCCAAGTCACTGTTCTCGGCAAATGCTCGCTCTCGCGCTTCACGCAACTCCGGAGACCTGTTGGCTTTGGTCAGAACGCTCAGCAACGTGAAACCTTCCCCCACCAGCAGCCTGAGAGAAACACCATACCGTTCGTCATGGTTGAGGAAGGGGACTTTTCCCTTCTTGGCTTTATCGAGCAGTGCCAGAAGATCGTCGTTGTGAACCATCATGGAATATCGAATGCCCTCCCGCTTCTGGGCGGTCTCGCGAATCGTCACAAGCTGACTTTTGACACTCGCTTCCAGCACCGCCATTCTCTTGTATGCGGTGCTGCCAGGCACATGCACTGCGGCCCTCTGGAGCTTGAGGTCGGCATTGTCTTTGTTCAGCGTCTCCTGCATCTTGGAGATGTTGTCGTTCATCCCCCGGATCGTAGTGTTGCAAGCACTGATCTTC
The DNA here is from genome assembly GCF_029840925.1 of Pseudomonas sp. GD03858. Lineage (GTDB taxonomy): Bacteria > Pseudomonadota > Gammaproteobacteria > Pseudomonadales > Pseudomonadaceae > Aquipseudomonas. The sequence continues at coordinate 73,057 of NZ_JAOCDM010000002.1, forward strand.
TTCAGGATCTCTTGCCCTTTGGCCTGATTTCTGCGCGTAGAGCTGGCAGCTCCCGCTGCGCGCCCCCGGCCCGAGCCCCCTCTGAGCCCCAGGTCGAGCTCCCAACCTTCACCGCCTGGACGCAACCAGGGGCCTTCCCGGCCATCGGACGTCACGATTCGCGCGCTGCCCCAATCCACGCGCACTTCGTAGGGCCGTCCGTCGAGCGCCAGGTACAGGTGCCCATCCACCTTCACCAGTCCGCGCATCGGCCATTGCCGCTCGACCAATCGACCACTCAAGGAGATCGACGCCTCGTACGTCGCCAGCTGTGCCCGCAATGACGGTGTCAGAACGTTGAAGCGCTGCTCGTTCCAATCGCAGGCCTGCAAGGCCGCGCGGTCCTCCATCGCCTGCTCGGGGGCAGGCGCCTCTACGACGCGCACTGGCCGCGATGCCTGGACGTCAACGTCTTCACCGGACAAACCGGCCTGCTCCCCAAACACGGAGGCTGGAGCCTCCCAAGGCACCATACGCCGGGGCGGACCTTGCAGGGTGACGGAGTTGTCGTTGACGGCAAGCGTTGCCTGGCCATCCTTGGCCCCCTGCCCGTGAACCAGCAGCATGGCCAGGTTGTTGAGCACGTCGACCAGCGCGAGCGACTTCTGCGCATCGTCGCCGCTGGCCAACGCACGAAAATCATCCGGCAGGCTATGCACCAGCGCCGCCAGCCACGTCACGGCGGCCAGGGGACCTGGCAGCATGGGCGTGACCAGGTTGAACAACAGCCACCCCATCTGGTTGGCGATTGCCCAACGGCGCTGTGCGTTCGACACGGTCTGCCGCGAAGCCAACATCAGCAGCATTTGACCCCGGGCCTGGTACATCCGCGCATCGAGATCGGCCAACCAGAATTTCGGCGTGGCCTTCGCCGGCTCACGCAGGCTCTCCAGATAGGTTGCCACGTTATCGGTTTCCAAGGTCAGCAAGTGCATGATCGACTTCAGCGCATCATGCAGGTGCGGTCGGCTGAAACCACCGTTGTCATAGACCGAACGCACATCGTCAGGCAGCCAGTCCAAGACATTCTGCTGCAGTTCACCCGTCTCGCGCAGCTTCACCATCAAGGCATCCAGGCCGGCAAAGGGCAGGATCGCCTGGGTTTCGTACATGGGGCGGTACAGTATCCATTTGTCCAGCAGATTGAAGCGAATCACGAACATGCCCAAGACCTTGTCCGCTGACTTGGCGCCCGGTGCGCACTTGAAGGCCAATGGCGCGATGCTCAAGTACTCGGCGAAATCCCGGGTACTGCGACAGAAAGCCGCTACGACCTGCCAGCATTCCTCATCCAGGTGCCCTTCGATCTTCGCCCGCAGTGCCTGGAACAACAATGCGCTGCGCCATTCGGTGGCAAACCGAGCGATTCGATCAGCCTGGCCGGCACTGTCATCGAGCAGGCGTCCGGCATAGGCCGGGTAGGTACCGCCGATGTCCGCGCCTGCCACCAATTGGTTCACGTAGGCTGGATTCATCCAACCATTGACGGCTTGGCCATCGGCCCGGCTTACGCCCGTCACCACTTCCAGCGCTTCGACCGACGGCTGGGTATACGCCAGTTCCGTCAGACTGAGGCGCCTTGCAGGCTTCAGGGCTGCTGGCAACTCGACGTCCACCGCCGGATCGGGAACCGCCAGGGTGATCAGCAACTGGTCAGGGTCGTAAGGCGCCCGCTGGGGATGGTCGGCCTGCATCCGCTCGCTCAAGCGGCGCACGGTGTAGGCATGCAAAGTCTCTATACCGTCCAGCGAGGTGACGCCCTTGGAGAGCGCTTGGCGGGCGCCCTGCTCTTGCAACGCCATCTGGTATTCGAAGCGATCGGCACTGCTGGCCTGGCTTAGCCAGGCGGGTAGCTCGACCGTGGGCAGGTCAAGACTCGGCCCCACGGTTTCGGGAAGATCGCGCGATGGATCACTCCATATTTCGAAGCAGGCCTCTAGCGCGTGAATCGTGTCGGCCTGCCACAGCTTCAGCCGCTCGACGCGCTCCAGCGTGCACTGCAGCAACAGCCTCGCCTGCCCGGAAAAGGGGTCTCCCTGCAGCAGGCTGCGCGACCATGACAGCGTGTCGAACCGGTAGCGGGCGGCGAGCGAGTTCCTCAAAGCCTCGGCGAACCCCAGGATATCGTCGAAGACTTGCACGCTTGCGGAAGGCTCGCACCACACCAGCAGACTGCCCTCTTCGGCCTCGCCGCTGATCAGCAGGTTCGGCAACAGCTCCCGGTACTCGCTGCCATCGACCGTCATGCAGCACTCGACAGCATGCACCTGCACCGTGCCGCTGTTCCCCATCAACACCCCATACAGCAACGTCTTGATCGGCTCGCTCAAGCCTTGGTGCTCGACATTGCGTGCCAGGGCTGCCTTGAGCATCTGCATCATCCAGTCGACACGCACGACGCCCACGTCTGCCTCGCTGCCGTTCCAGAAACTGACCTGGGCCTGCTGGAACCGATCGACCAGGCCTGACAGCAGTTGGTCGAGGTCATCATTCAACTGGCTCAGGTGAAGATTGACCGCCGATGGCGACATGTCCCGGGTGATCACCTCGGCAGCACGAAAACGGTGTGGTGGATCGAGGCTCAGGTGATCATCGTCAGTCAGTGCAACCTGGCCCCCCACCAGAAACACCTCGAGCAAGTAATCGAGCAAGGGGGTGTAGCGGACCCATCCGGTCGCATCCCGCGCACGCATCAGGGTAAACCCTGCCAGGCTGTCGAGGTGCGGGTAGCTGCTGATGACCAGCGGATAGTGCCGGACAAGGATCTTGAAACACTCCCTGCCCAGTACCTGGCGCAGCGTGGGTCGATGGGCGAACTGTCGTGCGACAGCGTCCTTGAGGGTGAGTGAAGGTACCGTGATTGTAGCCATGAGAGTACTCCGGTCGAGGATTCGGAGGACCACGCTAAGCCACGGCCAGCACAGCCAGGCGCTACTCTTGCAACACCATCGCCCACAACGACGAAGGGCCCGACGCTTGCGCGCCGGGCCCCTCGCTCATATCAGCCGTGATCAGCTGTACACACGCCCCAGCAGCTGGCGGTGGCTTTCGAACTGATCGAGCACGTCACGCACGATCTGCTCGCGGGTGAAGCCCATCAGGTCGTATTCCTGGCTGCCATCGTGCAGGTACACCTCGGCACGGTAGAAGCGCTGGCGCACTTCCGGCTCGCCTTCGACCGGCGCCTCGCTCGGCGCGGCCAGGTAGCCGTCCAGGCTGGCTTCGTAGACGAACGGGTTGCCCTCTTCCATCATCACCCGCAGGCCCATCATGTTGCGCGACTGGCCGACGCGGGTCTCGACCTCGAAGCCCAGGGTACGCAGCTGCTCGGCGGCCTCTTTCAGCGCCGGGCTGACCTGCTTGTCCATGAAGCGCTGGACCACGGCCTGGGTCGGTTGCAGCTCCAGCTGGCTCAGGCGCTCGCTGAAGCCACGACGACCACGGGCGGCCAGTTCGGCGCGCTCGCTCTCGACCGCGACGTCTTGCTTCATGGCTTTCATCAGGCCGAACATGAACAGCACCAGGACCACCGAGAACGGCAGGCCGGCCAGTACCACCATGGTCTGCATGGCTTCGAAGTTACCGGCGAACAGCAGGCCGATGGTGACCAGGGTGATGACCACCGACCAGAACACCACCATCCAGTGCGGGGCATCCTCGTCGACCTTGCCGCCTTTGCACGACAGGTTGGCCATCATCACCGCGCCGGAGTCGGCCGGGGTCAGGAACAGCACGAAGCCGACGAACACCGCCACACCGATGACGATCTTGGCGGCCGGGAAGAATTCCAGCAGCTGGTAGATCGACATCGACGGCTGTTCGAGCGCGGTCTTGCCCAACTCCACGGCGCCCTGGTTGATCACCAGGTCCAGCGCAGTGTTGCCGAAGATCGACAGCCAGGCCAGGGTGAAGCCCAGCGGGATCAGCAACACGCCGCTGACCAGCTGGCGCACGGTACGGCCCTTGGAGATACGGGCGATGAACATGCCGACGAACGGGCCCCAGGAGATCCACCAGGCCCAGTAGAACACGGTCCACAGGCCCAGCCAGCGCTCGGACTTGTCGCTGTCGCCTTCATAGACGTAGAGGTCGAAGGTCTTGAGCACGACACCGTTGAGGTAGTCGCCGACGTTCTGCACGAAGCCATTGAGCAGGTGCAGGGTGTTGCCGGCCAGCAGCACGAAGATCAGCAGGCCGCTGAACAGCAGGATGTTCAGGTTGGACAGGCGGCGGATGCCGTTCTCCACGCCGGACACGGCCGCCACGGTGGCCACGCCGGCCATGACCAGGATCACCACCAGCAGGTTGGTCTTGCTGTGATCCATGCCGAACAGGTATTCCAGACCGGACGCCACCTGCATCGAGCCGATGCCGAGGTTGGTCACCAGGCCCAGCAGGGTGACGAACATGCCGAAGATGTCCACGGCATGGCCGGCGCCGCCCTTGACCCAACGCTCACCGACCAGCGGGTACAGCGCCGAGCGCAGTGCCAGCGGCTGGTTGTGACGGTAGGCGAAGTAACCCACGGCAAGACCCACCAGGGCGTAGATCGCCCAGCCGTGCAGGCCCCAGTGCAGGAAGGTCAGCTGCAGGCCCTGGCGCGCGGCCTCGAGGCTGGCAGGCGTGCCTTCCGGCGGGTTGAAGTAATGGTCCAGCGGCTCGGAGGCGCCGAAGTACAACAGCGAGATACCGATGCCCGAGGAGAACAGCATGCCGGCCCAGGCGCCGTAGCTGAAATCGGGGGTGTCGTCCTTGCCGCCAAGCTTGAGCTTGCCGAAGTCGGAGAAGGCCAGGTAGACGACGAACAGCAGGTAACCGCAGATGACCAGCATGTAATACCAGCCGAAGGTACGGGTCAGCCATTTCTGGGCGACGCCCAGCACCTGGCCGGCGGTTTCGGGGACAGCGATCAGCAAGGCAGTCAGAACGAGGATCATCATCGCCGAGGTGAAGAACACCACGCGATTGACCCGTACCCGCTCGGCGGGAGGCTTTGTCAGGGAGGCAGAACTCATTGCACGAATGCTCCGGGCAGTGCGGCAGTGGAGGCTATACAGTTATTTCCCGCGCAATTGGTGCAATAGCCCTACTGCGCAAGGTGTTATAAAAGGCACCTGGAAACCGTGATCCCGAATCGAAACGCTGCAAAAAAAACAGACCGGCCGCCTGTCGCCTTGCCACGCACTCAGCAGAAGGTGCGCGCATTCGCCACAGACCACCTGGCCCGCTCCAAGGGCCGCCCGCGCAGTCCATGACCGCTCGGCAGAATCTGTCCTTTGCATCGCTCATGCCCGTCAACGCCTTGTATTCCGGGGGTTACACGATTTCCTGGGGTGTCGATTCGTGCCCTCTTGACCGCCTGAAAAACTGTCAATGGCACAAATTGTCGCAGAGCTTATTCTTTATTGATTGAACGTTCAATCAAAACAAAATAGACTGGCCTTCGCCGAGGCAGCCGCTCGTCGTCTGTCCGCAGGCCTGAGGAGATAGCAAGATGCCCAAGGTCGGTATGCAACCCATCCGCCGCCAGCAGTTGATCGAAGCCACGTTGCAGGCGGTCGATCAGGTCGGACTGGGAGATGCCAGCATTGCGCTGATTGCCCGTTTGGCCGGCGTGTCGAACGGCATCATCAGTCACTACTTTCAGGACAAGAACGGCCTGATCGCAGCGACGATGCGCTACATCATGAACATGCTCAACGAGGGTGTGATCGCGCGTCGTCAGGCACTCACGGACGACAGCCCGCGTGCCCACCTGAAGGTGATCATCGAAGGCAACTTCGATGCGAGCCAGGTGAATGGCCCGGCAATGAAAACCTGGCTGGCCTTCTGGGCCTCCAGCATGCACCAGCCGTCTTTGCACAGGTTGCAGCGGATCAACGATCACCGCCTGTATTCCAACCTGTGCTGCCAGTTCCGCCGCGTCCTGCCGCTCTACCATGCGCGCAAGGCCGCCCGCGGGCTGGCGGCCCTGATCGACGGCCTGTGGCTGCGTGGCGCCCTGTCGGGAGATGCATTCGACACCGACCAGGCGATACGAATTGCTTACGAATACATGGATCTACAACTGGCTAAACAGCAGTCCCTGGGCACAACCGACCAGGCCTCTGAACAGCCGCGCGCAGCGACCAGCCAATCGGCAGGAGCGTGACGCGGCAGCCAACCACACACTGCACTTGCGAGGACACTATGGCCCGTTTCGGAACGCAAAAACTCTACATTGATGGCGCTTACGTCGACGCTGGCAGCGACGCCACCTTCGAAGCCATCAACCCGGCCACCGGCGAAGTCCTCGCCCACGTGCAGCGCGCCACCCAGGCTGACGTCGAGAAGGCTGTCGAGAGCGCCGAGCGCGGCCAGAAAATCTGGGCCGCGATGACCGCCATGCAGCGTTCGCGCATCCTGCGCCGCGCAGTCGACATCCTGCGCGAGCGCAACGACGAGCTGGCCATGCTGGAAACCCTGGACACCGGCAAGTCCTACTCCGAAACCCGTTACGTCGACATCGTCACCGGCGCCGACGTGCTGGAATACTACGCAGGCCTGGTACCGGCCATCGAAGGCGAGCAGATCCCGCTGCGCGAATCGTCCTTCGTCTACACCCGCCGCGAGCCGCTGGGCGTGACCGTCGGTATCGGCGCCTGGAACTACCCGATCCAGATCGCCCTGTGGAAATCCGCCCCGGCCCTGGCCGCTGGCAACGCGATGATCTTCAAGCCGTCGGAAGTCACCTCGCTGACCACCCTGAAACTGGCCGAGATCTTCACCGAAGCTGGCCTGCCGAACGGCGTGTTCAACGTCCTGACCGGCAGCGGCCGCGAAGTCGGCACCTGGCTGACCGAGCACCCGCGCATCGAGAAAGTCTCCTTCACCGGCGGCACCACCACCGGCAAGAAAGTCATGGCCAGCGCCTCCAGCTCCTCGCTCAAGGAAGTGACCATGGAACTGGGCGGCAAGTCGCCGCTGATCATCTGCGACGACGCCGACCTGGACAAGGCCGCCGACATCGCCATGATGGCCAACTTCTACAGCTCCGGTCAGGTCTGCACCAACGGCACCCGCGTGTTCATCCCTGCTGCGATGAAAGCCGCCTTCGAAGCCAAGATCGCCGAGCGCGTCGCCCGCATCCGTGCCGGCAACCCGGAAGACGAGAACACCAACTTCGGCCCGCTGGTCAGCTTCCAGCACATGGAAAGCGTGCTGTCGTACATCGCCAAGGGTAAAGAAGAAGGCGCCCGTGTGCTGTGCGGCGGTGAGCGCCTGCTGGACGGCGACTTCGCCAAGGGCGCGTTCGTGGCCCCGACCGTGTTCACCGACTGCAGCGACGACATGACCATCGTCAAGGAAGAGATCTTCGGCCCAGTGATGAGCATCCTCAGCTACGAGAGCGAGGAAGAAGTCATCCGCCGCGCCAACGACACCGAATACGGTCTGGCCGCTGGCGTGTGCACCAACGACATCAGCCGCGCCCACCGCATCATCCACAAGCTCGAAGCCGGTATCTGCTGGATCAACGCCTGGGGCGAGTCGCCGGCCGAAATGCCGGTTGGCGGCTACAAGCAGTCGGGCGTCGGCCGTGAGAACGGTGTCAGCTCGCTGGCTCAATACACTCGCATCAAGTCGGTCCAGGTCGAGCTGGGCGGCTACAACTCGGTCTTCTAAGGCCAGTTGCAAGCCCCAAGCTTCAAGCTGCAAGAAAGAGCCGGTCGGCGTCATGCCACCGGCCCTTGCAGGCCTCATCCATTCGCGAGCTTCGCACGACTGCTTTTTCTTGCAGCTTGAAGCTTGCCGCTCAAATGGGAGTAACCCATGGAATACGATTACATCATCGTCGGTGCCGGCTCGGCCGGTAACACCCTGGCCACCCGCCTGACCGAAGACGCCAGCGTCTCCGTGCTGCTGCTGGAAGCCGGTGGCCCCGACTACCGCTTCGACTTCCGCACCCAGATGCCGGCCGCACTGGCCTTCCCACTGCAAGGCCGCCGCTACAACTGGGCCTACGAGACCGACCCGGAGCCGTTCATGGACGGCCGCCGCATGGAATGTGGTCGCGGCAAGGGCCTGGGTGGCTCGTCGCTGATCAACGGCATGTGCTACATCCGTGGCAACGCCATGGACTTCGACGGCTGGGCGGAACTGCCAGGCCTCGAGGACTGGACCTACCTGGACTGCCTGCCGTACTTCCGCAAAGCGGAAACCCGCGACATCGGCCCGAACGACTACCACGGCGGCGAAGGCCCGGTCAGCGTGGCCACGCCGAAAGCCGGCAACAACCCGCTGTTCCACGCCATGGTCGAAGCCGGCGTGCAGGCCGGTTACCCGCGCACCGAAGACCTCAACGGCTACCAGCAGGAAGGCTTCGGCCCGATGGACCGTTCGGTGACCAAGAAAGGCCGTCGCTCCAGCACCGCCCGCGGCTACCTGGACCAGGCCAAGAAGCGCCCGAACCTGACCATCGTCACCCATGCCCTGAGCGACCGCGTGCTGTTCGACGGCAAGCGCGCCGTTGGCGTGACCTACCTGGTAGGTGACAGCGAAGAGCGCGTCGAAGCTCGCGCGCGCAAGGAAGTCATCGTTTCCTCCGGCGCCATCGCCTCGCCGCAGCTGCTGCAGCGCTCCGGCGTCGGCCCACGCGCCCTGCTGGAAAGCCTCGACATCCCAGTGGTCCACGACCTGCCGGGCGTCGGCGAGAACCTGCAGGACCACCTGGAACTGTACCTGCAGTACGCCTGCACCCAGCCGGTTTCGCTGTACCCGTCGCTGCTGTGGTGGAACCAGCCGGCCATCGGTGCCGAGTGGCTGTTCAACGGCACCGGCATCGGCGCCAGCAACCAGTTCGAGGCCGGAGGTTTCATCCGTACCCGTCCTGAGTTCAAATGGCCGAACATCCAGTACCACTTCCTGCCGGTGGCCATTAACTACAACGGCTCCAACGGTGTGAAAGAACACGGTTTCCAGGCGCACATGGGCTCCATGCGCTCGCCGGCCCGTGGTCGCATCCAGGCCAAGTCGAAGAACCCACGCCAGCACCCGAGCATCCTGTTCAACTACATGTCCACCGAGCAGGACTGGCAGGAATTCCGCGACGGCATCCGCCTGACCCGCGAAATCATGGCCCAGCCGGCGCTGGACCCGTACCGTGGTCGCGAGATCAGCCCGGGCGCCCACGTGCAAACCGATGAAGAGCTGGACAAGTTCATCCGCGAGCACGCCGAAACCGCCTTCCACCCATCCTGCTCGTGCAAGATGGGCACCGACGACATGGCGGTGGTCGACGGCGAAGGTCGCGTGCACGGCATGCAGGGCCTGCGAGTGGTCGATGCGTCGATCATGCCGCTGATCATCACCGGCAACCTCAACGCCACCACGATCATGATCGCCGAGAAGATCTCGGACAAGATCCGTGGCCGCAAGCCGCTGCCACGCAGCACCGCCAAGTACTACGTGGCGGGCGATGCACCGGTGAAGAGCAAGCCTATGCGTGAAGTGAAGCAGGCGTAAGCCTGCACCGGCCTCTTCGCGGGCAAGCCCGCTTCCACAGGGATATCACTGGCCTCAAGGACAGTGCGGTACCTGTGGGAGCGGGCTTGCCAGCGAAAGGGCCCTCACAGGCAAACAAGAAAAAGGCACCTCGCGAGGTGCCTTTTTTCATCTGCAGAAACGCTTTACAGCCTGCCAATTCATCAGGTTAGAATCGATTGGCACGCGACCTGCTAGTTCATGCGCCAGGTCCTTTTCCCGTGATGTCCCGGAGTACCGCCTTTGGATGCGAGCACCATCAACAGCCTGTTCCTGATCGGCGCTCTGCTGGTCGGGGCCAGTATCCTGGTCAGCTCGCTGTCGTCGCGTCTCGGCATCCCCATCCTGGTCATCATTCTCGCCGTCGGCATGCTCGCCGGGGTCGATGGTGGCGGCATCATCTTCAACAACTACCCGACCGCCTACCTGGTGGGCAACCTGGCGCTCGCCGTAATCCTGCTCGACGGTGGCCTGCGCACGCGGGTGGCGAGTTTCCGCGTGGCGCTGTGGCCGGCGCTATCGCTGGCCACCGTCGGCGTACTGATCACCACCGGCCTGACCGGCATGGTCGCCGCCTGGCTGTTCGACCTGAGCCTGATCCAGGGCCTGCTGATCGGCGCCATCGTCGGTTCCACCGATGCCGCGGCGGTGTTCTCGCTGCTCGGCGGCAAGGGCCTGAACGAGCGGGTCACCGCTACCCTGGAAATCGAGTCGGGCAGCAACGACCCGATGGCGGTGTTTCTCACCGTCACCCTGATCGACATGATCGCCAGTGGCCAGACCGGCCTGCACTGGAGCCTGCTCACTCACCTGCTGCGCGAGTTCGGCATCGGCGGGCTGATGGGCCTGGGCGGTGGCTGGCTGATGCTGCAACTGGTCAACCGCATCAACCTGGCCAGCGGCCTGTATCCGATCCTGGTGGTGGCCGGCGGCCTGGCGGTGTTCTCGCTGACCAACGCCCTGCATGGCAGTGGCTTCCTCGCCGTCTACCTGTGCGGCCTGGTGCTGGGCAACCGGCCGATCCGCAGCCGCCACGGCATCCTGCACATGCTCGACGGCATGGCCTGGCTGGCGCAGATCGGCATGTTCCTGGTGCTGGGCCTGCTGGTCACACCCCACGACCTGCTGCCCATCGCCCTGCCCGCCCTGGGCCTGGCGCTGTGGATGATCCTGGTCGCCCGCCCGCTGTCGGTGGTCGCGGCGCTGCTGCCATTCAAGGCTTTCCATGGTCGCGAGAAGGGCTTCATCAGCTGGGTCGGCCTGCGCGGCGCGGTGCCGATCATCCTGGCGGTGTTCCCGCTGATGGCGGGGCTGCCGCAGGCCCAGCTGTTCTTCAACCTGGCCTTCTTCATCGTGCTGGTGTCGCTGCTGGTGCAAGGCACCAGCCTGCCGTGGATGGCCAAGCTGCTGAAAGTCACCGTGCCGCCGGACCCGGCGCCGATTTCCCGCTCCGCGCTCGAGGTGCATGTCACCAGCGAGTGGGAGCTGTTCGTCTACCGCCTGGGCGCCGAGAAATGGTGCATCGGCGCCGCCCTGCGCGAGCTGAAGATGCCCGAAGGCACGCGCATCGCCGCGCTGTTTCGCAACGAGCAACTGCTGCACCCGTCGGGCAGCACCGTGCTGGAAGTCGGCGACATGCTCTGCGTGATCGGCCACGAACATAACCTGCCGGCCCTGGGCAAGCTGTTCAGCCAGGCGCCGGAGCGTGGCCTGGACCTGCGCTTCTTCGGCGACTTCGTGCTCGAAGGCGACGCCGAGCTGGGCGCGGTGGCCGCGCTTTATGGCCTGAAACTCGACGGTCTGGACGCGAAAATGCCGCTGGCGCAGTTCATCCGACAGAAGGTCGGAGGCGCTCCAGTAGTAGGCGACCAGATCGAATGGCACAGCACGATCTGGACCGTCGCGGTCATGGACGGGAACAAGATCCAGAAAGTGGGCGTCAGATTCCCCGAAGGTACCCGACCCGGACCCGGGTTGTTCCTCTAAACTCCGATTTGCCTCGTTACCCAAGAACTCTGCCTATGTCCCTGCGTGACCACTGCCGCGCAGCCCTGCTGGGGCTGTGCCTGACCCTCTCGTTCGCCGCCGCCGCGGTGGAAGTCCCGACCACCCCGGGCATCCAGAGCAGCCTGAGCAAGATCACCGAGCGCAAGCTGCCCGAAGCCGAGCAGAAAGCCGTGCAACAGGTGCTGGAGCAGACCCTGGCACTGCTCGCCGCCCGCGACGACAGCGAGAAGAAGCTCGAGGCGCTCAAGCAGCAGCTGGCCAGCGCGCCCCAGGAGATCCGCGACAGCCAGCGCGAGCTGATCAAGCTCAAGGCCACCCTCAGCGTGCCAGTGGCGCAGCGCTACGTCAGCCTCAGCGTGCCCCAGCTCGAACAGATGCTCAGCGAGCGCAGCACCCAGCAGGGCGAGCTGCAGAAGGCGCTGTCCGAAGCCAACAGCCTGGTCATCAACTCGCAGACCCGCCCCGAGCGCGCCCAGGCCGAGATCAGCAACAACCAGAACCGCATCCAGCAGATCAACAACAGCCTCAAGAGCGGCAAGGACGGCGGCAAGACGCTCAACGCCGACCAGCGCAACCAGCTCAACGCCGAACTGGCCTCGCTCAATGCCCTCACCCTGCTGCGCCGCCAGGAACTGGCCGGCAACAGTGTGCTGCAAGACCTGGGCAATGCCCGCCATGACCTGCTGATCGAGCGCGCCGCGCGCCTGGAGCAGGAAATCCAGGACCTGCAGACGCTGATCAACGAAAAGCGTCTGGCCCAGTCGCAGCAGACCGTCACCCAGCAGTCGCTCGAGGCGCAGAAGGCCGGTGGCAGCAACCTGCTGGCCACCGAGAGCACCGCCAACCTGCAGCTCTCCGACTACCTGCTGCGCAGCACCGACCGCCTCAACGAGGTGACCCAGCAGAACCTGCGCACCAAGCAGCAGCTCGATACCCTCACCCAGGCCGACCAGGCCCTAGACGAGCAGATCAACGTGCTCAAGGGCAGCCTGCTGCTGTCCAAGATCCTCTACAAGCAGAAGCAGGCGCTGCCGCACCTGAAGGTCGACCGCGACCTGGCCGACCAGATCGCCGATATCCGCCTGTACCAGTTCGAGGTCAACCAGCAGCGCGAGCAGATGAGCAGCCCGTCCAGCTATGTCGACAAGCTGCTGGCCAACCAGCCCCAGGAGGACGTCACCCCACAGCTGCGCAAGGCCCTGCTGGAAGTGGCGATCACCCGCAGCGACCTGCTCGAGCGGCTGAACCGCGAGCTGTCGGCGCTGCTCAACGAGTGCATCACCCTGCAGCTGAACCAGAAGCAGCTGCTGAGCACCGCCCAGAACCTGCGCACCACCCTGGAAGAGCAGATGTTCTGGATCCCCAGCAACAAGCCGCTGGACTGGCAATGGCTGCGCGAGGTGCCCGAGCGCCTGACCTACCAGGTGGCCAGCCTGCCGTGGGGCGCCGGCATCAAGGAACTCGCAGATGGCCTGGTGCAGCAGCCGTTGCTGTTCCTGCCACTGATCCTGGTGATCGGCGCCCTGCTGTGGCGGCGCAAGGCGCTGTACCGGCGCCTGGGCAAGGTCCACCAGGACATCGGCCACTTCAAGCGCGACAGCCAGTGGCACACGCCCCAGGCGATCCTGATCAACATCCTGCTGGCCCTGCCGGTGGCCCTGGCCCTGACCCTGGGCAGCTATGCCCTGCAGCTCGACGCCCGCGGACAGAACGCCAACCTCGGCGCCGCCTTGTGGCAGATCGCCCAGGCCTGGCTGGTGTTCTACACCGCCTACCGCATCCTCGCCCCGGGCGGCGTGGCCGAGATCCATTTCCGTTGGCACAAGCCCCAGGTCGAGTTCCTGCGCGGCTGGGTGCGCCGGCTCGGTACCGTGGTACTGGCCCTGGTCGGCGTGGTGGCGGTGGCCGAGCATCAGCCGTCGGCCCTGGCCGACGACGTGCTGGGCATCGGCGTGGTGCTGACCTGCTATGCGCTGATGGCCTGGTTGCTCAGCCGCCTGCTGCTGAGCAGCCCGGCGCACCAGGACACCTCGCTATTCCGCAAGGCCGTCGGAGTGGCCTTCACCGCCCTGCCCATCGCCCTGTTCGTGGCGGTGTGCTTCGGCTACTACTACACCGCCCTCAAGCTCACCGACCGACTGATCTACACCCTCTACCTGCTGTTGTTCTGGCTGGTGATCGAGGCCGCGTTCGTTCGTGGCCTGTCGGTGGCGGCGCGGCGCCTGGCCTACCAGCGCGCCCTGAGCAAGCGCCAGGCGGCCAAGGAGGGGCTCGACGGCGAAGTGGTGGTCGAGGAGCCGACCCTGGACATCGAGCAGGTCAACCAGCAGTCCCTGCGCCTGATCCGCCTGGCCCTGCTCGGCGGCTTCATCGGTGGGCTGTACTGGGTGTGGGCGGACCTGATCACGGTGTTCTCCTACCTCAACAACATCACCCTCTACGAGTACAGCAGCGGCACGGGCGCTGCGGCCAGCATGGTACCGATCAGCCTCGGCGACCTGCTCGGCGCCATGGTCATCGCCGGCATCGCCGTGGCCCTGGCCAGCAACCTGCCAGGCCTGCTCGAAGTACTGGTGCTGTCGCGCCTGAACCTGGCCCAGGGCAGCGCCTATGCGATCACCACGCTGCTGTCCTATGTGATCGCCGGCGTCGGCATCGTCAGCACCCTGGCCACCCTCGGGGTCAGCTGGGACAAGCTGCAATGGCTGGTGGCGGCGCTGTCGCTGGGCCTGGGCTTCGGCATGCAGGAGATCTTCGCCAACTTCATCTCCGGCATCATGATCCTGTTCGAGCGTCCGGTGCGCATCGGCGACACCATCACCATCGGCAACCTGTCCGGCACGGTGAGCAAGATCCGCATCCGCGCCACCACCATCACCGACTTCGATCGCAAGGACATCATCGTCCCCAACAAGACCTTCATCACCGGACAGTTGATCAACTGGTCGCTGACCGACACGGTCACCCGGGTGACGCTCAAGCTGGGCATCGACTACGGCTCGGACCTGGACCTGGTCCGCGACCTGCTGCTCAAGGGCGCGCACGAGAACCCACGGGTGCTCAAGGATCCCGAGCCGCTGGTGTACTTCCTCAACTTCGGCGAGAGCTCGCTGGACCATGAGCTGCGCATGCACGTACGCGACCTGGGTGACCGCAACCCGACGCTGGACGAGATGAACCGCTATATCAACCGCGAGTTCAAGGCGCACGACATCAAGATCTCGGTGCGCCAGGTAGAGGTGTTCCTGATGGATACCAAAGGCGGCAAGCAGCAGTTGATCCCGATGGAACGCAAGCCGGACAGCACGCCCCCCGTCTGAGTGGACGTCAAAGGGGTAACCGCCCAGAATGCCGGCGAGGGCTTCGCCCTCGTTCGCGGGTAAACCCGCTCCCACAGAGCAAGCGCGATCCCTGTGGGAGCGGGTTTACCCGCGAAGGGCCGCACAGCGGCCCCAATGGCATCGAATCCAGGAGCAGGCCCCGTGAAGTCCCTCGACCAACTCACCTTCGACAACCGCTTCGCCCAACTCGGCGACGCATTTTCCACCCAGGTCCTGCCCGACCCCATTGCCGACCCACGCCTGGTCGTCGCCAGCGAAGCGGCCATGGCCCTGCTCGACCTCGATCCGGCCCAGGCCGACCTGCCGGTGTTCGCCGAGCTGTTCAGCGGCGCCAAGCTGTGGGAAGAGGCCGACCCACGGGCCATGGTCTACTCCGGCCACCAGTTCGGCTCCTACAACCCGCGCCTGGGCGATGGCCGTGGCCTGCTGCTGGGCGAAGTGCTCAACGATACCGGTGAGCACTGGGACCTGCACCTCAAGGGCGCCGGCCAGACCCCCTACTCGCGCATGGGCGATGGCCGCGCCGTGCTGCGCTCGTCGATCCGCGAGTTCCTCGCCTCCGAAGCCCTGCACGCCCTGGGCATCCCCAGCAGCCGCGCGCTGTGCGTGATCGGTTCGAGCACCCCGGTATGGCGCGAAACCCGCGAAAGCGCCGCCATGCTCCTGCGCCTGGCCCAGAGCCACGTGCGCTTCGGCCACTTCGAATACTTCTACTACACGAAACAGCCGGAACAGCAGCGGGAGCTGATCGACCATGTACTGGAGCAGCACTACCCCGAGTGCCGCGACGCCGAACAACCCTACCTGGCCATGTTCCGCAGCATCGTCGAGCGCAACGCCGAGCTGATCGCCCGCTGGCAGGCCTATGGCTTCTGCCATGGGGTGATGAACACCGACAACATGTCGATTCTCGGCATCACCTTCGACTTCGGTCCCTACGCCTTCCTCGACGACTTCGACGCCAACTTCATCTGCAACCACTCCGACGACCGGGGACGCTACAGCTACGCCAACCAGGTGCCGATCGCCCACTGGAACCTCAGCGCCCTGGCCCAGGCGCTGACCACGGTGATCGAGGTCGAGCCGCTGAAGGAGGCGCTGGGGCTGTTCCTGCCCCTGTACCAGGCGCACTACCTGGACCTGATGCGCCGCCGCCTGGGCCTGACCACGGCCGAGGACGACGATATGGCGCTGGTCGAGCGCCTGCTGCAGTGCATGCAGCGCGGCGGCGTGGACTACACCCTGTTCTTCCGTCGCCTGGGCGAGCAACCCGTGGCCCAGGCCCTGCAGGTGATACGCGACGAATTCATCGACCTGGCCGGCTTCGACGCCTGGAGCGCCGAGTACCTGGCACGCTGCGAGCGCGAGCCAGGCAATGCCGAAGGGCGTCGTGAGCGCATGCATGCGGTCAATCCGCTGTACGTGCTGCGCAACTACCTGGCGCAGAAGGCCATCGAAGCCGCCGAGGGCGGCGACTACAGTGAAGTGCGGCGGCTGCATCAGGTGCTGGGCAGGCCGTTCGAGGAACAACCTGGGATGCAGGCGTATGCCGAGCGACCACCGGAGTGGGGCAAGCACCTGGAGATCAGCTGTTCATCATGACCATCCCCTTCTGCGGGAGAGGGCACCGCCTCTCCCACGATGCCCTCTAGGAGAGCTACATGGCTGACCCACTCGTAATCCCCTGCCCCCATTGCAATGGTCTCAACCGCCTGCCCGCCGAGCGCCTGGGCGACAGCCCCAAATGTGGCCGCTGCAAGCAGGACGTGCTGCTCTCTCAGCCCTTCGAACTGAATGAGGGTGCCTACGCCGCCCAGATCAAGGGCGACCTGCCGCTGCTGCTGGATGTCTGGGCCGACTGGTGCGGCCCGTGCAAGAGCTTCGCCCCGGTATTCGAGCAGGCCGCCCGTCAGCTCAGCGGCCGTTGCCGCCTGGCCAAGCTCGACAGCGAGGCCAACCGCAACCTCGCCGGGCAGCTGGGCATCCGCTCGATTCCCAGCCTGATCCTGTTCAGGAATGGCCGTGAAGTGGCGCGCCAGGCTGGGGCGTTTCCGTTGCAGTCGTTGCTGGAATGGTTGCGTGGGCAAGGGGTTTGAGGGGGCGCGTCAGGGCTGACAGGTGCTAGGCGAAAGTTTTGCAGCGCCTAGCAGATCGAGCGCCGCCCGCGCGGCGCATCGCGACGCAAGGCCGCTCCTACATCTGTTTCGGGCCAGTCAATCCTGTGCCATTACCGGGTCCGCCTTGTGGGTACGACGCGGTTTCAGTGTGGGCACCACTGGCGCCTCACCTGTCTCAAGACATGCGCCAAGGCGGGCAACCATGGCCTGACATGTTCGGCACGTTGCAACAAATGTAGGAGCGGCCTTGCGTCGCGATGCGCCGCGCGGGCGGCGCTCGATCTCATGGGCGCTGCAAAACTTTCGCCGAACCCCTGCAAGCCCTCACGCACTACGCTCCAGCAAATCATGCAACTCAACGAACTGCTGGGTCAGCTTGTGCCGTGGCTCCAGGTGGATCAGCGGCAGGCTGGCATGGTGGGATTCACGCATCTTCACCGAACTGCCCAGGTACACCGGCAGCACCGGCAGGCCCTCGGCCAGCAGCTCGTCGAGCATCTGCTGCGGCAGGCTGGCGCGTGACTGGAACTGGTTGACCACGATGCCTTCGACCACCAGCTCGTCGTTGTGATCCTCCTTGAGCTCGTCGATCTCGGCCAGCAGGCCGTACAGGGCCTGGCGCGAGAAGCTGTCGCAATCAAAGGGAATAAGCACGCGATCGGCGGCGATCAGCGCTGAAACCGCATAGAAGTTCAGCGCCGGTGGCGTATCGATGTAGATCCGCTCGTAATCTTCGTCCAGCTCGTCGAGCAGTTTGCGCAGCTTGTTGATCTTGTGCTTGGCCTCGAGCTTGGGCTGCAGGTCGGCCAGCTCCGGGGTGGCGGTGACCACATGGAGGTTGTCGAAGGGGGTTTCGTAGATATCGACCTTGTTCTTCTTGGCGAACGGCCCGCTGGACAGCGACTGCTTGAAGAAGTCGGCGATGCCCATGGGGATGTCGTCGCCGGTCAGCCCGGTCAGGTACTGAGTGGAGTTGGCCTGGGCATCCAGGTCGATCAGCAGGGTCCGATAGCCTTCACTGGCGCTGACCGCCGCGAGATTGCAGGCAATGCTCGACTTGCCCACGCCACCTTTCTGATTGAACACCACGCGCCGCATGTCAGACCTCCGTGTATCAACGAATGCCCGAGTATGTGGCGACCAGGCGTCAATGGCCAGCGTTCTTCGCTCAAGTTGTGGCGATTGCATCCGACACTGTATAGCCAACCGATTGTCGGAAATCACACATATGGATAGCCAGACATGGTGCACATGCGTGCGGCGATTGTCTGATTGCCACCATGCGGATTGATACGCACCCCGGTCACCGGGATAATGCCCGCCACTCGCCCATGCGCTCCCCTGCAAGGCTGGTGGCCAGGGATCATTCCCACGGCAAGGAAATCCTTCAGGGCACACAGCAGACGCGAACGTCATATTCATCATGATCAGCTTCGATATCAGCCAATGGCGCGCCTGGGCCCCCGGCCTGCAAACCTCCGCCCAGTGGCAGGCATGGGCCCACGGCGAGTTGCAGCCGCATCAGGACGGGGCCGCTCCCGATGTCTCGTTCCTGCCCGCCATGCAACGCCGTCGCCTCAGCCACCTGGCGCGCATGGCCTTCGCCGTGGGCTGGCCGCTGGCCGAAGGGCACGAGCGGTTGCCGTTGGTGTTCGTCTCCCGTCACGGCGAGACCCCGCGCACCTTCTCGATCCTCAGCGAGCTGGCCGCCGCGCAACCACTGTCGCCCACCCAGTTCAGCCTGTCGGTGCACAACGCGGTGATCGGCCAGTGGTCGATCCTGCGCGGCTCGACCTGCGAGATGACCGCCCTGGCCGCGGCCGGCGATGGTTTCGAGCATGGCCTGCTCGAAGCGGCGACACTGCTGGGCGAAGGCGCCCCGGCGGTGCTTCTGGTGGTGGCCGAGGAGCTGCCTCCGCAAGCCTACAGCCCCTGGATCGACGACGTGCCCTTCGCCTATGCCCTGGGCCTGCTGCTGACCCCGGGCATGCAATGGCAACTGACCCCTGGCCAGGCGGCCACCTCCGCCACGGCGCCCCTGCCCCACGCCCTGAGCTGGCTGCAGGCCTCGCTGAGCGGCCGAGATTCCTTCACCCACACATGGAAGCGCCGAGCATGGAACTGGCAACGCCAACCGTGAGCCGCACGCGAGACGCCTATTACTGGCGACTGCTGGCGACCGCCGCGAGCTTCGTGCTGTTCGGCCTGGGCGGCCTGGCCCTGCGCGTGCTGGTGTTTCCCCTGCTCGCCTGCTTGCCCGGCGGCGCCGAACGCCACCGCCAGCGCGCCCGCCACACCATCGGCTGGCTGTTCTGGCGCTTCGTGCGCTTCATGCACGCCGTCGGCGTGCTCACCTATCGGATCGAAGGCGCCGAGCGCCTGGGGCGTCCCGGGCAGATGATCATCGCCAATCACCCCTCGCTGATCGACGTGGTGTTTCTCATCGGCCTCGTGCGCCAGGCCAACTGCGTGGTCAAGCAGAGCCTGTTCGACAACCCGTTCACCCGCGGCCCGGTGAGCGAGGCCCAGTACATCGGCAACGACGGCAGCATGGACATGCTCGATGCCGCGGTGGCCTCGCTGCAGCAGGGCCAGCCGCTGATCATCTTCCCCGAAGGCACGCGCACCGCGCCCGGCCAGCCCCCCACCTTTCATCGCGGGGCCGCCGCCATCGCCCTGCGCGGTGCGAAGATCATCACCCCGGTGACCATCCAGGTCAGCCCCACCACCCTGACCAAGCATGAGCCCTGGTACCGCATTCCCGCCCGCCGCGTGCATTTCACCCTGCGGGTCGGCGCCGACATCGACCCCCAGGCCTTCGCGGCACAGGGGCCGGCGCCCCAGGCCTCGCGCAAACTCAACGACCACCTGCACCAGCACTACATCAAGGAGCTCGCCGCCAATGAGCGCGCCACAACAAGACCTCAACCGTGATCTCAAGCAGCTGATCATCGACGCCCTGGGGCTCGAGGACATCGGCGTGGAGGACATCGCCGACGACCAGACCCTGTTCGGCGAAGGCCTGGGCCTGGACTCGGTCGACGCTCTCGAACTCGGCCTGGCGATCCAGAAACGCTACGGCATCAAGATCGACGCCGACGCCAAGGACACCCGCAACCATTTCAGCAACGTGGCCGCCCTGGCCGCGTTCGTCACTGCCCGCAAGGCCGCCTGAGACCGCACCATGCAAACCCGCGAAGACATTTTCAACATCCTGCGCGACGCCCTGGTCGAGCTGTTCGAACTGGAGCCGGCGAGCATCAGCCTGCAGTCCAACCTCTACCAGGACCTGGAAATCGACAGCATCGACGCGGTCGACCTGATCGACCACATCAAGCGCCAGACCGGCAAGAAGATCGCCGCCGATGACTTCAAGTCGGTGCGCACCGTCAATGACGTGGTCGAAGCCGTGTACCGCCTGGTCAATCCCGCGGCATGAAGGGCCTGATCGGCCTCGGCCTGCTGCTGGCCGGGGTGCTGTACCCCTTCGCGGTGCATTTCGGCATGGGCCACTTCGCCCCTTGGCAGTTCGCCCTGCTGCTCGGCGCGCTGTGGCTGGCCCGCGCCCTGAGCGCGCCGCGCCGCCCTGGCAGCCTGTGGATGGCCGTGGCCGCCCTGGCCTTCTGCGCCCTGCTGGGGCTGTCCGACAGCCCGCAGCTGCTGCGCTGGTATCCGGTGCTGATCAGCGCGTTCATGCTCGCCCTGTTCGGCGCCACCCTGCTGCGCGGCATGCCCATGGCCGAACGCCTGGCCCGCCTGCGCGATTCTGAGCTACCGCCCAAGGCCGTGCGCTACACGCGCCGGGTCACCCAGGCGTGGAGCCTGTTCTTCCTGCTCAACGGCCTGATCGCCGCCGGCCTCACCCTGTGGGCGCCGTTGAGCTGGTGGACCCTGTACAACGGCCTGATCGCCTATGTCGCGATGGGCCTGCTGTTCGCCATCGAATGGCTGATACGACAACGTGTGCGAGGACGCCCATGAGCTGGATCAACCTCGAACACCTGCTGCGCCCGCTGGATGCGCCGCGCCAGGTGACCCAGGCACCCGAGCTGGACCACGCCCAGCTGTGCCAGCAGGCCCTGCGCCTGGCCGGCGGCCTGCGCCAGCGCGGCGTGACGCGCCTGGCCATCTACCTGGAGGATGCCGCGCAACTGGCCATCGCCCTGCTCGGCGCCTGGCGCGCCGGGGCCGAGGTGCTGCTGCCGAGCGACCTGCAGCCAGGCACCCGTGAACGCTGGGGCGGCCAGGTCGACCTGTGGCTCAGCGAGCAGCCCGGTGACACCGCCCTGGAGGCCCTGCTGGCCGAACCGCTGCCTGCCGCCGACCTCGACCTGGCGCAGTGCCGCGTCAGCCTGTGCACCTCCGGCTCCAGCGGCGAGCCCAAGCGCATCGACAAGCAGCTGCGCCAGCTGGCCAACGAGGTGAACGCCCTCGAACGCCTGTGGGGCAGCGCCCTGGGCGATGCCTGGATCATTGGCAGCGTCGCCACCCAGCATATCTACGGCCTGCTGTTCCGCGTGCTCTGGCCGCTGTGCGCCGGGCGCGGTTTCGAGCGCCGCCAACTGCCCTTCCCCGAGGACCTGCAACGCGCCAGCCGTGAGCACCCGGTATTCGCCTGGGTGGCCAGCCCGGCGCTGCTCAAGCGCATGGGCGACAACCTCGACTGGCCGGCCCTGCAACCCGTGCGCAAGGTATTCTCCTCCGGCGGCGAACTGCCCGCCGACGCCGCCGAGCGCCTGCACCAGCGCCTTGGCCAGTGGCCCACGGAAATCCTCGGCAGCTCGGAGACCGGGGGCATCGCCTGGCGCCAGGGCGAAGCGCTGTGGCAGCCGTTCGCCGACGTCCGCCTGAGCCTGGACGCACACGGCGCCCTGCGCATCGCCTCGCCCTACCTGCCCGACGGCCATGTCGAGCAGAGCGCCGATGCCGCCGAATTGACCGAGGATGGGCGCTTGCGCCTGCTCGGTCGCCTCGATCGCATCGTCAAGCTGGAGGAAAAACGCGTGTCCCTGCCCATGCTGGAGCACGCCCTGGGTGCTCACGCCTGGGTCGGCGAAGCGCGCCTGGGCATGATCGAGGAAGGCCGCGCCTACCTCGGGGCCGTGCTGGTGCTCTCGCCGAGCGGCCTGCATGCCCTGCGCAACCAGGGACGCCGGGCGCTGGTGCAGGGCCTGCGCGCGCACATGGCCGAACACTGCGAAGCCCTGGCCCTGCCGAGGCGCTGGCGGCTGGTGCGACAAATGCCGCTCAACGCCCAGGGCAAACTGCCCCAGGCCACCCTCCAGGCGCTGCTGCTCGCCCCGCGCAACCTGGCACCGGAGGTGCTGGAGCTGCGGCGCGAACAGGACGAGACGCATCTGCGCCTGGCCGTGCCGGTGGACCTGGCCTGCTTCACCGGCCACTTCCCGCGCACGCCCGTGTTGCCAGGCGTGGTGCAGGTCGACTGGGCCATCGCCCTGGCTGGCGAGCGGCTTGGCATCCAGGGCCGTTTCGCCGGCATGGAAGTGCTCAAGTTCCAGCAGCTGGTGCGCCCCGGCGACGAGCTGACCCTGACCCTGCGCTTCGACCGCGAGCGCGGCAAGCTGTACTTCGCCTACACCTGCGCCGGGCAGCCCTGCTCCAGTGGTCGAATCCTGCTGGAGGTGGCGAGTGCATAAGCCCTGCGCCGTGATCCCGGTGTACAACCACGAACAGGCGCTGCCCGCCGTGGTCGCCGACCTGCGCCGTGCCGGCCTGCCCTGCGTGCTGGTCGACGACGCCAGCCACCCGGCCTGCGCCCTGGTACTGGGGCAGCTGGCGGCACAGGCCGATGTGCATCTGGTCACCCTCGCGGTCAACCAGGGCAAGGGCGGCGCGGTCATGGCCGGGCTGCGCGAAGCCGCGCGCCTGGGCTTCAGCCATGCCCTGCAGGTGGATGCCGATGGCCAGCACGACCTGGCCGACGTCAGCCGCTTCCTGGAACAATCGCAGGCGTCCCCGCAGGCGCTGGTGTGCGGCTATCCGCAGTACGACGCCAGCGTGCCCAAGGGCCGCCTGTATGCACGCTACCTGACCCACGTCTGGGTCTGGATCAACAGCCTGTCGCTGCGCATCCCCGACTCCATGTGCGGCTTCCGGGTCTATCCATTGCCCGCGACCCTGGCGCTGATCGACAGCGTCGCCCTCGGTCGGCGCATGGATTTCGATCCGGAAATCCTCGTGCGCCTGGCCTGGCGCAACCAGCCGATGCACTGGCTGCCGACCCGGGTCCACTACCCGCAGGACGGCCTGTCGCACTTTCGCCTGTTCCACGACAACGCGCTGATCTCCAAGATGCACGCCAAGCTGTTCTTCGGCATGCTCCTGCGCGCGCCGCTGATCCTCTGGCGCAGGTGGCGCGCATGAGCCAGCAGCCCAGGCACTGGGCCGAGCACCAGGAGCGCGGCAGCTTCTGGCTGATGAAGCTGACCGCCACCCTGGTGCGCCTGCTCGGCCGACGCCTGCTCAGCCCGCTGATCCATGCCATCGTCGCCTATTTCTTCCTGTTCGGTCGCCGCGCCCGGCGCAGTGCCTGGCAGTACCAGCAGCGGCTCGCCCAGTGGAATGGCGGACAGACGCCGATGCCTGGCCAGTGGCGGGTGTTCCGCCAGTTCATGGCCTTTGCCGAGGCGCTGCTGGACAAGCTCGACGTGTGGAACGGCAAGCTGCGCCTGGAAGACATCGAGATCGACGACCCGGCGCAACTGCGCCAGCAGCTGCGCGGCGCGCGCGGCCAGATGCTGGTGGGCGCGCACCTGGGCAACCTCGAGGTGTGTCGCGCCCTGGCCGAGCTCGGCGAGCAGGTAACCATGAACGTGCTGGTGCACACCCGCCACGCCGAGCGCTTCAATCGCCTGCTGGGCGAGGCAGGGGCGAGCAACCTGCGCCTGATCCAGGTCAGCGAGCTGGACCCGGCGGTCATGCTGCAGCTGTCCGAGCGCCTGGAGCGCGGCGAGTGGCTGGCCATCGCCGGCGACCGCGTGCCCCTGCACGGCGCGCGCACGGTCGAGGTGGACTTCCTCGGCCACCCGGCCGCCTTCCCGCAAGGCCCGTGGCTGCTGGCCGGCATGCTCGAATGCCCGCTCAACCTGCTGTTCTGCCTCAAGCACCAGGGTCGCTACCGGGTCACCCTCGAGCCCTTCGCCGAGCGCGTGCAGTGGCGGCGCGGCCAGCGCGACCAGGTGATCGCCGAGTGGGCGGCGCGCTATGCCCAGCGCCTGGGCCACTACTGCAGCCAGGCGCCCTTGCAGTGGTTCAATTTCTACCCTTTCTGGAAGACCGATGACGATGCATCCGCATGAGCCTGTAACGTTCGGCGAGTCGCCGCTCGCGATCGAAGACGTCCTCGCCCTGGCCGAGCGCCGGGCCTCGGCACGGCTGGACGGCGACACCGCCTACCGCGAGCGCATCGAACGCGGCGCGCGCTTCCTCGACACCCTGCTCGACAAGGAAGGGGTGATCTACGGCGTGACCACCGGCTACGGCGACTCCTGCGTGGTCGCCGTGCCGCTGGAGCACGTCGAGGCCCTGCCGCGCCACCTCTACACCTTCCATGGCTGCGGCCTGGGCAAGCTGCTCGACGCCGCCGCCACCCGCGCCGTGCTCGCCGCCCGCCTGCGCTCGCTGAGCCACGGCGTGTCGGGGGTGCGCCTGGTGCTGCTGGAGCGCCTGCAGCAGTTCCTCGAACACGACATCCTGCCGCTGATCCCCGAGGAAGGCTCGGTGGGCGCCAGCGGCGACCTGACGCCGCTGTCGTACGTGGCCGCCACGCTGTCCGGCGAGCGCGAGGTGATGTACCGCGGCGAGCGGCGCGGCAGCGCTGACGTACACCGCGAACTGGGCTGGCAACCGCTGGTGCTGCGGCCCAAGGAGGCCCTGGCGCTGATGAACGGTACCGCGGTGATGACCGGCCTGGCCTGCCTGGCCTACGCCCGCGCCGACTACCTGCTCAAGCTGGCGACGCGCATCACCGCGCTCAACGTCATCGCCCTGCAGGGCAACCCGGAGCATTTCGACGAGCGCCTGTTCGCCGCCAAGCCACACCCCGGCCAGACCCAGGTCGCCGCCTGGCTGCGCCAGGACCTGGCCATCGACGCCCCGCTGCCGCCCCTGCACCGCCTGCAGGACCGCTACTCGCTGCGCTGCGCGCCCCATGTGCTGGGCGTGCTGGCCGACAGCCTGGGCTGGCTGCGCGGCTTCATCGAGACCGAACTGAACAGCGCCAACGACAACCCGATCATCGACGGCGACGCCGAGCGCGTGCTGCACGGCGGGCACTTCTACGGCGGACACATCGCCTTCGCCATGGACAGCCTGAAGACCTTGGTGGCCAACGTCGCCGACCTGCTCGATCGCCAGCTCGCGCTGCTGGTGGACGTGCGCTACAACCACGGCCTGCCGAGCAACCTGTCCGGCGCCGCCCCCGAGCGTGCCATGCTCAACCACGGCTTCAAGGCCGTGCAGATCGGCGCCAGCGCCTGGACCGCCGAGGCGCTCAAGCAGACCATGCCAGCCAGCGTGTTCTCCCGCTCCACCGAGTGCCACAACCAGGACAAGGTCAGCATGGGCACCATCGCCGCCCGCGATGCCCTGCGCGTGCTGGAGCTGACCGAACAGGTCGCCGCCGCTACCTTGCTGGCCGCCAACCAGGGTGTCTGGCTGCGCCAGCGCCTGGCCGACGCGCACGCCCTGCCACCGGCCCTGGCGCAGATGCATACGGCCTTGCTGGAGGATTTCGCGCCGGTCACCGAGGACCGCGCCCTGGAACACGACCTGCGCCTGTGCCTGGCACGCATCGGCCAGCGCCACTGGAGGCTGCATGCGTAACCCCGGGGTGTTCCACGTCGACAGCGAGATCGTCGTCCCGTTCTTCGACGTCGACAGCATGCACATCGTCTGGCACGGCCACTACGTCAAGTACCTGGAAGTCGCCCGCTGCGCGCTGCTCGACCGCCTGGAGCACGACTACCGGCGGATGCAGGCCAGCGGCTACGCGTGGCCGGTGATCGACCTGCAGCTGCGCTACATCCGCGGCGCCACCTTTGGCCAGCGCCTGACCGTGCGCGCCAGCCTGGTGGAGTGGGAGAATCGTCTGAAGATCCACTACCTGATCAGCGACGCCACCACCGGTGAACGCATGACCCGCGCCAGCACCGTGCAGGTGGCGGTGCATATCGAAAGCGGAGAGATGCAGCTGGCCTCGCCCCAGGCGATGCTAGATGCCGTCGCCAAGGTGCTGCCATGAGCCGCGGTCTCTGCGTTGGCATTGCCGGCCTCTTCGCGGGTAAACCCGCTCCCACGGGCAGCGCAAAACCTGTGGGAGCGGGTTTACCCGCGAAGGTCCCGGCATTGCTCACCCTGTTGCTGCTGCTCATCAGCCCCCTGGCCCAGGCCTTCACCCTCGACGACCTGCAAAAGCAGCTCAGCGAACCCGCCGTGGTCAAAGGCCCGTTCATCCAGGAGAAACACCTGCGCGCCCTGCCCCAGCCGCTGCTGAGCAAAGGCCGCTTCGTCCTGGCCCGCGACCATGGCTTGCTCTGGCTGCTGCAAACCCCGCTGCGCCAGGACTACCGCATCGCCGCCGACGGCATCGCCCGCCGCGACCCGAGCGGCTGGCAGACCTTGCCCAGCCACAGTGCCGGGGCCCAGCAGAACCGCCTGTTCTTCGCCGTGCTGCAGGGTGACAGCAGCGGCCTGCAACGCGACTTCGAGCTGAACCTGACGGGCGACGCGACGCACTGGCAGTTGCGCCTGACGCCCCGCTCACTGCTGCTCAAGCAAGTGTTCGAGCGCATCGACATCAGTGGCGGGCGCTTCGTCGAACGCATCGAGCTGAGCGAAACCCAGGGCGACAGCACCGTGCTGCGTCTGCCCGAAAGCAGCGGCGCCCCAGCGCTGAGCGATGCGGAGCGCAGCGACTTTGCCGACTGAACGTCTGTTGCCCCGCCTGTTCCTGGCCCTGTTGCTGGTCATGCTCGCCGTCGCCGGCTGGCAATGGCATCGCGGCGCGCCGCTGTCGGCCGACCTGATGACCCTGGTCCCCGGCGCCACCCATGACCCGCTGGTGGAGCGCGCCGAGCAGCGCATGCAGGAACCGCTCAACCGCGAACTGCTGGTACTGGTCGGCCATGCCGATCGCCAGCAGGCCTTGGCTCTGGCCGAGCGGCTGGCCGGCCAGTGGCAGGCCAGCGGGCTGTTCGAAAAAGTCCAGTGGAGCGTGCAGACCGACCTTGGCGCCGTGCGCGAACAGTTGCTCCAGGGGCGTCTGGCAATGCTCTCGACAGCGGATCGCCAGCAGCTGCGCGATCACCCCGACGCGTTCATCGAGCAGCGCGTGCAGAGCCTGTTCGATCCCTTCGCCGGCTTCAGCCTGGTGCCGAGCCAGGACGACTGGCTGGGCCTGACCGGGCGCATCCAGAACAGCCAGCCCAAGCCTGCCAACGTCACCCTGGACACTGCCAGCGGCGCCCTGGTCGCCGAGGCCGACGGTCGCCACTGGGTACTGCTGCGCGCCCGCACGCTGGGCAATGCCTTCGACCTGCAGTTGCCGCTGCAGGTGGCCGGGCTGCTGGCCGATGGCCGCGCGCAGGCCGAACAGCAAGGCGCGCGGCTGCTGGCCGCCAGCGGCCTGCTGCACGCCGCCGCCGGCCAACAGCAGGCCAGCCGCGAGATCACCTGGGTCGGCGGTGGCGCCACCCTGGGCATTCTCCTGCTGTTGCTGCTGGCGTTTCGCCGCTGGCGCGTGCTGCTGGCCTTCGTCCCGGTCCTGGTGGGCATGCTGTTCGGCTCGGTGGTGTGCGTGGCGCTGTTCGGCCAGATGCATGTAATGACCCTGGTCCTGGGTTCCAGCCTGATCGGCGTGGCGGTGGACTATCCCCTGCACTACCTGTCGAAAAGCTGGAGCCTGCGGCCCTGGCGCAGCTGGCCCGCGGTACGCCTGACCCTGCCGGGCATGAGCCTGAGCCTGGCCACCAGCTGCATCGGCTACCTGGCGCTGGCCTTCACGCCGTTCCCGGCGCTGACCCAGATCGCCGCCTTCTCCGCCGCCGGCCTGGTCGGCGCCTACCTGTGCGCGGTGTGCCTGCTGCCGGCGCTGCTGGGCGGCGTCGCACTGCGCCCGGCGCAGTGGCCGCTGCGGGTCGCCGAAATCCTCACCGGCTGGCGCCAGCGCCTGCTGCGCAAGGTGCCGGGTGGCGCGCTGCTGGCGCTGCTGCTGGCGTTCTGCGCGGCGGGCCTGTGGCGCCTCGAGACCCACAACGACATTCGCCAATGGGTCGGTAGCCCGCCTCAGTTGCTCGAAGAGGCGCAGGCGGTGGCGCGCATCACCGGTTACCAGCCCACCAGCCAGTTCTACCTGGTGCGCGGCGCCGACCAGCAACAGCTGCTCGAACGCCTGCAAGGGCTGTCGGTCAAGCTCGGCGAGCTGCGCGACCTGGACAAGCTCAAGGGCTACATGAGCCTCGGCCAGCTCATCGCCAGCCCGGCCGAACAGGCGCGTACGCGCCAGGCGCTGGCCAACCTGCCCGCACACTGGCAACCGCTGCTGGCCCTGGGGGTCCCCCAGGCCGCCCTGGACGAAGAACTCGCGCGGCTGGGGCAGTTGCCCACGCAAACCATCGACCAGGTGCTGGCCGGCCCGCTCGGCGAAGCCTGGCGCCCCTTGTGGCTGGGCCAGGACGGCGATGGCGTGGCGGCGATCGTCAGCCTGCAAGGCCAGGCCGACGCGGCCCTGCTGCGCCTGCAGGTCGATGACCTGGAGGGCGTCCAGCTGGTGGACCGGCTCGGCGAGCTGAACCAGCTGTTCGCCGCCACCCAGGTCAGCGCCGCCGAACTCAAGCTATTGTCCTGCGCGCTGATCCTGGTGCTGCTGGTGCTGCCGTTCGGCCTGCGCGGCTCGCTGCGCATCGTCGCCCTGCCACTGCTGGCGGCGCTGTGCAGCCTGGCCAGCCTAGGCTGGCTCGGTCAGCCACTGACCCTGTTCAGCCTGTTCGGCCTGCTGCTGGTGACCGCCATCAGCGTCGACTACGCGATCCTCATGCACGAGCGCATCGGCGGCGCCGCGGTCAGCCTGCTTGGCACCCTGCTCGCCGCCCTCACCACCTGGCTGTCGTTCGGCCTGCTGGCACTGTCCAGCACCCCGGCGGTGAGCAACTTCGGCCTGGCGGTGAGCCTGGGCCTGGCCTTCAGTTTCCTCCTGGCGCCCTGGGCCGCCTCTGGCGATGGAGCGCACGAGCAACCATGACCGTCCTGTCATTCTGGGCCCTGGCCTTGGCGCTGTATGCGCTGGCCAGCGCCCTGGGCAAGCGCCTGGGGCTGATCCCGATCGTCAGCCAGTTGCTGCTGGCGACCCTGGTGCTGCCGGTGCTCATGCTCCTGTGGATCGAGCCGCACTGGCAAATCGATGGTCCCGCGCTGGTGGCCCCGGCCTGGCTGAAGATCCTCTACGGCTGCAGTTTCGCCCTGCTGCTGGGGCATATCCTCGGCGACGTGGTGGAACTGCGCCCCGACCGCGAGGCGCTGAAGCTCGCCCTGCCCAGCTTCCTGGTGCCGTTCGCCTGCGGCCTGGGCTGCGCGGTGTGGCTGCTCGACCTGGGCGGGGTGAGCGCGCTGGCCCTGGGCCTGGTGTTCGCCATCACCGCGATCCCGGTGCTGTACCTGTACCTGCGCGCCATCGACTACCCGCCCAGCGCCAGCCGCCGTCTGCTGCAGGCGGCGATCCTGATCGACCTGGCGTGCTGGCTGCTGCTGGGCCTTGGCCAGGGCAGCCTGCAGCCCGCCAGCCTGGCGCTGCCACTGCTGGCGGCGCTGCTGCCGTTGCCGCTATACGCCCTCGGCCTGCGCGCGCCGAAGGCCTACGGCCTGCTGTTCCTGCTACTGCTGTTCGGCGCCGAACACTACAAGCTCAATGCCCTGATCTTCGGCATCGGCTACCTGGGGTGCCTGGCGTGGCTCGAAGTGCCGGTGCGCCTGCCACTGTCCGAGGCCTGGAGCCGCCGCCTGCAACAGGGCTTCGCGGTGCCGCTGATCCTCACCTACGGTGTGGTGCAGATCGACGCGCACCATGCCTTGCAGGGCTTCGACGCCTGGCAGCTGGCGGCGCTGCTGGCGCTGCCGATCTTCAGCAAGCTGCTCGGCAACTGGCTCGGCCTGAGCTGGGCGGCGCCGTCGTTCGCCGGCGCCAGCAAATGGCGCGAAAGCCTGCTGCTGAACATCCGCGGCCTCAGCGAAATCGTCTTTCTCAACCTGCTGCTGTCCCAGCAGCTGATCAGTCCGGCGCTGTACTTCGCGCTGATGCTGATGAGCCTGGTCGCCACCCTGATGCCCGCGCTGGCGGGCCTGCACCGTCTACCCCTTACGTCTGTTTCCCCGGCAAGGAGGCCTCATGCCGAACACTGAACTGCAACAACGCCAGGTCCTGGTGATCGGTGCCGGCCCGTCCGGCGCCATCGCCGCCGCGCTGCTCAAGCGCCAGGGCCATGACGTGCTGATCATCGAACGCCAGCGTTTTCCGCGCTTCTCCATCGGCGAGAGCCTGCTGTCGCACTGCCTCGACTTCGTCGAGGAAGCCGGCATGCTCGAGGCCTTGCAGGCCGCGGGCTTCCAGCACAAGAACGGCGCGGCCTTCGCCTGGGGCGACGAATACACGCACTTCGACTTCGGCCAGACCTTCACCCAGGGCAAGCCGAGCACCTTCCAGGTCCAGCGCGCGCGCTTCGACCAGCTGCTGGCCGACCAGGCCGAGGCCCAGGGCGTGGAGATCCGCTACCAGCAGGAGATCGTCAGCGCCGACATGAGCGGCGCGCAGCCCCTGCTGCGCGTGCGCCGCGAAGATGGCAGCGAGTACCAGGTGCAGGCCACCTTCGTGCTCGATGCCAGTGGCTATGGCCGGGTGCTGCCCCGCCTGCTCGACCTGGAGGCGCCGTCGAACTTCCCGGTGCGCCAGGCGGTGTTCACCCATGTCGAGGACCGCATCGACCATCCCGGCTTCGACCGCGACAAGATCCTCATCACCACCCACCCCGCACACCGCGATATCTGGTTCTGGACCATCCCGTTCAGCGATGGCCGCACCTCGCTGGGCGTGGTCGCCGCCGCCGAGCGCTTCGCCGAGGCGCCGTCCGACCTGGACTTGTGCCTGAAACACTTCGTCGCGCAGACCCCGAGCCTGTCCAAGGTCCTGGCCAACGCGGTGTGGGACACCCCGGCGCGCACCATCGGCGGCTACTCGGCCAACGTCAAATGCCTGCATGGCAACGGCTTCGCCCTGCTCGGCAACGCCGCCGAGTTCCTCGATCCGGTGTTCTCCTCGGGCGTGACCATCGCCATGCGCTCGGCGAGCATGGCCGCCGGCGTGCTGCACCGCCAGCTGCTGGGTGAAGCGGTGGACTGGCAGCGCGAGTTCGCCGAACCGCTCAAGCGCGGCGTCGACACCTTCCGGGTATATGTGGAGGGCTGGTACGACGGCGGCTTCCAGGACGTGATCTACCACCCCGGCAGCTCGCCGGAGATCCGCGCCATGATCAGCTCGATCCTCGCCGGCTACGCCTGGGACAACCGCAACCCATTCGTCGCCGAGCCCCGGCGGCGCCTGCGCACCCTGGCCGAACTGTGCGCGAGGGAACCGGCATGAGCCAGCAGCCCTACCTGAGCGACACCTATGTCGAGGAAACCCGTATTGGTTTTCGCTTCCTCAGCAGCCACACCTGGCAGCACCACGTACTGCGCGTGGCCATCGACGACCTGCGTCGCCTGTTCGACGGCGAACCACCCCAGGCCCCGGTGCTGCTCGATGCCGGCTGCGGCCAGGGCAAGTCGTTCAAGCACCTGCACCGGGTGTTCGCCCCGTCGCGCCTGCTCGGCACCGACGCCGACCCGCACAGCCTCGAGCTCAGCGCCGCCGAAGCCGGACGCCTGGGCATCGAGGTGGAGTTGCACGGCAGTGACTGCGCCCACTTGCAGTACCCGGATGCCAGCGTCGACATCCTGTTCTGCCACCAGACCTTCCACCACCTGGTCGAGCAGGAAAAGGCCCTGGCCGAGTTCCATCGCGTGCTCAAGCCCGGTGGCTACCTGCTGTTCGCCGAGTCCACCGAGGCCTACATCGACACCTGGGTGATCCGCTGGTTCTTCCGCCACCCCATGCACGTGCAGAAGAGCGCCGAAGGCTACTTGCAGATGCTCCGCGAGCAAGGCTTCGAGTTCGGCCCGCAAAACGTCTCGTACCCCTACCTGTGGTGGAGCCGGGCCAAGGATTTCGGCCTGCTCGAACGTCTCGGCCTGCGCAAGCCGCCAGCGGTCGGCCAGCGTGAGGAGACGCTGGTCAACGTGGTGGCGCGCAAGCCCCTGGAGCGCGCATGAAAGCACTGCTGGCGATGACCCTGTGCCTGCTGCTCGGCGCCTGCGCCGCGCGCACGCCGCTGCCCGCGCAACTGCCGGCACTGACCCTGCCGCAGCAACTGCATGTGGCCCGCGAGCAGGCCGGGCAGCGCCAGGACTGGCTGCTGGTGATCCAGCGTGAAGAGGACCGCCTGCGCTGGTCGCTGCTGGACCTGCTGGGCATCCCCCAGGCCCGCCAGTTGCTCGATGGCCAGCGCTGGCAGGCCGACGGCCTGCTGCCGCCCAACCCCGAGGCCCGCGAGCTGTTCGCCGCCATCTTGTTCGCCCTGACCCCGGCCAGGCAATTGCCACAGCTGTATCCCCAGGCCCGCCAGCAAGGCGAGCGGCGCTGGCTCGACGACCGTTGGCAGGTCACCTATCGGGCCAGCGACCGCTTCGACTTGAACCTGGGCCAGGGCCTGCGCTATGTAATCGACCCACTGCCCAGCGAGACCACGCCATGACCGCCTATCTCAATGCCCTGGGCCTGGTCTGCGCCCTCGGCCGCAGCCAGGCCGAAGTGGCTGCCCGCCTGTTCGCCGGCGATTGCTCCGGCATGCGCCACCAGGCTGGCTGGATCCCCGGACGCCAACCCCCGGTCGGCGCAGTGAGCGGCGAGCTGCCGACGCTGCCGCTGGCCGACTGGCAAAGCCGCAACAACCAGCTGCTGTACAGCGCCGCGCTGCAGATCGAGCCGGCCATTCGCCAGGCCATCGCCGAGCATGGCCCACAGCGCATCGCGGTCATTCTCGGCACCAGCACCTCTGGAATCGCCGAAGCCAGCGCGGGCATCGCCCATTACCTGCAGGTCGGGCAGTTCCCCGAGCACTATCGCTACGATCAGCAGGAGCTGAGCGCACCGGCCAATTTCCTCGCCGACTGGCTGCAACTGAGCGGCCCGGCCTATGTGATCTCCACCGCCTGCACCTCCAGCGGCCGGGCCCTGCTCAGCGCCCGCCGCCTGCTGGAACAAGGGCTGTGCGACGCGGTGCTGTGCGGCGGCGTGGATAGCCTGTGCGGCCTGACCCTGAACGGCTTCAGTGCCCTGGAAGCGGTGAGCGAGCAACGCTGCAACCCGTTCTCGGTCAATCGCGACGGCATCAACATCGGTGAGGCCGCGGCGCTGTTCCTGATGACCCGCGAACGCAACCGCCAAGGCCCCTCCATCGCCCTGCTCGGCGCCGGCGCCAGCTCCGATGCGCACCATATTTCCGCGCCGGACCCGACCGGCGCCGGCGCCTTGCAGTGCATGGGCAAAGCACTGGACAATGCCGGCCTCGCGCCGACGCAGATCGACTACCTGAACCTGCACGGCACCGCCACGCCGCACAACGACGCCATGGAGAGCCTGGCCGTGCACAGCCTGTTCGGCAGCACGCTGCCCTGCTCGTCGAGCAAGCCGATGACCGGCCACACCCTCGGCGCCGCCGGCGCCCTGGAAGCGGCCTTCTGCTGGCTGAGCCTGAGCGGGCACAACCCACAGGGCCTGCTGCCACCGCACATCTGGGACGGCCAGCGCGATCCGCAGCTGCCGGCCCTGGCCCTGGTCGACGGCAACCAGCGCCTCGACCCGCGGCGGCCACGCCGATTGATGAGCAATTCGTTCGCCTTCGGCGGCAACAACGTCAGCCTGATTCTCGGAGACACCCCATGATCCCCTGGCCATTGGCCGAACTGCTGCCCCACGCCGGCGACATGATCCTGATCGAGCGGATCGACAGTTGCGATCAGGAGCAGATCCACACCCGTGCCACGGTGCGCCCTGGCGGCCTGTTCAATCGCGCCGACGGCAGCCTGCCGGCCTGGCTGGGCGTCGAGCTGATGGCCCAGAGCGTGGCCGCCTATGCCGGCTGCCGCGCCCGTCGCAACGGCCAACCGGTGGAGCTGGGCTTCCTGCTGGGTACCCGCAAGTACGAATGCGATGTCGAGCACTTCCCGGTCGGCAGCGAACTGCACATCCACGCCCTGCGCTCGCTCGAAGACGAGAACGGCATGGGCGTGTTCGAATGCCACCTGCGCGGCCCCGGCATCCATGCCAGCGCCCGCCTGAATGTCTACCGCCCACCGCAAGTGGCCAGCTACCTGGCCGAGGCGGACCCAGAGGAGCCCTCCCATGACTGACACCATCCTGGTCACCGGCTCGAGCCGAGGCATCGGCCGGGCCATTGCCCTGCGCCTGGCCCGCGCCGGTTTCGACCTGGTGCTGCATTGCCGCAGCGGCCGCGCCGAGGCCGATGCCGTGGCCGTCGAAATCCGGGCGCTGGGCCGCCAGGCACGGGTACTGCAGTTCGACGTGGCCGACCGCGCCGCCTGCCGGGCCGTGCTCGAAGCCGATGTCGAGACCCACGGCGCCTACTACGGCGTGGTGTGCAACGCCGGCCTGACTCGCGATGGCGCCTTCCCGGCGCTCAGCGACGAAGACTGGGACCAGGTCATGCGCACCAACCTCGACGGTTTCTACAACGTGCTGCAGCCACTGAGCATGCCGATGATCCGCCGCCGCGCACCGGGGCGCATCGTCTGCATCACCTCGGTGTCGGGGCTGATCGGCAACCGTGGCCAGGTCAACTACAGCGCCTCCAAGGCCGGCCTGATTGGCGCCGCCAAGGCCCTGGCCATCGAGCTGGGCAAGCGCCGCATCACCGTCAACTGCGTGGCTCCCGGGCTGATCGACACCGCCATGCTCGACGAGCATGTGCCGGTCGACGAGCTGCTGAAGATGATCCCGGCCGGACGCATGGGCACGCCCGAAGAAGTGGCGGGCGCGGTGAATTTCCTGATGTCGCCCGAGGCGGCCTATATCACCCGCCAGGTGCTGGCGGTCAACGGAGGGCTGTGCTGATGCGTCGCGTCGTGGTTACCGGCATGGCCGGCCTCACCGCCCTGGGCAACGACTGGGCGACCATCGCCGGGCATTTCGCCGGCCAGCGCAGCGGCATCCGCCGCATGCACGAGTGGGACCGGTTCGAGGAACTGAACACACGCCTGGCCGGGCCGATCGATGACTTCCAGGTGCCCGGCCACTGGACCCGCAAGCAGCTGCGCAGCATGGGCCGGGTATCGCGCCTGGCCGTGGCCGCCGCCGAGCGCGCCCTGGCCGACGCCGGCCTGCTCGACGACCCGAGCATTCGCGACGGGCGCATGGGCGTGGCCTGTGGCTCCTCCACCGGTAGCACCGACGAGATCAAGGCGTTCGGCAACATGCTGCTCAACTCGGTGGCCGACGGCCTCAACGCCAACTCCTACGTGCGCATGATGCCGCACACCACCGCCGCCAACATCAGTATCTTCTTCGGCCTGACCGGGCGCCTGATCCCCACCTCCAGCGCCTGCACCAGCGGCAGCCAGGGCATCGGCTACGCCTACGAGGCGATCAAGTACGGCCGCCTGCCGCTGATGCTCGCCGGCGGCGCCGAAGAACTGTGCCCCACCGAGGCGATGGTGTTCGACGCGCTGTACGCCACCAGCCTGAAAAACGACACCCCGCACCTGAGCCCCCGCCCGTACGACAGTGGCCGGGACGGGCTGGTGATCGGCGAGGGTGGCGGCATGCTGGTGCTCGAGGAGCTGGAACACGCGCTGGCGCGCGGCGCGCGAATCCACGCCGAGATCGTCGGTTTCGGCAGCAACGCCGATGGCCAGCACACCACCCGTCCCGAACAGGCCACCATGCGCCGGGCCATGGAGCTGGCGCTGGAGGATGCCGCCCTGCCGCCCGAAGCGATCGGCTACGTCAACGGCCACGGCACCGCCACCGAGCAGGGCGACATCGCCGAGACCCAGGCCACCAGCAGCCTGTTCGGGCCGGGCATGCCGATCAGCTCGCAGAAGAGCTTCCTCGGCCATACCCTGGGCGCCTGCGGCGCGCTGGAGTCGTGGTTCAGCATCGAGATGATGAACAGCGACCGCTACGCGCACACCCTCAACCTCGATGACATCGACCCACGCTGTGGCGAGCTGGACTACCTGCGCGGCGAATTCCGCGGCATGAGCCACGAGCATGTGATGAACAACAACTTCGCCTTCGGCGGCGTCAACACTTCGCTGATCTTCCGCCGCTGGCCCTGACACCCCCACCCTGACTGGAGAGCAAGGAATGTCCCCATTGATTCGCGCCGCGGCCCTGGGCCTGGCACTGACCGGCCTGGCCGGCTGCACCTCGAAGCCGGTACTCAACCCGGCCGAGCAGCTGACCGCCAACCACAACTACAGCCAGGCGCAGGTACAGCAGGCGATCCTCAAGGCCATCGCCGAGCGCGGCTGGACCGCGCGCAATGTCGGCCCAAGCCTGATCCAGGCCGACATCACCGTGCGCAACACCTTCTACGCCGCCGTGGACATCCACTACAGCCCGAGCCAGTTCCGCATCGCCTACCGCGACAGCCGCGAGCTGGGCTACAAGGACGGCAAGATCCACCGCAACTACAACCGCTGGGTGTACAACCTGGATCGCGCCATCGTGCAGCAGCTGAACAACGCCTATACGCAGAACCTCACGCAGCAGGGCACTGCCTTCAAGTGAGCCATCTTGCTTCACGGGTGAACCCGTGAAGCAAGATGCGCGGTGCCTGGCACCGGCTACGCCGGTGTTCGCGGGTAAACCCGCTCCTACAGCGAGCGCGCTGACCTTGAGCCACACGCGCCACCCTGTGGGAGCGGGTTTACCCGCGAAAGCGTCAGCACTGGCCGCCCACCTGCCCCGTCAGCAATTCGGCGAAAGCCTTGGCCATCGCCGAACCGCCACGTTCGCGCTGCACCAGCCACACCGCCGTGACCGCCGCCTCATCCAGCAGCGTGCGGTACACCACGCCCTCGATGCGCATGCGCTGGAACGACGCCGGCAGCACCGAGACCCCAAGCCCCGCCGACACCAGGCCGATGATGGTCATCGCCTCGCCCGCCTCCTGGGCGAAATGCGGGCTGAACCCGGCCGCGCGCGCCAGGCTCAGCAACTGCGCATGCAGGCCGCTGCCGTAGCTGCGCGGGAAGAACACGAACGGCTCGTCGGCCAACGCCTGCATGTACAGGCCCTGTTCGCTGCCTTGCGCCAACGGGTGCGAGGCGTTGATCACCGCCACCAGCGGCTCGCGCAACAGCTCGGTGACCAGCAGCCCCTCCGGCAGCGGCATGGGCCGCATCAGCCCCACTTCGATAGACTCGTCGAGCACCGCCTCGGCCACCTCGCGGCTGCTCATTTCCCGCAGGTTCAGATGCACCGCCGGGAAGCGCTGGCGAAACGCGTGCAACGCCTTGGGAATCTTCGAGGTGAACGGCGCCGACGAGGTGAAGCCGATCTTCATCTCGCCCAGCTCGCCCAGTTGCGCGCGGCGCGCCACGTCGGCGGCCTTGTCCACCTGCGCCAGCACCAGGCGCGCTTCGTCGAGGAACAGCCGTCCGGCTTCGCTGAGCTCCACGCGACGGTTGGTGCGCTCGAACAGGCGCGCCCCCAGCTCCTGCTCAAGCGCCTGGATCTGCTGGCTCAAGGGTGGTTGTGAAATGCCCAGTTGCTGGGCGGCCCGACCGAAATGCAACTCCTCGGCCACGGCGATGAAATAGCGCAGGTGACGCAGCTCCATGATGGGCTCCAATCAAGTCGTAAAACCTATCAAACAGGTCGAACAATATATTGGATCTAATTATTAGCCAGCTATATGCTTTTTCCCATCGCAGCACCGGCCCCGTGCCCGAGGTACCCTTCCGTGAGATCCGCCGTAGCCCCCCTGCCCGCCGAACCCGAGCCCATCCTGGGCGACATCTGGATCGAAAAGGGCAGCCCCGCCTTCATCAAGACCGTGCTGGCCCTGTTCAGCGGCGGCTTCGCCACCTTCGCCCTGCTGTACTGCGTGCAGCCGATGATGCCGCTGCTGTCCCAGGAGTTCGCCATCAATGCCGCGCAGAGCAGCCTGGTGCTGTCGGTCTCGACCGCCATGCTCGCCTTCGGCCTGCTGGTCACCGGGCCGATCTCCGATCGCATCGGGCGCAAGCCGGTGATGGTCTTCGCCTTGCTTTGCGCCGCCCTGGCCACCCTGGCCAGCGCCGTGATGCCGACCTGGCAACTGGTGCTGGCCAGCCGCGCGCTGGTCGGCCTGTCGTTGAGCGGCCTGGCGGCGGTGGCGATGACCTACCTCAGCGAGGAAATCCATCCGCAGCACATCGGCCTGGCCATGGGCCTGTACATCGGCGGCAATGCCATCGGCGGCATGAGCGGCCGGCTGATCACCGGGGTGCTGATCGACTTCGTCAGCTGGCACACGGCGATGCTGGTCATTGGCGCGCTAGCCCTGGTGGCGGCCCTGGTGTTCTGGAAGGTACTGCCCGAGTCGCGCAACTTCCGCCCCCAGCCACTGAACCCGCGCAGCCTGCTCGACGGTTTCGTCATGCACTTCAGGGATGCCGGGCTGCCCTGGCTGTTCCTCGAGGCCTTCTTGCTGATGGGCGCCTTCGTCACCCTGTTCAACTACATCGGCTACCGCCTGCTGGCCGAGCCGTACCACATGAACCAGGCACTGGTCGGGTTGCTGTCGGTGGTGTATCTCTCGGGCATCTACAGCTCGGCGCAGGTCGGTGCCCTGGCCGACAAGCTGGGCCGGCGCAAGGTGTTCTGGGCCAGCATCCTGGTGATGGCCGCGGGCCTGCTGCTGACCCTTGCCAGCCCGCTGGCGCTGGTCATCGTCGGCATGCTGGTATTCACCTTCGGCTTCTTCGGCGCGCATTCGGTGGCCAGCAGCTGGATCGGCCGCCGCGCGCTCAAGGCCAAGGGCCAGGCGTCATCGCTGTACCTGTTCTGCTACTACGCAGGTTCGAGCGTCGCCGGCACGGCGGGCGGCGTGTTCTGGCACCAGGCCGGCTGGAACGGTATCGGCCTGTTCATCGGCAGCCTGCTGGCGCTGGCCTTGCTGGTGGCCCTGCACCTGAGCCGACTGCCCGCCAAGGCCGCCTGAGCGCTCAGCCGAAGCGCCGCGCCGGCAGCCACAGCCTGACCCGCACGCCACCGTCGACGTTGTCGACCGCCAGCGCCCCGCCGTGCAGTTGCATGACTTCGGCGACGAAGTTCAGCCCCAGGCCCGTGCTCTTGCGTCCGGAGCCTGGCCTTGGCAAGGAGTAGAAACGTTCGGCGA
The DNA here is from genome assembly GCF_029840925.1 of Pseudomonas sp. GD03858. Classification (GTDB taxonomy): domain Bacteria; phylum Pseudomonadota; class Gammaproteobacteria; order Pseudomonadales; family Pseudomonadaceae; genus Aquipseudomonas. Next base: position 112,591 of record NZ_JAOCDM010000002.1, read on the forward strand.
CCCGGCCGATGGCATAGCCGGGAATGGCCTGCCCTTCGTTGAACAGGCTCAGCGCCACCCGCTCCCCCGCCCGCTCCAGTTCGAACAGCAGCGCGCCACCGGGTGGCGTGAAATCCAGGGCGTTGTCCAGCAGGTTGGCCAGCGCCTGACGCATCAGGAACGGGTCGCACAGCAGTCGTGTCCCCTCCGGCAGCCGCTGGCGCACTCGCAAGCCGCTGCTTTCTATCCGTGCCGCATGGCCCAGCAGCAGCTCGTCGACCAACGCTGCCAACGCCACCTGTTGCTCATCCTCCAGTGCCTGCATCTGTTCGACACGGGCCAGGTTGAGCAGGCGCTCGATCATCTGCTGCAAACGCTCGCTCTCGCGCTCGATGTTGCCGGCGAAGCGCGCCCGCTGCTCGGCGGGCATCTCGCCCTGGAGCAGCTCCGAGGCGCCGCGGATCGCCGCCAGCGGGCTCTTCAGTTCGTGGGTCAAGGTATGCACGTAGCGTTCGACGTAGGCCTTGCCCTCCAGTTGCGTGCGCATGCGCTCCACCGCCGTGGCCAGTTGCAGCAGCTCGCCGCCCTTGTAGTGCGGCAAGGCGGCGCGCTCGCCGGCGCTGACGGCCTCGGCGTAGTGGGTCAGGCGCCGCAACGACCGGGTCAGCCACCACGACAAAGCCGCGCCGACCAGCAGGCCGAGCACGATCAGCCCCACCCCGAGCGTCAGCAGGCGCTGCTCGGAACGGTCGATGTACGGCTGCAGCGAGCTGTTGGGCTTGGCCACGGTGACCACGCCGATGACCTTGCCGGCGTCGAGGATCGGCGCCGCCACGTGCATGACCGAGGTGTTTTCATCCTCCGGATCGCTGCGCGTCGAGCGCGCGCCGTACTGGCCGCGCAGGGTGAGGTAGACATCGTTCCAGCGCGAGTAGTCCTTGCCCAGGTCCTGGCCGGTGGAGTCGAGCAGCACGATGCCCTTGGCATCGGTCACGTAGATGCGGTGGCTGACCTGGGTCTTGGCCAGGCCCCAGATCTGTGCGCTCGGTCGGCGCTCGCCGTAGGACTGCAGGACGTGCGACAGCCGGCTCTGGTTCAAGGTGCCGTGCCTGAGATCGTCGCGCAGGATCTCCGCCAGCAGGTTGGCGGTGTCCACCAGCGTCTCTTCCGAAGCCTGGCGCACCACCGGGCGAATCTGCTCGCGCACGGTATTGAGCAAAAAATACCCGGCCAGCCCGACGAACAGGAAGTACACCAGGAAGATGCGAATGCCCAGGCGCATCAGGCGTGATCCGGGCTGTAGCTGTAGCCCAGGCCGCGGTGGGTCTGGATCGGCTCGGCGTCGGTCGCGACCTGACGCAGCTTGGCGCGCAGGCTCTTGATATGGCTGTCGATGGTGCGCTCGTAGCCCACGTCCGAGGCCACGCCCAGGCCATCGAGCAATTGCTCGCGGCTGAACACCCGGCGCGGTTGCTCGAGCAGACATTGCAGCAGGCGGAACTCATGGCGGGTCAGCGCCAGCGGCTGACCGCGATAGACGATGCGCATGGCCAGGGTGTCGACCTGGAACGCCAGCGGTTCGGCGGGCTCGGCGCGCGGCGCCATGCGCTTGAGGATCGCCCGCACCCGCGCCGCCACTTCGCGCGGGCTGAAGGGCTTGACCACATAGTCGTCGGCGCCGATTTCCAGGCCCAGCACGCGATCGATCTCGGCGTCACGGGCGCTGAGGAACATCACCGGCACCTCGCTGAAGCGGCGCAGTTGGCGGCAGGTTTCGAAACCGCTGATATCGGGCAGGCCGATGTCGAGGATCACCAGGTCAGCCGGGCACAGACGCTGCTGCTCGACGGCGGCGCTGCCGAGGGTCACCCAGTCGGTGCTGTGGCCGTCGGCCTGCAGGGCGTAGACCAGGGTGTCGGCGATGGCGGCTTCGTCTTCGACGATGAGGATGTGGGGCATCTGAGCGGCAAGCCTCAAGCTGCAAGCTGCAAGCTGCAAGCTGCAAGTGAAAACGGATCGTGGCAACTTACACCGATCCGCTGTTTCTTGCAGCTTGCAGCTTGCAGCTTGCAGCTTGCAGCTTGCAGCTTGCAGCTTGCAGCTTGTAGCTGGCGAATCAGCAGTCAGGCTTGCCCGCGGTGAACTTCTTCGCCGGATTCACCGCCGCCTTGAACTCGCGCAGGGCCTTGGCGCCCACCAGCAACGGGTAGTTGAAGCTGCTGCGGTCCACCAGGTTGACCTCCACGGTACGCTTCACATCGCCCAGGCACAGCTCCAGGTCCACTACCGGGCGCCGCGACAGCTCGGGTACATCGCCTTCGTCTTCCTCGTCGGCGCGATTCTTGATCTTGCTGATGCGCGCCAGCTTGTGCTCGTAGACCTTGCCGTCGGCAGCCTTGGTCGCCAGGCGGAAACGCACCCAGTCCTCGCCATCACGGCTGAACAGCTCGATATCCTTGGCCGACAGCGACGCGGTATAGGCACCGGTGTCCATCTTGGCCTTGAGGGTTTCACCGATCTCCGGCAGCGCGATGTTCTCGTAACGGCCATAAAGCGTCGGTTCCGCGGCCATCACCGGCAGCGCCAGAAGGGACAGCAGGGCAAGCAGGGGTTTCACAATGCGGGCTTCCTTGAGAGGGGTCAGTGCTTAGACCAGACAGGCAGGATAGGTTCGTTGTCACAGGGTAAACAACACAATGTGAAACATTTGTCCCAGTTAATGGACGTACGACGTTTGGCGTAGGCCGTCGCCCTGCTTATCATTGCCAACCGTTTCCTTCCGACAACAAGAGTCTCCTTTATGCGTCGCCTGCTGACCGGCATCCTCACCCTCACCCTGCTGCTGCTCAACACCCTGGTGCTGATCGGTCCGCTGCTGGTCTTCGCCCTGCTCAAGCTGGTGCTGCCGGGCCGTGGCCGCGACTACGCATCGGCTGCGGTGATGTGGGTCGCCGAAACCTGGTCGGAGATCGACAAAGTCATCTTCGCCCTGTGCATCCCCACCCGATGGGACATCCGCGGCGTCGACACGCTGCGCAAGGACACTTCATACCTGTGCGTCAGCAACCACCAGACCTGGGTCGACATCCCCGCGCTGATCGAAAGCCTCAATCGCCGGGTGCCGTTCTTCAAGTTCTTCCTCAAGAAAGAGCTGATCTGGGTGCCGCTGCTGGGGCTGGCCTGGTGGGGGCTGGACTACCCGTTCATGAAGCGCTACAGCAAGGCGTTCCTCGACAAGCACCCGGAACTCAAGGGCAAGGACCTGGAAATCACCAAGGCCGCCTGCGAGCTGTTCAAGCGCCAGCCGGTGACCGTGGTCAACTACCTGGAAGGCACCCGCTTCACCGAGGCCAAGCGCGAGCAACAGCAGTCGCCCTACCGCCACCTGCTCAAGCCCAAGGCCGGCGGCGTGGCCTTCGTGCTGGCGGCGCTGGGCGAGCAGCTGGATGCACTGCTCGACGTGACCATCGTCTATCCCGGCGACAAGGCGCCGGGGTTCTGGGACCTGCTCAATGGCAGCATCAGCCGGGTGATCATCGACATTCGCGTGCGTGAGCTGGACCCGGCGCTGAGCGAAGGCGATTACGAGAGCGATCCGGCGTTCCGCCAGACGGTGCAGGCCTGGGTCAACCAGCTGTGGCTGGACAAGGACCAGCGGATCGAGGAGTTGCGCGCCGAGATGCGTTGAAGCCAATGGCCTAATCGCAGGCAGGCCCGCTCCTACAGTGCCGTGTGTAGGGCGCTCAGACCGATGGCTGGCTCAACGGCGCAGGGGTATTCCACAAGCTTCCCAGGTTCTGCAGCAGCGATCCGGCGATCCCCTGCTGCCCCAGGTACTGCAGGATCAACGGCGCGAACTGGCCGATCATCCCGGTATCCATGCCCAGCGCCTTGAAGGCGTTATCCAGGTCGTTGCGATTCTCCACCTCACCGCCCAGGGCATTGCTCAGGGCCGAACTGTTCTTGTCTTTGCCCAGCAACTGCCCCAGGCCGCCCAACCCACCCAGGGCATTGTTACCGGAGAGCAGGTCCAGCCCCGGCACGGCCTTGGTCAGTTGCCCATAGTCATCGCCACTGAGGTTGTTGCGCGCCAGCCCGAGCATCGCTCCCGCCCCACCAATGGCCTGTTCCGGGGTGATCTTCAGCTCGCTGCCCAAGGTATTGAGCAGGTTGGCCTGCGCCGCAGGGGCCTGCACCTGACCGCTCGGGTTCTGCGTGGCGGAGACCGCATTGGCGACATCGTTGAGGTTGAAGGCGAACACCGGGCTTGCGGCCAGGGTCATCAGGGTTGCCAGGGTGAGTGCTTTCATCGGGAGGGACCTCGTCGGCCGGAATGGCCGGGAAACGAGGGTTGGACTGGGAGTGCGGCACTTTGTTCCGGCCCAATCACCGCCAGAGCCCTTCGCGGGCTTTCCCGCGAAGGGCTGGCCATCACGCCGCGCTGAAGGTCTTGTGCGGGTCGATCACGAATTTCTTCGGCACGCCCGCGTCGAACTCACCATAGCCTTCCGGTGCCTGGTCCAGGCTGATCACCTGCACGCCCACCACCTCGGCAATGTTGATGCGATCCCACATGATCGCCTGCATCAGTTGGCGGTTGTATTTCATGGTCGGGGTCTGGCCGGTGTGGAAGCTGTGCGACTTGGCCCAGCCCAGGCCGAAACGGATGCTCAGCGCACCGATCTTGGCAGCGGCATCCACCGCGCCCGGGTCTTCGGTCACGTACAGGCCGGGGATACCGATCTTGCCGGCCACGCGGGTCACCTGCATCAACGAGTTGAGCACGGTGGCCGGGGCCTCGTGCTTGGCGCCTTCATGGCCGTGACCGCGAGCCTCGAAGCCCACCGCGTCGACGGCGCAGTCCACTTCCGGCTCGCCAAGGATGTCGACGATCTGCTCATGCAAAGGCGTGTCCTTGGACAGATCGACCACCTCGAAGCCTTGGGCCTTGGCGTGGGCCAGGCGGGCCGGGTTGAGGTCACCGACGATCACGCAGGCGGCGCCCAGCAAGCGCGCGGAAGCAGCGGCGGCCAGGCCGACCGGGCCGGCACCGGCGACATATACCGTGCTGCCCGGGCCGACACCAGCGGTGACGGCGCCGTGGTAGCCGGTCGGCAGGATGTCGGAAAGGCAGGTCAAGTCGCGGATCTTCTCCATGGCCTTGTCGCGGTCCGGCAGTTTCAGCAGGTTGAAGTCGGCGTAGGGCACCAGCACGTACTCGGCCTGGCCGCCGGTCCAGTCGCCCATGTCGACGTAGCCGTAGGCGCCACCGGCGCGGGCCGGGTTGACGGTGAGGCAGACGCCGGTGTGCATCTCTTTGCAGGAGCGGCAGCGGCCGCAGGCGACGTTGAAGGGTACCGACACCAGGTCGCCGATTTTCAGGCGTTCGACATCACGCCCCATCTCGACGATTTCACCGGTGATTTCGTGGCCCAGGACCAGGCCGACCTGGGCGGTGGTACGGCCACGGACCATGTGCTGGTCGGAGCCGCAGATGTTGGTGGAGACCACCTTGAGGATGACCCCGTGCTCGATCTTGTTGCCGCGCGGGTCCTGCATCTTGGGGTAGTCGATCTTCTGCACCTCGACCTTGCCCGCGCCGAGATACACCACTCCACGGTTACCAGACATGCTCTTACCTCGCTTGATTTGTATTTATGCAGCGGTGGTGGAAAGCGCCGCCGTCCGTGGGCGGCCTGTGTTACTGGATGAAGGGGATTGTGGGCTGGATGGGCGGTGGGGCGGTGACTGGATGCGACAGGCAGATACCTGTTCACGGCAGGCCAAAAGCCGGGGCCGCTGTGCGGCCCTTTCGCGACACGAGGCCGCTCCTACAGGGGACCGCGTCAGCCAGGGCAAACGCGGACATTGTAGGAGCGGCCTCGTGTCGCGAAAGGGCTGCGCAGCAGCCCCGGCACTTGATCAGAGAACGACAGTGCGATTGGCGTTAAGAAACACCCGCCGCTCGATGTGATAACCGACAGCCCGCGCCAGGGTCAGGCATTCGATATCGCGCCCCTTGGCGATCAGGTCCTCGGGATAGTGGGCATGGTCAACCACCTCGACGCCCTGGGCGATGATCGGGCCTTCGTCCAGGTCGTTGTTGATGTAGTGCGCGGTGGCGCCAACCATCTTCACGCCCTTGTTGTAGGCCTGGTGATACGGCTTGGCGCCCTTGAACCCGGGCAGCAGCGAGTGATGGATGTTGATCGCCCAGCCATCGAGCCTGCGGCACAGCTCCGGCGACAGCACCTGCATGTAGCGGGCGAGGATCACCAGCTCCGCGCCGGTCTGCTCGATCACCTGCACTACCTTGCGCTCCTGCGCCGGCTTGTCGTTGGGGTCGAGAGCGAAGTGGTAGTAGGGAATCTTGTGCCAGTGCGCCAACGGTTCGAGGTCGGGGTGGTTGGACACCACCGCGACCACGTCCATGGCCAGTTGGCCGATGCGCTGGCGATACAAAAGGTCATTCAGGCAATGATCGGCCTTGGACACCATGATCACCACCTTGGGGCGGTGATTCGGCGCGACCAGCTCGAAGGCCATGCCGAAGGCCTCGCTGCGCTCGGCCAGCCCTGCGCGGAAGGCATCTTCGTCGAAGCCATCCGGCACGCGGAACTCCACGCGAATGAAGAACCGCCCCGACAGCCGGTCATCGAAGGAGTGGTGCTCGGTGACGTAGCAGCGCTGCTCGTAGAGATGACGCGTCACCACATCGACCGTGCCGAGCATGCTCGGGCAGTCGGCAGTGAGAATCCAGGTGTCCGGTGCCCGACTCATGTTGTTGCTCCTTATGCTTCGATGGCCAGACCGTATTCGGCCGACGCGTCCTGCAGCCACAACCACCAGTAATCGGAGAAGCTGCGGCGGATCACCAGTTCCCAGGTGTCCTCGGCGGTGCGGCGGATCACCAGTTGCGACTTGGCGAACACCGTGCCGACGGCCTTGCCGACCGGAAAGTTGTTCGGATGCACATCATAGCTGGTGGACTTCATCAGCACGTCGCGCACGTTGGGGCCGCTCAATTCGAGCAGGGTCTGCCCACCGCTGACGTTGACCACCTGGATATGCTGGCCGTCGAGGGCATCGCGCAGTTTCTGCTCGACGGCGAATTCCTGGCCGCCGGGCACGATCAGCAGCCACTCGTCCGGGCCCATCCACTGCAGCGACATCTCGTTGTTGGCGACCACGGTCAGGGCCACCGGCAGCTCCAGGCCCAGGGCCTTGTGCACGCCGCCGGCGAAGGCCTGGTCGTGGCCGTTGCCACGAATGGTCAGGTGGCCGAGGAATTTCTTCTCGCGCAGGGTCACGCCTGCATTCTTGCGGCCCTTGCCGACCAGGCTGGCCAGGTCGGCGTGGTGCAGCGGCGACTGGGCCTTGGCGTCAGAGCCTGGGTTTTGCTGGAAGACGTTGATAGCGCTCATTTCTTACCTGCCTTGAATTCTTGTGCGAGGAACCACTGACCTCGTGGGAGCGGGCTTGCCCCGCGATAGCGGCATCAAGGCCACCATCGCATCGCGGGGCCAGCCCGCTCCCACAAAGATCGCGTCTTCCTGAAATCAAACGTTCTGCCGCTCGCCCTTCGGATCGAAGAACACCGAAGACACGATCTCGGCCTCGATCACGCTGCCGTCGGCCTGCGGCGAATACACCCGCTCGCCCATGCGCTTGAGGCCACCCTTGACCACGCCCATGGCGAACGAATAGCCCAGGGAGTTGGCCGCGTAGCTGGAGGTGACGTGACCGACCATGTCCATCGGGATCGGCTGCTTGGGATCGAACACCAGCTGGGCGCCCTCGGGCAGCCACACGTTCGGGTCCACAGGCTTGAGGCCCACCAGTTGCTTGCGGTTCTCGCGCACGGTGTCCTCGCGGTTCATGCCACGCAGGCCAATCCACGAGAATGGCTTGTTGCGACCCACGCACCAGCTCATGTTGAGGTCGTCCGGGGTCATCGAGCCGTCGGTGTCCTGGCCGACGATGATGAAGCCCTTCTCGGCGCGCAGCACGTGCATGGTCTCGGTGCCATACGGGGTCAGGTTGTATTTCTTGCCCGCCTCGACGATCTGCTCCAGCACACCCATGGCGTAGTTGGCCTGCACGTTGATCTCGTACGACAGCTCGCCGGTGAACGAGATGCGGAACACCCGCGCCGGCACGCCGCCGACCAGGCCTTCCTTCCAGCTCATGAACGGGAAGCCTTCCTTGTCCAGGTCGATGTCGCTGACGTCGGCCAGCAGCTTGCGGCTGTTGGGGCCGGACAGGGTCATGGTCGCCCAGTGGTCGGTGACCGAGGTGAAGTACACCTTCATCTCCGGCCATTCGGTCTGGTGGTACAGCTCCAGCCATTGCAGCACGCGGGCGGCGCCGCCGGTGGTGGTGGTCATGATGAAGTGGTTGTCGCCGACGCAGGCGGTGACGCCGTCGTCGAAGACCATGCCGTCTTCCTTGCACATCAACCCGTAGCGGGCCTTGCCCACGTCGAGCTTGGTCCAGGCGTTGGTGTAGATGCGGTTGAGGAACTCGCGGGCGTCCGGGCCCTGGATGTCGATCTTGCCCAGGGTCGAGGCGTCCAGCAGGCCGACGCTGTCACGCACGGCCTTGCATTCGCGGGCCACGGCGGCATGGATGTCTTCGCCGGGCTTGGGGAAGTACCACGGGCGCTTCCACTGGCCAACGTCCTCGAACTCGGCGCCGTTCTTGAGGTGCCAGGCATGCAGGGCGGTGAAGCGCACCGGCTCGAACAGGTGGCCGCAGTGCCGGCCCGCCACCGCGCCGAAGGTCACCGGCGTGTAGTTGGGGCGGAACATGGTGGTGCCCATTTCCGGAATGCCGATCCCGAGCGAACGGGCGGCGATGGCCAGGCCGTTGATGTTGCCCAGCTTGCCCTGGTCGGTGCCGAAGCCCAGCGCGGTATAGCGCTTGACGTGCTCGACCGACTCGAAGCCCTCGCGGGTGGCCAGTTCGATGGCAGCCGCAGTGACGTCGTTCTGCTGGTCGACGAACTGCTTGGGCGCACGGGCGGTGCCCTTGTCGTGCGGCACCTGGAACAGCGCCACGGTGGCCTCTTCCTTGCGCGCCAGGGTCTTCGGCAGGGTGCCGACGCTGGCCTTGAAGCCGGCCTCGGTGGCCGCGCGCACACCGCCTTCGAAGCCATCGGCGATCACATCGCCCAGGGCGTAGACGCCGTTCACGCCACCGACACAGACACGTTTCTGTGGTGCATCGCCCGGCACGAAGCCGAGGATGTCTTCACGCCATACCGGGCGACCGCCCAGGTGCGAGGCCAAATGAACCACCGGGCTGTAGCCACCGGAAGTCGCGATCAGGTCGCACTCGAGGGTTTCGCCAGGGCTGGTGACCTTGTGCGCCTGCACATCGATGGCGGCCACGCGGGCGCCGGTGACGTGCTTGCTGCCCTTGGCCTCGATCACCGCGCTGGAGGTGAGAATACGGATGCCTTTTGCGCGGGCCTCTTCGACCAGCGAACCACGCGGATTGTGGCGGGCGTCGGCGATGGCGACCACCTGCAAACCGGCATCGTGCCAGTCCAGCGCGGCACGGTAGGCGTGGTCGTTGTTGGTCGACAGCACCAGCTTGCGGCCCGGGGCCACGCCATAGCGGCGCACGTAGGTCGATACGGCGCCAGCCAGCATGTTGCCCGGCAGGTCGTTGTTGCCGTACACCAGAGGACGCTCATGGGCGCCGGCAGCCAGCACCACACGGTTGGCACGGACGCGATGCACACGCTGGCGCACCTGGCCAATCGGCGCACGGTCGCCTAGGTGGTCGGTGAGACGCTCATGGATGGTGAGGAAGTTATGGTCGTGGTAGCCGTTGACCGTGCTGCGTGGCAGCAGAGTGACCTCCGGCAGGCTTTCCAGCTCGGCCACCGCAGCGCTGACCCATTCGGCGGCCGGTTTGCCGTCGAGGGTCTCGCGGGTGTCCAGCAGGCTGCCGCCGAACTCCTCCTGCTCGTCGGCGAGGATCACCCGGGCACCGCTGCGGGCGGCGGCCAACGCGGCAGCCAGGCCAGCAGGGCCGGCGCCGACGATCAGCACGTCGCAGTGCTGGTTCATGTAGTCGTAGCTGTCCGGATCGTTCTGCAGCGGCGCACGGCCGAGGCCCGCCGCCTTGCGGATGTACTTCTCGTAGGTCATCCAGAACGACTTGGGATACATGAAGGTCTTGTAGTAGAACCCGGGCGGCATCATGTTGCCGCCGACCTTGCCGATGATGCCCATCATGTCGTTGTTGACGTTCGGCCAGCCGTTGGTGCTGTTGGCCACCAGGCCTGCATACAGGGCCTGCTGGGTGGCGCGCACGTTGGGAATCTGGGTGGCTTCGCTGGAGCCGATCTGCAGGATGGCATTCGGCTCTTCGGTGCCGGCGGCGATGATCCCGCGCGGACGCGAGTACTTGAAGCTGCGCCCGACGATGTCGACGCCGTTGGCCAGCAGCGCGGCGGCCAGGGTGTCGCCGGCATAGCCCTGGTAGGTCTTGCCGTTGAAGCTGAAGTTCAGCACCTTGCTGCGGTCGATACGGCCGCCGCTGGCGAGGCGATAGGTCTGGCTCATACTTTTTCCCCTTGGCCCTTGGCGGTCGCTGGCGCGGTGCTCTGTTTCGAGGCGGCGGTGACCTGCGGCTTCTCGCCGATCTTGTAGGTTTCCAGGATCTCGTAGGTCACGGTGTCGCGGGTGACGTTGAAGTACTGGCGGCAACCGGCGACGTGATCCCACAGCTCGTGGTGGATGCCGCGCGGGTTGTCGCGGAAGAACATGTAGGTGCCCCACTCCTCGTCCGAGCAGGCATTCGGGTCCAGCGGGCGGGCGATGTGCGCCTGGCCCGATGCGTGGAACTCTTCCTCGGAGCGCAGCTCGCCGCAGTGGGGACAGAAGATTTGCAACATGACGGTTGTCTCCGGGTCAGTGGGCGACGGCAGCGGCGCCGTGTTCGTCGATCAGCGCACCGTTGTAGAAACGGTCGATGGAGAAAGGCGCGGCCAATGGGTGCATCTCGCCCTTGGCCAGGCTCGCGGCGAACACGTTGCCCGAGCCGGGAGTGGCCTTGAAGCCGCCAGTGCCCCAGCCGCAATTGAAGAACATGTTCTTCACCGGGGTCTTGGAGATGATCGGGCAGGCGTCGGGGGTGGTGTCGACGATGCCGCCCCACTGGCGGTTCATGCGCACGCGGGAGAGGATCGGGAACATCTCGACGATCGCCTGCAGGGTGTGCTCGATGATCGGGTAGGAGCCGCGCTGGCCGTAGCCGACCCAGCCGTCGATACCGGCGCCGATCACCAGGTCGCCCTTGTCGGACTGGCTGATGTAGCCGTGCACGGCGTTGGACATGATCACGCTGTCGATGATCGGCTTGATCGGTTCCGATACCAGCGCCTGCAGCGGGTGCGACTCCAGCGGCAGGCGGAAACCGGCCAGCTTGGCCATGTGCCCGGAGTTGCCGGCGGTGACCACGCCGACGCGCTTGGCGCCGATGAAGCCCTTGTTGGTCTCGACACCGATCACGGCGCCGTTCTCTTTACGAAAGCCAATCACCTCGGTCTGCTGGATCAGGTCCACGCCCAGGGCGTCGGCGGCACGGGCGAAGCCCCAGGCCACGGCGTCGTGACGGGCCACGCCGCCACGCCGCTGCACGGTGGCGCCGAGGATCGGGTAGCGGGTGTTCTTCGAGCAGTCCAGGTACGGGATCTCGGCCGCGACCTGCTCGGTGCGGATCAGCTCGCCATCGACGCCGTTGAGGCGGTTGGCGTTGACCCGGCGCTCGGAGTCGCGAATGTCCTGCAGGGTGTGGCACAGGTTGTAGACGCCGCGCTGGGAGAACATCACGTTGTAGTTGATGTCCTGGGACAGCCCTTCCCAAAGTTTCATGGCGTGCTCGTACAGGTGCGCCGACTCGTCCCACAGGTAGTTGGAGCGCACAATGGTGGTGTTGCGGGCGGTGTTGCCGCCGCCCAGGTAGCCCTTTTCGACCACCGCCACATTGGTGATGCCATGTTCCTTGGCCAAGTAGTAGGCCGTGGCCAGGCCATGCCCGCCACCGCCGACGATGACCACGTCGTAGACCTTCTTAGGGGTCGGCGTGCGCCACATGCGCTGCCAGTTCTCGTGGTGGCTGAGGGAGTGCTTGAAGAGGCCGAAGCCCGAATAACGTTGCATGGTGTTCTGCTCCACTCAGCGGTAGACCGGGAAGTCGGCGCACAGCGCGGCGACGTTCTTGGCCACATCGGCCTCGACATCGGCGTCGCCCAGGTTGTCCAGCACATCGCAGATCCAGCCGGCCAGCGCCACGCACTGGGCGACCTTGAAGCCACGGGTGGTGACGGCCGGGGTGCCGATGCGCAGGCCGGAGGTGACGAACGGCGACTGCGGGTCGTTGGGCACGGCGTTCTTGTTGACGGTGATATGGGCACGGCCAAGGGCGGCGTCGGCGTCCTTGCCGGTCAGGCCCTGGCGAATCAGGCTGACCAGGAACAGGTGGTTGTCGGTGCCGCCGGAGACCACGTCGTAGCCACGTTCGATGAACACCTGGGCCATGGCCTGGGCGTTTTCGATGACTTGTTTCTGGTAGCTCTTGAACTCAGGCTCCAGTGCTTCCTTGAAGCACACCGCCTTGGCGGCGATCACGTGCATCAGCGGGCCGCCCTGGGCGCCGGGGAACACGGCGGCGTTGAGCTTCTTCTCGATCTCTTCGTTGCTCTTGGCCAGGATCAGGCCACCACGCGGGCCGCGCAGGGTCTTGTGGGTCGTGGTGGTGACCACGTCGGCGAAGGGGATCGGGTTCGGGTACAGGCCGGCGGCGACCAGGCCAGCGACGTGGGCCATGTCGACGAACAGCAGCGCGCCGACCTTGTCGGCGATCTGACGGAAACGTGGGAAATCGAGGGTCTTCGAGTAGGCCGAGAAACCGGCGACGATCATCTTCGGCTTGTGCTCGACAGCCAGACGCTCGACTTCGTCGTAGTCGATCAGGCCGGTATTGGTGTCGATCCCGTATTGAACGGCGTTGTACAGCTTACCCGAGGACGACACCTTGGCGCCGTGGGTCAGGTGGCCGCCGTGGGCCAGGCTCATGCCCAGGATGGTATCGCCGGCCTGCAGCAGGGCGAGGTAGACGGCGCTGTTGGCCGAAGAGCCGGAGTGCGGCTGAACGTTGGCGTAGTCGGCGCCGAACAGTTGCTTGGCGCGCTCGATGGCCAGGGCTTCGACCTTGTCCACATGCTCGCAGCCACCGTAGTAGCGCTTGCCTGGGTAGCCCTCGGCGTACTTGTTGGTCAGGCCGCTGCCCTGGGCCTGCATCACGCGCTTGCTGGTGTAGTTCTCCGAGGCGATCAGCTCGATGTGATCTTCCTGGCGCTGTTCCTCGGCATTCATCGCCGCCAGCAGTGCGTCGTCATAACCCTGGATCTGGTCTTGCTTGCTGAACATCGTGTATCTCCCGGCAGCGATCGTTTCTTGTCTGGTGAGGGTTTTCCCACCCTTTGCGGCGATGGTATGACCGGGCACGGCGGTACAGATGCCTGCGCGCGCCTTGCAATGGCGCGTTTACGACATTGGCTGAAAGCGCCATGCTGGGGCCTTGTGGGAGCGGGCTTGCCCCGCGATGACGGTGGTGCGGGTAAAACCATTGGCAGGGCTGGCGCAATCGCGGGGCAAGCCCGCTCCCACAAGGCTGCATCCGGTTCAAACAGCCTGTATAGGCAACCGCCAAATCGATGGTTTACAGTGCGATCCTGCGTCGTACAAAAGGACAGGCGTCATGACCGACAACAATCAACAATTCGCCAGCGACAACTATTCCGGCATCTGCCCCGAAGCCTGGGCCGCCATGGAAAAGGCCAACCACGGCCACGACCGCGCCTATGGCGACGACCAGTGGACCGAACGCGCCTCGGAATACTTCCGCAAGCTGTTCGAGACCGACTGCGAGGTGTTCTTCGCCTTCAACGGCACCGCCGCCAACTCCCTGGCCCTGGCCTCGCTGTGCCAGAGCTACCACAGCGTGATCTGCTCCGAGACCGCCCACGTCGAGACCGACGAATGCGGCGCGCCGGAGTTCTTCTCCAACGGCTCCAAGCTGCTGACCGCCGCCAGCGTCAACGGCAAGCTGACGCCCCAGTCGATTCGCGAAGTGGCCCTCAAGCGCCAGGACATCCACTACCCCAAGCCGCGCGTGGTGACCATCACCCAGGCCACCGAAGTGGGCACGGTGTACCGCCCCGACGAGCTCAAGGCGATCAGCGCCACCTGCAAGGAACTGGGCCTGAACCTGCACATGGATGGCGCGCGCTTCAGCAATGCCTGCGCCTTCCTCGGCTGCTCGCCGGCCGAGCTGACCTGGAAGGCCGGCGTCGACGTGCTGTGCTTCGGCGGCACCAAGAACGGCATGGCGGTGGGCGAGGCGATCCTGTTCTTCAACCGCGACCTGGCCGAGGACTTCGACTACCGCTGCAAGCAGGCCGGGCAGCTGGCGTCGAAGATGCGCTTCCTGTCCGCGCCGTGGGTCGGGCTGCTGGAGGACGGCGCCTGGTTGCGCCATGGCCAGCATGCCAACCACTGCGCACAGCTCTTGGCATCACTGGTGAGTGACTTGCCGGGCGTGGAACTGATGTTCCCGGTGGAGGCCAACGGGGTGTTCCTGCAGATGCCGGAGCATGCGCTGGAGGCGCTGCGCAACAAGGGCTGGCGTTTCTACACCTTCATTGGCAGCGGTGGCGCACGGTTCATGTGCTCGTGGGATACCGAGGAAACACGCGTGCGTCAGCTGGCGGCGGATATCCGCGCCATCTTCGGCGCCTGACCGATCGCATTCGCGGGTAAACCCGCTCCCACAAGGGCAGTGAACAACCTGTGGGAGCGGGTTTACCCGCGAAGAATCCAGCACCGATTAAAGCCTGAACCCGCCCATCTGCCGCGCCAGGTCATCGGCCAATCCACGCAGCGCCTGGCACTCCTCGCGACACCCCTGCACTTCGCTGGCCGTCTGCCGCGCCAGGTCGGAAATCCCCTGCACCGTGCGGTTGATCTCCTCGGTCACCGCCGACTGCTCCTCGGTCGCCGTGGCCACCTGCTCGTTCATCCCGCTGATGCGCTCGACCTGATCGGTGATCGCCCCCAGCGAGGCCCCGGTGCGCTGGCTCGATTCGACTCCGTTGCCGGTCGCCTGCTGACCCGCCTGCATCGACGCCACCGCCGTGCCCGCGCCGTGCTTGAGACGCTGGATCATCTGCTGCACTTCATCGGTGGACACCTGGGTCCGCCGCGCCAGGGTCCGCACTTCGTCGGCCACCACGGCGAAGCCCCGGCCCATCTCTCCAGCCCGCGCCGCCTCGATGGCGGCGTTGAGCGCCAGCAGGTTGGTCTGCTCGGAAATACTGCGGATCACCGCCAGCACTTCGTCGATCGAGGCGACTTCGTCCGCCAGTCGCGTCACCGCCTCGGCAGCCCGGCCGATCTCCCCGGACATGCCTTCGATGTTGTGGATGGAACGGCGTACCACCTCCCGCGCCTGCAACGCCTCGTCGCGCGCCGACTGCGAGGCGTGGGCGGCGGAGCCAGCGTTCTGGGCGATGTCCTGCACGGTCAGGCCCATCTCATGCACGGCGGTGGCGACCATCTCGGTCATTTCCTGCTGGCGGCCCGAGCGTTCGGCGGTGTTGTCCACTACCTGGGTCACCTGCTCTACCGAAAAATGCAGGCGTTCGGTGGTGCGCAGCACTTCACCGATCAGGCCACGCTGGCTGTCGAGGAAGCGGTTGAAGCCCCGGGCTAGGTCGCCCAGTTCGTCCTGACGCGAATCATCCAGGCGATGGCTGAGGTCACCCGCGCCACCGCCGATCTGCACCAGTGCCGCGGTGACTTGGCGAATCGGTCGCACCAAGCCACGGGCCAGCAGCACCACCAGCAACAACGACAGCAGTGCCACGCCACCGCCGATCAGGCAGGTCTGCCAGATGGCCTGACGCGCCTGGGCGTAGATCTCGGCCTCCGGCACTTCGGCCACCAGGGTCCAGTTCAGGTCTCGCAGGGGCAGGCCCAGAGCCAGGTAGTCCTCGCCATCACGCTGGAAACGGCTGCTACGCAGACCTTCGCCACCAACCAGCACCGCCTTGGCCGCCTCGGCGTCCAACTGCTCGGCAAGTTGGCGCTTGCCACTGTACTGCTGGTCGGGATGGACCTGGATCAGGCCGTCATTGCGCACCAGGAACACTTTGCCGTGCTCGCCGAAGCTGAAGTCGTGGATCAGCTTCGACAGTTCGGTCATGCGCAGGCCCATGCCGGCCACGCCGACCAGCTGGCCGTCCTTCTCGACCCGATAGTCGATGAACAGCGCCAACTCACCGGTCGAGCCGTCGATATCGATGTTGATGAAGCGCTCGGCGCCACTGTCGATGTAGCCGTAGAACCATGAGTCCTTGGGATTGGCGCGGCTGAGGGTGCGGTCCAGCCCCTTCTCGTTGTAGTAGTGGCCGCTGACGGTCGAGGCGAACAGGGTGGTGAAGGCATGGTTGCGCTGCTTGGCCGCGTCCAGGTACTCGATGAAACGCGGCAGCTCGGCCGGGGCTTCACCAGCGGCCAACCAGTCACGCAGGAGGGTGTTGCCGGCGATATCAGCCGCCGCCACCAGCGGCTGGCCGAGCATGCGCTCGATATCGTTGCGCATTGCCTCGACGCTGGCCGGCAGCGCGGTATCCACCAGGTAGCGTTCGGTGAGGCGGTTGAGCGCCATCGTGTAGATCGCCACCACCACCAGAATGCTCGCCAGCAGGGCGGCGCCCATGCTTGCGATCAGTTGCCACTGGATGCTCCGCCGCCAGATGCGCATGTTCCACCCCCCGATCATTATTGTTTTTCGGGAAGTGTATACA
>NZ_JAOCDM010000020.1 GCF_029840925.1 Pseudomonas sp. GD03858
GGGCCGCTACGCGCCCCTTTCGCGACACAAGGCCGCTCCTACAGAGATCGTGCCGGCGGCAAGCCCGGCGGTAGCCCTTTTCCTATGCAAGCCCTCGGGGCGTGGCTATCATGCCAGCCTTATTCCAAGTCGAGACTGGCATGCTGAAGTTGTTGAATCTCCTCAAGGATGGCCGGTTCCATTCCGGAGAAGCCCTGGGGGCCGCCCTCGGGGTAAGCCGCAGCGCCGTCTGGAAGCAGCTGCAGCACCTTGAGAGCGAACTGAACCTGACCATTCACAAGGTCCGCGGCCGTGGCTATCAGCTGGCAATACCGCTGAACCTGCTTGAATCGCAGGCGATCGCCGAGTTCTCGGAGGGTGAGCCATGGCCGGCCTTCATTCATGACACCATCGACTCCACCAATGCCGAGGGTCTGAGGCTCGCCGCCCAGGGGCAGGCGGCGCCGTTCCTGGTGCTGGCCGAGCGCCAGAGTGCCGGGCGCGGGCGTCGTGGTCGTGAATGGGTCAGTCCGTTCGCCGAAAACCTCTATTACAGCCTGGTGCTTCGCATCGATGGTGGGATGCGCCAGCTCGAGGGCTTGAGCCTGGTGGTTGGCCTGGCGGTCATGCGCACGCTGAAGGCGTTCGGCCTGAAGGATGTCGGGCTGAAATGGCCCAATGATGTTCTGGCCGGCGGGCGCAAGATCACCGGCATCCTCCTGGAGCTGGTCGGAGATCCGGCGGACGTCTGCCATGTGGTGCTGGGCATCGGCATCAATGTGAATATGCAGGGCGCGGAGCAGATCGACCAGCCATGGACTTCCATGCGCGGCGAAACGGGCCAGTTGGTGGACCGTAATCGCTTGGTGGCGATGCTCAGCCAGCAACTGCAGCACGAGCTGGCACGTCATCGTCGCTATGGATTCGCCGCGTTCCAGGAGGAGTGGGAGCAGGCGCATCTATGGCAGGGGCGGAGGGTCTCGCTGGTCGCCGGCACCACGCGCATCGATGGTGTGGCACTTGGGGTGGATGGGCAGGGCGGCTTGCGTATTGAGGTCGATGGTGTGGAAAAGAGCTTCAGCGGTGGCGAGCTCAGTCTGAGGTTGCGTGATGATTCTTGAGCTCGACTGTGGGAACAGCTTTATAAAGTGGCGTGTGATCGAACCGGCCGATGCCACGATCGCTGGTGGCGGTATCGTTGATTCCGACCAGGCGCTGCTGGCCGCAGTCGCAGCGCTTGGCACTCTGAGCCTGGTTGGCTGCCGAATGGTGAGTGTGCGCAGCGAGGAGGAGACTTCGTCGCTGTGCGCGCTGCTCCAGAACAGTTTCAGTGTGGTGGTGAGTGTCGCTCAGCCGGTGAAGGAAATGGCTGGGGTGCGGAACGGCTACGAAGATTTCCAGCGCTTGGGCATGGACCGTTGGCTGGCGGCGCTCGGTGCGTACCATCTGGCCAAGGGGGCCTGCCTGGTCATCGACTTCGGTACTGCGGCAAAGGCGGACTTCGTCGGCGCCGACGGTGAGCACCTGGGGGGATACATATGCCCGGGAATGCCCTTGATGCGCAGCCAGTTGCGTACGCACACGCGGCGCATTCGTTACGATGATGCCTCGGCCGAGCGGGCATTGAGCAGCCTGGCGCCTGGCCGCTCCACGGTTGAAGCGGTCGAGCGTGGTTGCGTCTTGATGCTCCAGGGGTTTGCTCGAGCCCAGATCGAGCAGGCCAAGGGGTTGTGGGGCGAGGACTTCACGGTATTCCTCACTGGCGGTGATGCACCCTTGGTGCGCGAGGCCGCCCCTCAGGCGAGGATTGTTCCAGACCTGGTATTCGTTGGCCTGGCCATGGCCTGCCCGTTGAGCTGAGGTGCTTATGCGCTGGTTGTTTCTTCTATTGGTCGTGCTGAACATTTTCTATTACGTCTGGCATCAGCAGCAGGCTCCCCTCAAGGTGAAGGAGGTCGCGCCGCTGTCGCTGTACAAGGGTAGCCAGCAGGAAATCCGCCTTTTGCGGGAGACCGGCGCAGCATCGCCAGTCCGGCGTCGTGATGAGTGCCTGGTCGTTGGGGGGCTGGCGGTACGAGAGCAGTTGGATGCCTTGCGCCAGCGCTTGCTGAGTCTGGATATCTCCGCGGTGCCGATTGCGGGTCAGCTGCCAGGAGCTGATGGTCTCTGGCTCAAGGTTTCGCCTGAAAGCGAGCGTTTGCTGGACTCAGCGCTGCTCGTGAGTCTTTCCAAGGATTTCAAAGACTTAAAACACAAAATAATTTTGTGCGAGGGTATTGCAACTGCTGAATAGCTTGATAGAATGGCGCCCGCTTCGCAGGGAACACCACTCAGGTGGTTGAGCTGGAAGTGGTGTCAGAGCGGCTAAGTTTCAGATTTGATTGAAAAAATTTGAAAAACAGCTTGACACTGGTTCGGCAGCCAAATAGAATGCCGGCCACATCTGGAGGGATTCCCGAGCGGCCAAAGGGGACGGACTGTAAATCCGTTGCGAGAGCTTCGAAGGTTCGAATCCTTCTCCCTCCACCAGTTTTAGCGAGAGCCGCAAGCTCCGCGGGTATAGTTTAGTGGTAGAACCTCAGCCTTCCAAGCTGATGATGCGGGTTCGATTCCCGCTACCCGCTCCAAGTTTGCTGTTGTTGCGCAAAGTGTTTCGCTCTTGTAGCTCAGTTGGTAGAGCACACCCTTGGTAAGGGTGAGGTCAGCGGTTCAAGTCCGCTCAAGAGCTCCATTCAGACAAAGGCAGATATGAAAATATCTGCCTTTGTTTTATCAGCGGTATGACTATTTCTTCTGCGGAGGACTGTATCGATGGCTAAGGAAAAGTTTGATCGTTCCCTTCCCCACGTTAACGTCGGCACCATCGGCCACGTTGACCACGGTAAGACCACTCTGACCGCAGCTCTGACTCGCGTCTGCTCCGAAGTATTCGGTTCGGCAGTCGTTGAGTTCGACAAGATCGACTCGGCTCCGGAAGAAAAAGCGCGCGGTATCACCATCAACACCGCTCACGTCGAGTACAACTCGAACATTCGTCACTACGCTCACGTTGACTGCCCAGGTCACGCTGACTACGTGAAGAACATGATCACCGGTGCTGCCCAGATGGACGGCGCGATCCTGGTTTGCTCGGCCGCCGATGGTCCGATGCCACAAACCCGTGAGCACATCCTGCTGTCCCGTCAGGTTGGCGTTCCGTACATCGTGGTCTTCCTGAACAAGGCTGACCTGGTAGACGACGCTGAGCTGCTGGAACTGGTCGAGATGGAAGTTCGCGACCTGCTGTCCACCTACGACTTCCCAGGCGACGACACTCCGATCATCATCGGTTCGGCTCGTATGGCGCTGGAAGGCAAAGACGACAACGAAATGGGCACTACCGCTGTCAAGAAGCTGGTAGAGACTCTGGATGCCTACATCCCTGAGCCAGTTCGTGCCATCGACCAGCCGTTCCTGATGCCGATCGAAGACGTATTCTCGATCTCGGGTCGTGGTACCGTTGTTACCGGTCGTATCGAGCGTGGTATCGTCCGCGTTCAGGATCCGCTGGAAATCGTTGGTCTGCGTGACACCACCACCACCACCTGCACCGGCGTTGAGATGTTCCGCAAGCTGCTGGATGAAGGTCGTGCTGGCGAGAACTGCGGCGTCCTGCTGCGTGGTACCAAGCGTGACGACGTTGAGCGTGGCCAGGTTCTGGTCAAGCCAGGTTCGGTCAAGCCGCACACCAAGTTCACCGCAGAAGTCTACGTCCTGTCGAAGGAAGAAGGCGGTCGTCACACTCCGTTCTTCAAAGGCTACCGTCCTCAGTTCTACTTCCGTACCACTGACGTGACCGGTAACTGCGAACTGCCGGAAGGCGTTGAAATGGTAATGCCAGGTGACAACATTCAGATGACTGTCACCCTGATCAAGACCATCGCGATGGAAGACGGTCTGCGCTTCGCCATCCGTGAGGGCGGTCGTACCGTCGGCGCCGGCGTCGTAGCAAAAATTATTGAATAAGTAGTTGATTTACTTGATCGGGCCGGTATAATGGCCGGCCTGATACAGCGTTATAGGTCAGTAGCTCAATTGGCAGAGCGACGGTCTCCAAAACCGTAGGTTGGGGGTTCGATTCCCTCCTGACCTGCCATTCACCTCGGTGTGATTGGCTTTCTTCTCACAGGATCCTCCTTGATGACTCCCAGAACTGAAGCCCAAGAATCGCGTTTTGATCTGTTCAAGTGGCTGGCTGTCGTCGCATTGGTAATCGTAGGCGTTGTGGGTAACCAGTATTACTCCGCCTCTCCAATCCTGTATCGCGTGCTTGTGCTCCTTGCTCTGGCTGCTGTCGCTGGCTTCGTTGCTCTGCAGACCGCCAAGGGTAAGTCGTTCTTTGCGCTGGCGAAGGAAGCTCGTACCGAGATCCGTAAAGTCGTGTGGCCGACCCGCCAAGAAACCACTCAGACCACGCTGATTGTCGTGGCTGTCGTTCTGGTTATGGCGCTGCTGCTGTGGGGGCTTGATTCCCTGCTCGGTTGGTTGGTCTCCTTGATCGTTGGCTAAGGGTGTCTCGTGGCTAAGCGTTGGTATGTTGTTCATGCTTACTCGGGTTACGAGAAGCATGTCATGCGCTCCCTGATCGAGCGTGTCAAGCTGGCTGGCATGGAAGACGAGTTCGGCGAGATCCTGGTCCCGACCGAAGAAGTCGTCGAAATGCGCAACGGCCAGAAGCGCAAGAGTGAGCGTAAGTTCTTCCCTGGCTATGTGCTGGTCCAGATGGAAATGAACGAAGGGACTTGGCACCTCGTCAAGGATACCCCTCGCGTCATGGGTTTCATTGGTGGTACTGCAGATAAGCCTGCGCCGATCACCGATAAAGAAGCTGAGGCGATTCTGCGTCGCGTAGCCGACGGCAGCGACAAGCCGAAGCCGAAGACGCTGTTCGAGCCAGGTGAAGTGGTTCGTGTCATTGACGGTCCATTCGCCGACTTCAATGGCAGTGTCGAAGAAGTTAACTACGAGAAGAGTCGCCTGCAGGTCGCGGTGCTCATTTTCGGTCGCTCCACCCCGGTGGAGCTCGAGTTCAGCCAGGTCGAGAAGGTCTAGCGGAACTGAAGCATCCCATACCCCGCAGCCCTATGTGCTGCGGGGTTTTGTCGTCACTGGGATAAAACGCAAGTCATCCGGGGAGCCATCTGGCGTTCGTACCCGATTTTGGAG
This sequence comes from Pseudomonas sp. GD03858, assembly GCF_029840925.1. Lineage (GTDB taxonomy): Bacteria > Pseudomonadota > Gammaproteobacteria > Pseudomonadales > Pseudomonadaceae > Aquipseudomonas. The sequence goes on from NZ_JAOCDM010000020.1 coordinate 5,185, forward strand.
TAGCTCATGGCTAAGAAGATTCAGGCTTACATCAAGCTGCAAGTAAAGGCCGGCCAGGCCAACCCAAGCCCACCCGTTGGTCCAGCACTGGGTCAACACGGTGTGAACATCATGGAATTCTGCAAGGCCTTCAACGCCCGTACCCAGGGTCAAGAGCCAGGCCTGCCGACTCCAGTGATCATCACTGTCTACAGCGACCGTAGCTTCACCTTCGAGACCAAGAGCACCCCTGCCTCGGTTCTGCTGAAGAAAGCTGCTGGCCTGGCCAGTGGTTCGGCCCGTCCGAACACCGTCAAAGTCGGTACCGTTACCCGTGCTCAGCTGGAAGAGATCGCCAAGACCAAGCAGGCCGATCTGACCGCCGCTGACCTGGATGCTGCTGTGCGCACCATCGCCGGCTCTGCCCGTAGCATGGGCCTGAACGTGGAGGGTGTGTAATGGCTAAGCTGACCAAGCGCCAAAAGGCTATCGCCGAGAAAATCGAAGCAGGCAAGGCCTACAACTTCGAAGAAGCCGCTGCTCTGCTGGCTTCGCTGCCGACTGCCAAGTTCGTAGAGTCCTACGACATCGCCGTCAACCTCGGTGTTGACCCGCGTAAATCCGACCAGGTCGTTCGTAGCGCTACCGTGCTGCCGCACGGCACTGGCAAGACCGTACGTGTTGCCGTCTTCACCCAGGGTCCAGCTGCTGAAGCCGCTCTGGCTGCCGGCGCTGATCGCGTAGGCATGGACGATCTGGCTGCCGAAATGAAAGGCGGCGACCTGAACTATGACGTCGTCATTGCATCCCCTGATGCCATGCGCGTTGTAGGTCAGCTGGGTCAGGTCCTGGGTCCTCGTGGCCTGATGCCTAACCCGAAAGTCGGTACCGTGACCCCAGACGTAGCCACTGCCGTGAAAAACGCCAAGGCTGGTCAGGTTCGCTACCGTACCGACAAGAACGGTATCATCCATACCTCCGTTGGCAAGGTTGGCTTCGAAGCCGGCAAGCTGAAGGAAAACGTTGAAGCCCTGATCGCCGATCTGAAGCGTATCAAGCCAGCTTCCTCGAAAGGTATCTACGTCAAGCGCGTTACCCTGAGCACCACCATGGGCCCAGGTCTGATCATCGATCAGAGCTCGCTGAACGTGTAATGCTCGGCCGGTGCGACCTGGTCGCACCGGCTACTAAATTGGGGTCCCTGCCTGGCGGGGGCTATCCAAGACCGTAGGCGGCGCAAGCCTTAAACCTCAAGCCTACGCAGATGGTGCTCCCGATTCGTTCGCGAATCAGACACCAAAACGACATCCGGCTTCGGCCAGATGAAACGGTAGAAACCAGGAGTAAACCCGTGGCAATTAAACTCGAAGACAAGAAGGCCATCGTCGCTGAAGTCAACGAGGCTGCCAAAGTCGCTCTGTCCGCTGTCGTGGCTGATGCCCGTGGCGTGACTGTAGGCGCAATGACCGGACTCCGTAAAGAGGCCCGCGAAGCTGGCGTTTACGTACGTGTCGTACGTAATACCCTGCTCAAGCGCGCTGTTGAAGGCACCGAGTTCTCGGTCCTCAACGATGCGTTCAAAGGCCCGACCCTGATCGCTTTCTCCAATGAGCACCCGGGCGCTGCTGCCCGTCTGTTCAAAGAGTTCGCCAAGGGTCAGGACAAGTTCGAGATCAAGGCAGCTGCGTTCGACGGCAAGTTCCTTGCCGCTAACCAGATCGACGTGCTGGCAACCCTGCCAACTCGCGACGAGGCTATCGCACAGCTGATGAGCGTAATCCAAGGTGCAACCAGCAAGCTGGCTCGTACCCTGGCAGCTCTGCGCGACCAGAAAGAAGCTGCTGCTGCCTAAGGCACGCGCAACACTTTCAAAATCATACGTTTAATTTGATGGCTGCGTAGGCTGTCACCCCAATACAGGATTTAAGTCATGTCTCTGACTAACGAGCAAATCATCGAAGCAATCGGCCAGAAAACCGTTCTGGAAATTGTTGAGCTGATCAAAGCGATGGAAGAAACCTTCGGCGTTACCGCTGCTGCCGCTGTTGCCGCTGGCCCAGCTGTTGCTGCTGCCGCTGCCGAAGAGCAGACCGAGTTCAACGTCGTTCTGACCGAAGCTGGCGACAAGAAGGTCAACGTGATCAAGGCCGTTCGTGAACTGACCGGTCTGGGCCTGAAAGAAGCCAAAGAGAAAGTCGACGGCGCTCCTCAGGTTATCGCTGAAGGCGTTTCGAAAGAAGCCGCTGAAGACGCGAAGAAGAAGCTGGAAGAAGCTGGCGCTAAAGTCGAGCTGAAGTAATTTCGACTTTGCGACAACAGTCCGAGCGTTGAGCGAAGGGCTGATGGCTGGTGGCTTATGCCACCGGCCTTTTTCCGTTATTGGTGGCCGATCAGGTCGGCCCCGATAACGAGCGGCAAGACACCCAAGAGGGTGGCGCAAACCAAGGGGTTTGCACGATTTTCGGCTGCTCCCGCCGGGAGATGCCAAACAAGCAGGTGACCAAGCTGGGGAATGCTGATGGCTTACTCATACACTGAGAAAAAACGTATCCGCAAGGACTTTAGCAAGTTGCCGGACGTCATGGATGTGCCTTACCTCCTGGCCATCCAGCTGGATTCGTATCGCGAATTCCTGCAGGCGGGAGCATCCAAGGACCAGTTCCGCGACGTCGGCCTGCATGCGGCCTTCAAATCGGTATTCCCGATCATCAGCTACTCCGGCAATGCTGCCCTGGAGTACGTCGGCTATCGCCTGGGCGAGCCGGCGTTCGATGTGAAGGAATGTGTCCTGCGTGGTGTGACCTTCGCGGTCCCGCTGCGTGTGAAGGTGCGCCTGATCATCTTCGACAAGGAATCGTCGAACAAAGCGATCAAGGACATCAAAGAGCAAGAAGTCTACATGGGTGAAATCCCCCTGATGACTGAAAACGGTACCTTCGTTATCAACGGTACCGAGCGTGTGATCGTGTCTCAGCTGCACCGCTCGCCGGGTGTGTTCTTCGACCACGACCGTGGCAAGACGCACAGCTCGGGCAAGCTGCTGTACTCCGCGCGCATCATCCCTTACCGCGGTTCGTGGCTGGACTTCGAGTTCGACCCGAAGGACTGCTTGTTCGTGCGTATCGACCGTCGCCGCAAGCTGCCGGCCTCGGTACTGCTGCGCGCGCTGGGCTACAGCACTGAAGAAGTGTTGAACACCTTCTACACCACCAACGTGTTCCACATCTCTGGTGAAAAACTGAGCCTGGAGCTGGTGCCACAGCGTCTGCGTGGTGAAGTTGCGGTCATGGATATCCATGACGGCAGCGGCAAGGTCATCGTCGAGCAAGGCCGCCGTATTACCGCGCGCCACATCAACCAGCTGGAAAAGGCTGGCGTGAAAGAGCTCGACGTGCCGATGGAGTACGTGCTGGGCCGCACCACCGCCAAGGCCATCGTTCACCCGGCCACCGGTGAAATCCTGGCTGAGTGCAACACCGAGCTGACCACCGAGCTGCTGATCAAGATCGCCAAGGCTCAGGTCGTCCGCATCGAGACCCTGTACACCAACGACATCGACTGCGGTCCGTTCATCTCGGACACCTTGAAGATCGACACCACCAGCAACCAGCTGGAAGCCCTGGTCGAGATCTATCGCATGATGCGTCCAGGCGAGCCGCCAACCAAGGATGCCGCCGAGACCCTGTTCAACAACCTGTTCTTCAGCGCCGAGCGTTACGACCTGTCCGCCGTTGGCCGCATGAAGTTCAACCGTCGTATCGGTCGCACCGAGATCGAAGGTTCGGGCGTGCTGAGCAAGGAAGACATCGTCGAGGTCCTCAAGACCCTGGTCGACATCCGTAACGGCAAAGGTATCGTCGACGACATCGACCACCTGGGTAACCGTCGCGTGCGTTGCGTCGGCGAAATGGCCGAGAACCAGTTCCGTGTTGGCCTGGTGCGCGTAGAGCGCGCGGTCAAGGAACGTCTGTCGATGGCCGAAAGCGAAGGCCTGATGCCGCAGGACCTGATCAACGCCAAGCCGGTCGCGGCGGCGGTGAAGGAGTTCTTCGGTTCCAGCCAGCTCTCGCAGTTCATGGACCAGAACAACCCGCTCTCCGAGATCACCCACAAGCGCCGTGTCTCCGCACTCGGCCCTGGCGGTCTGACCCGTGAGCGCGCAGGCTTCGAAGTTCGTGACGTACACCCGACCCACTATGGCCGTGTGTGCCCGATCGAGACTCCAGAAGGTCCGAACATCGGTCTGATCAACTCCCTGGCAGCCTATGCCCGCACCAACCAGTACGGTTTCCTGGAAAGCCCGTACCGCGTGGTGAAGGAAGGCGTTGTCAGCGACGACATCGTGTTCCTGTCCGCTATCGAAGAGGCCGATCACGTGATCGCCCAGGCTTCGGCCGCGATGAACGACAAGAAGCAGCTGATCGATGAGCTGGTAGCTGTTCGTCACCTGAACGAGTTCACCGTCAAGGCGCCGGAAGACGTCACCCTGATGGACGTTTCGCCGAAGCAGGTTGTTTCCGTCGCTGCCTCGTTGATTCCGTTCCTCGAGCACGACGACGCCAACCGTGCATTGATGGGTTCGAACATGCAGCGTCAGGCTGTACCGACCCTGCGCGCCGACAAGCCGCTGGTAGGTACCGGCATGGAGCGCAACGTCGCCCGTGACTCCGGTGTCTGCGTGGTTGCTCGCCGCGGTGGTGTGATCGACTCGGTCGACGCCAGCCGTATCGTCGTTCGCGTTGCCGATGACGAAGTCGAGACCGGTGAAGCCGGTGTGGACATCTACAACCTGACCAAGTACACCCGTTCGAACCAGAACACCTGCATCAACCAGCGTCCGCTGGTGAGCAAGGGTGACGTGGTCGCACGTGGCGACATCATGGCCGACGGCCCGTCCACTGACATGGGTGAACTGGCGCTGGGTCAGAACATGCGCATCGCGTTCATGGCATGGAACGGCTTCAACTTCGAAGACTCCATCTGCCTGTCCGAGCGTGTGGTCCAGGAAGACCGCTTCACCACGATCCACATCCAGGAACTGACCTGTGTGGCCCGTGACACCAAGCTTGGCCCAGAGGAAATCACCGCGGACATCCCGAACGTGGGTGAAGCTGCGCTGAACAAGCTGGACGAAGCCGGTATCGTCTACGTGGGTGCCGAAGTCGGCGCCGGCGACATCCTGGTCGGCAAGGTCACTCCGAAAGGCGAGACCCAACTGACTCCGGAAGAAAAACTGCTGCGCGCGATCTTCGGTGAGAAGGCCAGCGACGTCAAAGACACCTCCCTGCGCGTGCCGACCGGCACCAAGGGTACCGTCATCGACGTACAGGTCTTCACCCGTGATGGCGTCGAGCGCGACAGCCGCGCCCTGGCCATCGAGAAGATGCAGCTGGACGAGATCCGCAAGGACCTGAACGAAGAGTTCCGCATCGTCGAAGGCGCGACCTTCGAGCGTCTGCGTTCCGCCCTGAACGGCCAGGTGGTCGACGGTGGCGCGGGCCTGAAGAAAGGCACCGTGATCACCGATGACGTCCTGAACGGTCTGGAGCACGGCCAGTGGTTCAAACTGCGCATGGCCGAAGATGCACTGAACGAGCAGCTGGAAAAGGCTCAGCAGTACATCGTCGACCGTCGCCGTCTGCTGGACGACAAGTTCGAAGACAAGAAGCGCAAGCTGCAGCAGGGCGATGACCTGGCGCCAGGCGTACTGAAGATCGTCAAGGTCTACCTGGCCATCCGCCGTCGCATCCAGCCGGGTGACAAGATGGCCGGTCGTCACGGTAACAAGGGTGTGGTCTCGGTGATCATGCCGGTCGAAGACATGCCGCACGACGCCCACGGTACTCCGGTCGACGTCGTGCTGAACCCGCTGGGCGTACCTTCGCGTATGAACGTCGGGCAGATCCTCGAAACCCACCTGGGCCTCGCGGCCAAAGGCCTGGGCGAGAAGATCGACCGCATGATCGAAGAGCAGCGCAAGGCCGCTGAACTGCGCACCTTCCTCACCGAGATCTACAACGAGATCGGTGGTCGTCAGGAGAACCTGGAAGAGTTCACCGACGCGGAGATCCTCGCCCTGGCGAACAACCTGAAGAAAGGCGTGCCTATGGCTACCCCGGTCTTCGATGGTGCCAAGGAGCGTGAGATCAAGGCCATGCTGAAGCTGGCAGACCTGCCGGAAAGCGGCCAGATGGTGCTGTTCGACGGCCGTACCGGCAACAAGTTCGAGCGTCCTGTGACCGTGGGTTACATGTACATGCTCAAGCTGAACCACTTGGTGGACGACAAGATGCACGCGCGTTCCACTGGTTCCTACAGCCTGGTTACCCAGCAGCCGCTGGGTGGTAAGGCGCAGTTCGGTGGTCAGCGTTTCGGGGAGATGGAAGTGTGGGCGCTGGAAGCATACGGCGCGGCATACACCCTGCAAGAAATGCTCACAGTGAAGTCGGACGACGTGAACGGCCGTACCAAGATGTACAAGAACATCGTGGATGGCGATCACCGTATGGAGCCGGGCATGCCCGAGTCCTTCAACGTGTTGATCAAAGAGATCCGTTCGCTCGGTATCGATATCGATCTGGAAACCGAATAACACGTGACGCGAAGGGGAGTGGGGCAGGTAATGCCCGCTCCCTGCTCCGCCAGGAGGAAAGGCCTTGAAAGACCTACTGAATTTGCTGAAAAACCAGGGTCAAGTCGAAGAGTTCGACGCCATCCGCATCGGTCTGGCGTCGCCTGAAATGATCCGTTCGTGGTCGTTCGGTGAAGTTAAGAAGCCGGAAACCATCAACTACCGTACGTTCAAACCTGAGCGTGACGGCCTGTTCTGCGCCAAGATCTTTGGCCCAGTCAAGGACTACGAGTGCCTGTGCGGCAAGTACAAGCGCCTCAAGCACCGCGGTGTGATCTGCGAGAAGTGCGGCGTTGAAGTTGCCCTGGCCAAGGTTCGTCGTGAGCGCATGGCGCACATCGAACTGGCCTCGCCGGTCGCCCACATCTGGTTCCTGAAGTCGCTGCCGTCCCGTATCGGCCTGCTGATGGACATGACCCTGCGTGATATCGAGCGCGTGCTCTACTTCGAGAGCTACGTCGTTATCGACCCGGGCATGACCACGCTGGAAAAAGGTCAGCTGCTGAACGACGAACAGTACTTCGAAGCGCTGGAAGAGTTCGGTGACGACTTCGACGCCCGCATGGGTGCCGAGGCTGTCCGCGAGCTGCTGCACGCTATCGACCTGGAGCACGAGATCGGCCGCCTGCGCGAAGAGATTCCGCAGACCAACTCGGAAACCAAGATCAAGAAGCTGTCCAAGCGCCTGAAGCTGATGGAAGCTTTCCAGGGTTCGGGCAACCTGCCTGAGTGGATGGTCCTGACCGTCCTGCCAGTGCTGCCGCCGGATCTGCGTCCGCTGGTGCCGCTGGATGGCGGCCGCTTCGCGACCTCCGACCTGAACGACCTGTATCGTCGGGTGATCAACCGTAACAACCGTCTGAAGCGCCTGCTCGATCTGTCGGCGCCGGACATCATCGTGCGCAACGAAAAGCGCATGCTGCAGGAAGCGGTCGACGCCCTGCTCGACAACGGCCGTCGCGGTCGCGCCATCACCGGCTCGAACAAGCGTCCGCTGAAGTCGCTGGCCGACATGATCAAAGGTAAGCAAGGTCGCTTCCGTCAGAACTTGCTCGGTAAGCGTGTGGACTACTCCGGTCGTTCGGTAATTACCGTCGGTCCGACCCTGCGTCTGCACCAGTGCGGTCTGCCGAAGAAGATGGCCCTCGAGCTGTTCAAGCCGTTCATTTTCGGCAAGCTGGAAATGCGTGGTCTGGCGACCACCATCAAGGCCGCCAAGAAGATGGTCGAGCGCGAGCTGCCAGAGGTATGGGACGTTCTCGCCGAGGTGATCCGCGAACACCCCGTCCTGCTCAACCGTGCGCCAACCCTGCACCGTCTGGGTATCCAGGCCTTTGAACCGGTACTGATCGAAGGTAAGGCCATCCAGCTGCACCCGCTGGTCTGCGCCGCGTACAACGCCGACTTCGACGGTGACCAGATGGCCGTTCACGTGCCGCTGACCCTGGAAGCCCAGCTCGAAGCGCGCGCGCTGATGATGTCGACCAACAACATCCTGTCGCCAGCCAACGGTGAGCCAATCATCGTTCCGTCGCAGGACGTGGTACTGGGTCTGTACTACATGACCCGTGAAGCCATCAACGCCAAGGGCGAAGGTCGCGTGTTCGCCGACCTGCAGGAAGTCGACCGCGTATTCCGCGCCGGCGAAGCCGCCCTGCACGCGAAAATCAAGGTTCGTATCAACGAAACCGTGAAAGATCGCGATGGCAGCATCACCAAGAACACCCGCATCGTCGACACCACTGTCGGCCGTGCGCTGCTGTTCCAGGTTGTACCGGCAGGCCTGCCGTTCGACGTCGTCAACCAGCCGATGAAGAAGAAGGCGATCTCCAAGCTGATCAACCAGTGCTACCGCGTGGTGGGTCTGAAAGAGACCGTGATCTTCGCTGACCAGCTGATGTACACCGGTTTCGCCTACTCGACCATTTCCGGTGTTTCCATCGGTGTTAACGACTTCGTTATCCCTGATGAGAAAGCGCGCATCATCAACAGCGCCACCGACGAAGTGAAGGAAATCGAGAGCCAGTACGCCTCCGGCCTGGTCACCCAGGGCGAGAAGTACAACAAGGTCATCGACTTGTGGTCCAAGGCCAACGACGAAGTGTCCAAGGCGATGATGGCCAACCTCTCGAAAGAGAAGGTCATCGATCGCGAGGGCAAGGAAGTCGAGCAAGAGTCCTTCAACTCGATGTACATGATGGCCGACTCCGGTGCTCGTGGTTCCGCGGCCCAGATTCGTCAGCTGGCCGGTATGCGTGGTCTGATGGCCAAGCCGGACGGCTCGATCATCGAGACGCCGATCACCGCGAACTTCCGTGAAGGTCTGAGCGTACTGCAGTACTTCATCTCGACCCACGGTGCTCGTAAAGGTCTGGCGGATACCGCACTGAAGACCGCGAACTCCGGTTACCTGACCCGTCGTCTGGTAGACGTGGCGCAGGATCTGGTCGTGACCGAGATCGACTGCGGCACCGACCAGGGTCTGCTGATGACCCCGCACATCGAAGGCGGCGACGTTGTCGAGCCGCTGGGTGAGCGCGTACTGGGTCGTGTCATTGCCCGTGACGTGTTCAAGCCAGGCACCGAGGACGTCATCGTTCCGGCCGGTACCCTGGTGGACGAGCAGTGGGTCGAGTTCATCGAGCTGAACAGCATCGACGAAGTGGTCGTGCGTTCGCCGATCAGCTGCGAAACCCGCTACGGCATCTGCGCCAAGTGCTACGGTCGCGACCTGGCTCGCGGTCACCAGGTGAACATCGGTGAAGCTGTCGGCGTTATCGCTGCCCAGTCGATCGGTGAGCCGGGTACCCAGCTGACCATGCGTACGTTCCACATCGGTGGTGCTGCAAGCCGTACTTCGGCTGCCGACAGCGTCCAGGTGAAGAACGGCGGTATGGTGCGTCTGCACAACCTGAAGCAGGTCGAGCGTGCCGATGGCAACCTGGTTGCCGTGTCGCGTTCCGGCGAGCTGGCCATTGCCGACGAATTCGGTCGTGAGCGTGAGCGCTACAAGCTGCCTTACGGTGCGGTGATTTCGGTCAAGGAAGGTGAGAAGGTCGAAGCTGGCGCCATCGTCGCCAAGTGGGACCCGCACACCCACCCGATCGTTACCGAACTGAAAGGTACCGTGACCTTCGTGGGCATGGAAGAAAACATCACCATCAAGCGTCAGACCGACGAACTGACCGGCCTGACCAACATCGAAGTGATGGACGTCAAGGATCGCCCTGCCGCAGGCAAGGAAATCCGTCCGGCGATCAAGATGGTCGATGCTGCTGGCAAGGACCTGTACCTGCCAGGTACCGACGTACCTGCTCAGTACTTCCTGCCGGCCAACGCCCTCGTCGGTGTGGCTGACGGTGCCCAGATCGGTGTCGGTGACGTTATCGCGCGTATTCCGCAAGAAACGTCGAAGACCCGTGACATCACCGGTGGTCTGCCGCGCGTTGCCGACCTGTTCGAAGCGCGTCGTCCGAAAGAAGCCTCGATCCTGGCTGAAGTCAGCGGCACCATTGCCTTCGGTAAAGAAACCAAGGGCAAGCGTCGTCTGGTCATCACTCCGACCGATGGCAGCGATCCGTACGAAGAGCTGATTCCGAAGTGGCGCCACCTGAACGTCTTCGAAGGCGAACAGGTAAACCGCGGCGAAGTTATCTCCGACGGCCCGAGCGATCCGCACGACATCCTGCGTCTGCTGGGTGTGAGCGCGCTGGCCAAGTACATCGTCAACGAGATCCAGGACGTTTACCGCCTGCAGGGCGTGAAGATCAACGACAAGCACATCGAGACCATCCTGCGTCAGATGCTGCGCAAGGTCGAGATCTCCGAGTCCGGCGATTCCAGCTTCATCAAGGGCGACCAGATGGAACTGACTCAGGTTCTGGTCGAGAACGAGCGTCTCGCCAGCGAAGACAAGTTCATCTCGAAGTTCACCCGTGTGCTGCTGGGTATCACCAAGGCGTCGCTGTCGACCGAGTCGTTCATCTCCGCGGCTTCCTTCCAGGAAACCACCCGCGTACTGACCGAAGCGGCGGTAACCGGCAAGCGCGACTATCTGCGCGGCCTGAAAGAGAACGTGGTCGTGGGTCGTCTGATCCCGGCCGGTACCGGTCTGGCCTATCACAGCGAGCGCAAGCGTCGCCGTGATGCCGACAAGCCGCTGCGTGTGAGCGCCAGTGAGGTGGAAGCCGCACTGACCGAAGCGCTGAACTCCAGCGGTAACTGAGTACAGGGCAGGGCCCCGGCACGTCTCGCAAGGGTATCGGTGACATGAATTGTTGCCGATGACCGGGCGAGGAGGGCCGGGGCCTCGTCTTGACTGGGTGCAAGATCCTCTTTAGACTTTTGTACCCTTAAATTTGGTGAGGCTCCGTCTCGCCAATTTTTGGCTTTCTTGCAAGACAATAGAGTCGCAAGACAATCAGTGGAGCTAGTAGATGGCAACTATCAACCAGCTGGTACGTCAGCCGCGTAAGCGTTCGGTCGAAAAGTCCGACGTTCCTGCGCTGCAGAACTGCCCGCAGCGTCGTGGCGTGTGCACCCGCGTGTACACCACCACGCCGAAAAAACCTAACTCGGCACTGCGTAAAGTATGCCGTGTGCGTCTGACCAACGGTTTCGAGGTTTCCTCGTACATCGGCGGTGAAGGCCACAACCTGCAAGAGCACAGCGTCGTCCTGATCCGTGGCGGCCGTGTAAAAGACTTGCCAGGTGTTCGTTACCACACCGTTCGCGGCTCTCTGGATACTTCGGGCGTCAAAGGCCGTAACCAGGGTCGTTCGAAGTACGGTACCAAGCGTCCGAAGTAATCGGTCGTTTGCAGACATCCATTTTTTTGAGTCGATAAGAGTAAGGTCGGGCAGGGGTCGAAGACCCACGTCCCGGGCTAACCTGAAGACCGTTTGAGGGCTTATCATGCCAAGACGTCGTGTAGCAGCAAAACGTGAGATTCTCGACGATCCGAAGTACGGATCCCAGATTCTCGCCAAGTTCATGAACCACGTGATGGAAAGCGGCAAGAAGGCCGTAGCCGAGCGCATCGTTTACGGTGCCCTGGATACTGTCAAAGCACGCAAGAACAGCGACCCCCTGGAAATCTTCGAGAAAGCTCTCGACGCCATCGCTCCGCTGGTCGAAGTAAAGTCCCGCCGTGTCGGCGGTGCCACTTACCAGGTTCCGGTTGAAGTTCGTCCGTCCCGTCGTAACGCTCTGGCAATGCGCTGGCTCGTAGACTACGCCCGCAAGCGCGGCGAGAAGTCGATGGCTCTGCGCCTGGCCGGTGAGCTGCTGGATGCTGCCGAAGGCAAGGGTGCTGCAGTCAAGAAGCGTGAAGACGTGCACCGTATGGCCGAGGCCAACAAAGCGTTCTCGCACTACCGCTTCTAATTCAAGCATCAATCTTTTTGCGAGGGCTTTATGGCTCGTACTACAGCAATTAACCGCTACCGTAACATCGGTATCTGCGCGCACGTTGATGCGGGCAAGACTACCACTACCGAGCGGATCCTGTTCTACACAGGTCTGAGCCACAAGATGGGCGAGGTGCACGACGGCGCCGCGACCACCGACTGGATGGTGCAGGAGCAGGAGCGCGGTATCACCATTACCTCCGCTGCCGTTACCACCTTCTGGAAAGGTTCCCGTGGTCAGTACGACAACTACCGCGTAAACGTCATCGATACCCCCGGCCACGTTGACTTCACCATTGAAGTAGAGCGTTCGCTGCGCGTACTCGACGGCGCGGTCGTTGTGTTCTGCGGTACCTCCGGTGTTGAGCCGCAGTCCGAAACCGTATGGCGTCAGGCCAACAAGTACGGCGTTCCACGTGTTGTCTACGTGAACAAGATGGACCGTGCTGGTGCCAACTTCCTGCGCGTTGTCGGCCAGATCAAGAACCGCCTGGGTCACACCCCGGTTCCGGTCCAGCTGGCTATCGGTGCGGAAGACGACTTCCAGGGTCAGGTTGACCTGATCAAGATGAAGGCCATCTACTGGAACGACGACGACAAGGGTACTACCTACCGTGAGGAAGAGATTCCTGCCGAGCTGGTGGACCTGGCCAACGAATGGCGCAGCAACATGGTCGAGGCTGCTGCCGAGGCCAACGAAGAGCTGATGAACAAGTACCTTGAAGAAGGTGACCTGTCCGTCGAAGACATCAAGGCTGGTCTGCGCGCCCGTACCCTGGCGAGCGAGATCGTTCCTGCTGTCTGCGGTTCCTCGTTCAAGAACAAGGGCGTTCCCCTGGTTCTCGACGCCGTCATCGACTTCCTGCCTGCTCCGACCGAAATCCCGGCGATCAAGGGTATTCACCCTGACCTGATCGACGTGCCGAAGGATGAAGTCACTCCAGAGCAGTACGACGAGCGTCCTGCTGACGACAACGAGCCGTTCTCGGCTCTGGCGTTCAAGATTGCCACTGACCCGTTCGTGGGTACTCTGACTTTCGTCCGCGTCTACTCGGGCTTCCTGACCTCCGGTGACTCCGTCATCAACTCGGTCAAGGGCAAGAAAGAGCGCGTTGGTCGTATGGTGCAGATGCACGCCAACCAGCGTGAAGAGATCAAAGAAGTGCGCGCTGGCGACATCGCTGCTCTGATCGGCATGAAGGACGTCACCACCGGTGACACCCTGTGCAACGCCGACAAGCCGATCATCCTCGAGCGTATGGACTTCCCTGAGCCGGTAATTTCGCTCTCCGTAGAGCCGAAAACCAAGGCTGACCAGGAGAAGATGGGTATCGCACTGGGCAAGCTGGCCCAGGAAGACCCGTCGTTCCGCGTCAAGACCGATGAAGAAACCGGCCAGACCATCATCTCCGGTATGGGTGAGCTGCACCTGGACATCCTCGTTGACCGCATGAAGCGCGAGTTCAACGTCGAGTGCAACGTCGGCAAGCCGCAGGTTTCGTACCGCGAGAAGATCACCAAGTCCAACGTCGAGATCGAAGGCAAGTTCGTTCGTCAGTCGGGTGGTCGTGGTCAGTTCGGTCACTGCTGGATCCGCTTCTCGGAGCCGGACGTTGACGAGAAGGGCAACATCACCGAAGGTCTGGTGTTCACCAACGAAGTCGTTGGTGGTGTGATTCCTAAGGAATTCATCGCCCCGATCCAGAAGGGTATCGAAGAGCAGATGAAAAACGGCGTTGTTGCCGGCTATCCGCTGCTCGGCCTGAAGGCTACGGTATTCGACGGTTCGTACCACGACGTCGACTCCAACGAAATGGCGTTCAAGATCGCCGCTTCGATGGCGACCAAGCAACTGGCCCAGAAGGGCGGTGGCGTGGTGCTTGAGCCGATCATGAAGGTCGAAGTTGTAACCCCGGAAGACTACCTGGGTGACGTGATGGGTGACCTGAGCCGTCGTCGCGGGATGATCCAGGGTAATGAAGACTCGGTGTCCGGCAAGGTAATCACTGCTGAGGTACCGCTCGGAGAGATGTTCGGTTACGCAACCGACGTTCGTTCCATGTCTCAGGGTCGCGCAAGCTACTCCATGGAATTCTCCAAATACGCCGAAGCTCCGTCGAACATCGTCGAAGCACTCGTTAAAAAACAAGGCTAATCCCCTTTAGGCAAGAGGTTCACTGTCGTGGCTAAAGAAAAATTTGATCGTTCCCTTCCCCACGTTAACGTCGGCACCATCGGCCACGTTGACCACGGTAAGACCACTCTGACCGCAGCTCTGACTCGCGTCTGCTCCGAAGTATTCGGTTCGGCAGTCGTTGAGTTCGACAAGATCGACTCGGCTCCGGAAGAAAAAGCGCGCGGTATCACCATCAACACCGCTCACGTCGAGTACAACTCGAACATTCGTCACTACGCTCACGTTGACTGCCCAGGTCACGCTGACTACGTGAAGAACATGATCACCGGTGCTGCCCAGATGGACGGCGCGATCCTGGTTTGCTCGGCCGCCGATGGTCCGATGCCACAAACCCGTGAGCACATCCTGCTGTCCCGTCAGGTTGGCGTTCCGTACATCGTGGTCTTCCTGAACAAGGCTGACCTGGTAGACGACGCTGAGCTGCTGGAACTGGTCGAGATGGAAGTTCGCGACCTGCTGTCCACCTACGACTTCCCAGGCGACGACACTCCGATCATCATCGGTTCGGCTCGTATGGCGCTGGAAGGCAAAGACGACAACGAAATGGGCACTACCGCTGTCAAGAAGCTGGTAGAGACTCTGGATGCCTACATCCCTGAGCCAGTTCGTGCCATCGACCAGCCGTTCCTGATGCCGATCGAAGACGTATTCTCGATCTCGGGTCGTGGTACCGTTGTTACCGGTCGTATCGAGCGTGGTATCGTCCGCGTTCAGGATCCGCTGGAAATCGTTGGTCTGCGTGACACCACCACCACCACCTGCACCGGCGTTGAGATGTTCCGCAAGCTGCTGGATGAAGGTCGTGCTGGCGAGAACTGCGGCGTCCTGCTGCGTGGTACCAAGCGTGACGACGTTGAGCGTGGCCAGGTTCTGGTCAAGCCAGGTTCGGTCAAGCCGCACACCAAGTTCACCGCAGAAGTCTACGTCCTGTCGAAGGAAGAAGGCGGTCGTCACACTCCGTTCTTCAAAGGCTACCGTCCTCAGTTCTACTTCCGTACCACTGACGTGACCGGTAACTGCGAACTGCCGGAAGGCGTTGAAATGGTAATGCCAGGTGACAACATTCAGATGACTGTCACCCTGATCAAGACCATCGCGATGGAAGACGGTCTGCGCTTCGCCATCCGTGAGGGCGGTCGTACCGTCGGCGCCGGCGTCGTAGCCAAAATCATCGAGTAATCACTCGATCGGTTGAAAAAACCCCCGCTCAGCGGGGGTTTTTTTTATTGGGTTGACACTAAATTTGGGCGTCTATAGAATCACGCCTCCTTTTAACGGGCGTAGTGCGCCCGATGGGAACAGCCTGGAGTCTGAAATCCAATGCAAAATCAGCAAATCCGTATCAGGTTGAAGGCTTTCGACCATCGCCTGATCGACCAATCCACCCAGGAAATCGTGGAAACCGCGAAACGTACTGGTGCACAAGTGCGTGGTCCAATTCCACTGCCAACCCGCAAAGAGCGTTTCACCGTTCTGGTCTCCCCGCACGTCAACAAAGACGCGCGTGACCAGTACGAGATTCGCACTCATAAGCGCGTTCTGGACATCGTCCAGCCAACGGA
The DNA here is from genome assembly GCF_029840925.1 of Pseudomonas sp. GD03858. Classification (GTDB taxonomy): domain Bacteria; phylum Pseudomonadota; class Gammaproteobacteria; order Pseudomonadales; family Pseudomonadaceae; genus Aquipseudomonas. The sequence continues at coordinate 20,962 of NZ_JAOCDM010000020.1, forward strand.
TAAAACCGTTGATGCGCTGATGAAGCTTGATCTCGCGGCAGGCGTGGAAGTGCAGATCAGCCTCGGCTAAGACTTCGGTCTGGTCGTGTAACGCTCTGAAATGGGCGGCCATAGCGGGTGAAAGCCCCGTACACTCATGAGGTTTACAACATGACTATTGGTGTAGTCGGTCGAAAAGCGGGCATGACCCGTATTTTCACCGAAGAAGGTGTCTCCATTCCGGTCACGGTCATCGAGATCGAGCCGAATCGTGTCACCCAGTTCAAAACCGAAGAAACTGATGGCTACCGTGCAGTGCAAGTCACTGTCGGCGAGCGTCGTGCTTCGCGCGTGACTGCCGCTCAGGCAGGCCACTTTGCCAAGGCCAACGTTGCCGCTGGTCGCGGTGTCTGGGAGTTCCGTCTTGAAGAAGGCGATTTCCAGGCTGGCGATCTGATCAAAGCTGAACTCTTCACTGCAGGCCAGCTGGTAGACGTAACCGGTCAGTCCAAAGGTAAAGGCTTCGCCGGTACCATCAAGCGTTGGAACTTCCGTGGTCAAGACAACACCCACGGTAACTCCGTATCGCACCGTGTCCCTGGCTCCATCGGCCAGTGCCAGACTCCTGGTCGTGTATTCAAGGGCAAGAAGATGTCCGGTCACATGGGCGCCGAGCGCGTGACTGTTCAGTCCCTGGAAGTAGTACGCGTAGACGCTGAACGCAACCTGCTGCTGATCAAGGGTGCCGTCCCAGGCGCTACTGGCGGCGACGTGGTCGTGCGTCCGGCTGTCAAGGCTCGCGGTTAAGGGGAAACTGACATGCAACTCAATGTAAATGACGCTCAGGCGATCGAAGTTTCCGAACTGACCTTCGGTGGCGAATTCAACGAGACGCTGGTACACCAAGCAGTCGTGGCCTACATGGCCGGCGGCCGTCAGGGCACCAAGCAGCAGAAGACCCGTTCTGATGTAGCCGGTGGCGGTAAGCGCCCATGGCGTCAGAAAGGTACTGGCCGCGCTCGTGCTGGTACTACCCGTGGTCCGATCTGGCGTGGCGGTGGTGTAACCTTCGCAGCTCGTCCTCAGGATCACTCGCAGAAGCTCAACAAGAAGATGTACCGCGCAGCCCTGCGCTCCATCCTCGCTGAGCTGGTGCGTAGCGACCGTCTGGTCGTGGTTCAGGACTTCGCTGTTGAAGCCCCGAAAACCAAAGACCTGCTGAACAAGCTGAACGGCATGGGTCTGAGCGATGTTCTCATCGTTTCGGATGCTGTTGATCAGAACCTGTACCTGGCTGCTCGCAACCTGCCGCACGTCGACGTACGTGACGTTCAAGGTTCCGACCCGGTCAGTCTGATCGCATACGAGAAAGTGTTGATCACTGTCTCGGCCGTGAAGAAATTCGAGGAGCTGCTGGGATGAACCAGGAACGCGTATTCAAAGTCCTCCTTGGCCCGCACGTTTCCGAGAAGGCTACCGTTCTGGCTGAGAAAAAAGGCCAGTTCGTATTCAAGGTTGCTACCGATGCAACCAAGCTGGAAATCAAGAAAGCTGTCGAAGGCCTGTTCAACGTAAAAGTTGAAAACGTGTCGACTGTTAACGTTCTGGGTAAAACCAAGCGTACCGCACGTGGTCTGGGCAAGCGCAATGACTGGAAGAAGGCGATCGTCTCCCTTCAGCCAGGCCAAGATCTCGATTTCAGCAGCAGTGCTGAGTAAGGAAGGGGTGCATCATGGCAATCGTTAAATGCAAACCGACTTCCCCTGGCCGCCGTTTTGTGGTCAAGGTGGTCAACAAGGAGCTGCACAAAGGCGCTCCTCACGCACCGCTGCTCGAGAAAAAATCGAAGTCTGGTGGTCGTAACAACAATGGCCGCATCACCACTCGTCACGTTGGTGGTGGTCATAAGCAGCATTACCGTCTGGTTGACTTCCGTCGCAACGACAAAGATGGCATCCCTGCCACTGTCGAGCGTATCGAATACGACCCGAACCGTACTGCTCACATCGCCCTGCTGTGCTACGCAGACGGTGAGCGTCGCTACATCATCGCCCCTAAAGGCGTGAGCGCTGGCGACCAGCTGATCGCAGGTGCCCTGGCCCCAATCAAGGCCGGTAACTCCCTGCAGCTGCGCAACATCCCAGTAGGTAGCACCATTCACGGCATCGAACTGAAGCCGGGTAAAGGTGCTCAGATCGCTCGTTCCGCTGGTGCCTCGGCTCAGCTGATCGCTCGCGACGGTGTCTATGTGACCCTGCGTCTGCGCTCTGGTGAAATGCGTAAAGTCCTGGCTGAGTGCCGTGCGACCCTGGGCGAAGTCTCGAACTCCGAGCACAGCCTGCGTTCGCTGGGTAAAGCTGGTGCCAAACGCTGGCGCGGCGTTCGCCCAACCGTTCGTGGCGTTGCCATGAACCCGGTTGACCACCCGCATGGTGGTGGTGAAGGTCGTACCTCCGGTGGTCGTCATCCGGTATCGCCATGGGGCTTCCCAACCAAGGGTGCTAAAACCCGTGGTAATAAGCGTACCGACAACATGATCGTCCGTCGTCGCAAGTAACTAGAGGGATACGACAGTGCCACGTTCTCTGAAAAAAGGTCCTTTTATCGATCTTCACCTGCTGAAGAAGGTCGAAGTGGCGGTGGAGAAGAACGATCGCAAGCCAGTTAAAACCTGGTCGCGCCGTTCGATGATCCTGCCACAAATGGTCGGTCTGACCATCGCGGTACACAACGGTCGTCAACATGTCCCAGTTCTCGTGAACGAAGACATGGTCGGCCACAAACTGGGCGAGTTCGCCGGTACCCGCACTTATCGTGGGCACGTGGCTGACAAGAAAGCCAAGCGTTAAGGGGTAAGGAAATGGAAGTAGCCGCTAAGTTGTCGGGCGCTCGCATCTCCGCCCAGAAAGCCCGCTTGGTCGCCGACCAGATCCGCGGGAAGAAGGTGGGCGAAGCGCTCAACCTGTTGGCCTTCAGCAGCAAAAAAGCCGCTGAAATCATGAAGAAAGTCCTCGAGTCGGCCGTTGCCAACGCCGAACACAACGAAGGCGCAGACGTTGATGACCTGAAGGTCTCCACCGTCTTCGTCAACGAAGGGCGTTCGCTGAAGCGCATCATGCCACGTGCCAAAGGCCGTGCTGATCGCATCGTCAAGCGGTCTTGCCATATCACTGTCAAGGTTGCGGACAAGTAACGGAGTCGATCAGATGGGTCAGAAAGTACATCCCACTGGCATTCGCCTGGGAATCGTCAAGGAGCACACCTCCGTCTGGTACGCAGACGGCGCGACTTACGCAGATTACCTGCTGAAGGATCTGCAAACTCGCGAGTACCTCCAGGACAAACTAAAAAGCGCGTCCGTAAGCCGTATCGATATTCATCGTCCGGCTCAAACTGCACGCATCACCATCCACACCGCTCGTCCCGGTATCGTTATCGGCAAGAAAGGTGAAGATGTTGAGAAGCTGCGTCAGGACCTGACCAAGCAGATGGGTGTGCCTGTGCACATCAACATCGAAGAGATCCGCAAGCCGGAACTCGACGCTATGCTGGTTGCTCAGAGCGTTGCCCAGCAGCTGGAGCGCCGCGTTATGTTCCGTCGCGCCATGAAGCGCGCCGTGCAGAACGCCATGCGTATTGGTGCCAAGGGCATCAAGATCCAGGTGAGCGGTCGTCTCGGCGGTGCCGAGATCGCACGTACCGAGTGGTATCGCGAAGGTCGTGTGCCTCTGCACACCCTGCGTGCCGATATCGACTACAACACCTACGAAGCTCACACCACCTACGGTGTGATCGGTGTGAAGGTTTGGATCTTCAAAGGCGAAGTAATTGGTGGTCGCCAGGAAGAGCTGAAGCCTCAAGCACCAGCGCCTCGTAAAAAAGCTGCTAAGTAAGGGGTACGCCAAATGTTGCAACCAAAGCGTACAAAATTCCGCAAGCAGATGACCGGCCACAACCGTGGTCTGGCACTGCGCGGTAGCAAGGTCAGCTTCGGCGAGTTCGCTCTGAAAGCTGTCGCCCGCGGTCGTCTCACCGCTCGCCAGATCGAGTCGGCACGTCGTGCCCTGACCCGTCACGTAAAACGTGGCGGCAAGATCTGGATCCGTGTCTTCCCGGACAAGCCGGTTACCAAGAAGCCTCTCGAGGTTCGTATGGGTAAAGGTAAAGGTTCCGTGGAATACTGGGTTGCCCAGATTCAGCCAGGCAAAGTCCTGTACGAGATCGAGGGTGTTTCTGAAGAGCTGGCGCGCGAAGCTTTCGCCCTGGCCGCTGCAAAGCTGCCTCTCGCCACCTCCTTTGTTAAGCGGACGGTGATGTGATGAAAGCGAATGAACTTCGTGAAAAATCCGCACAGCAACTGAATGAGCAACTGCTCGGCTTGCTGCGCGACCAGTTCAATCTGCGCATGCAGAAAGCAACTGGCCAGTTGGGGCAGTCGCACCTGCTCTCGCAAGTTAAGCGTGACATCGCTCGCGTGAAAACTGTGCTCAACCAGCAGGCAGGTAAGTGATCATGGCTGAAGCTGAAAAAACCGTCCGTACGCTGACTGGCCGTGTCGTCAGCGACAAAATGGACAAGACCATCACCGTTCTGATCGAGCGTCGCGTCAAGCACCCGATCTACGGTAAATACGTTAAGCGTTCGACTAAGCTGCACGCGCACGACGAAGCCAACCAGTGCAAGATCGGCGACAAGGTTTCCATCCGTGAAACCCGTCCGCTGGCCAAGACCAAGTCCTGGGCACTGGTTGAAGTCCTCGAACGCGCTGTTGAAGTCTAAGGGCTAGGGGTCGGAGAAATTTTATGATTCAGACTCAATCCATGCTCGATGTGGCCGATAACAGCGGCGCTCGTCGCGTCATGTGCATCAAGGTGCTCGGCGGTTCCCACCGCCGTTACGCCGGTATCGGTGACATCATCAAAGTAACCGTCAAGGAAGCAATTCCGCGCGGTAAGGTCAAGAAAGGCCAGGTGATGACCGCTGTTGTCGTCCGTACCCGCCACGGTGTACGTCGCGCTGACGGTTCCATCATTCGTTTCGACGGCAACGCTGCTGTTCTGCTGAACACCAAGCAAGAGCCGATCGGTACTCGCATCTTCGGGCCAGTGACCCGTGAACTTCGTACCGAGAAGTTCATGAAGATCGTCTCGCTCGCCCCTGAAGTGCTCTAAGGAGATCCGACATGCAAAAGATTCGTCGTGACGACGAGATCATCGTGATCGCCGGCAAAGACAAAGGTAAGCGCGGTAAGGTGCTGAAGGTTCTCGCTGACGACCGTCTGGTCATCGGTGGTGTCAACCTGGTCAAGCGCCACACCAAGCCTAACCCGATGGCGGGCGTCCAGGGCGGTATCGTCGAGAAAGAAGCGCCACTGCACGCTTCCAACGTCGCCATCTTCAACGGCGAAACCAACAAGGCTGACCGCGTTGGTTTCAAAGTAGAAGACGGTAAAAAAATTCGTGTCTTCAAGTCGACCCAAAAAGCGGTTGATGCTTGAACACTGCTAGGTAGAAGACCATGGCACGACTGAAAGAGATTTACCGGAACGAAATCGCTCCTAAGCTTAAGGAAGAACTTAAGCTGTCGAACGTGATGGAAGTTCCGCGCGTTACCAAAATCACCCTGAACATGGGTCTGGGCGAAGCGATCGGCGACAAGAAAGTCATCGAGCACGCTGTTGCCGACCTGGAAAAGATCACCGGTCAAAAGCCGGTCGTGACTTTCGCTCGTAAATCCATCGCGGGCTTCAAAGTCCGTGAAGGCTGGCCGATCGGTGTCAAGGTGACCCTGCGTCGCGAAAAGATGTACGAGTTCCTGGACCGCCTGCTGGCGATCTCCCTGCCACGGGTTCGCGACTTCCGCGGCCTGAATGCCAAGTCCTTCGACGGTCGTGGCAACTACAGCATGGGCGTGAAAGAGCAGATCATCTTCCCGGAAATCGATTACGACAAGATCGATGCTCTGCGCGGTTTGGACATCACCCTGACCACCACTGCTCGTTCGGACGACGAAGGCCGCGCTCTGCTGCGTGCTTTCAAGTTCCCGTTCCGCAACTGATTGGAGTAGGAAAATGGCCAAGAAGAGCATGAAAAACCGCGAGCTGAAGCGTCAGCTCACGGTAGCCAAGTTCGCTAAGAAGCGTGCTGAGCTGAAAGCGACCATCGTCAACCTGAACGCCTCTCCTGAAGAGCGTTTCGCTGCCGTTGTCGCCCTGCAGAAGCAACCACGTGACGCCAGCGCCGCGCGCCTGCGTAACCGTTGCCGCATCACCGGCCGTCCGCACGGCGTGTACCGCAAGTTCGGCCTCGGCCGTAACAAGCTGCGCGAAGCCGCCATGCGCGGTGACGTGCCAGGTCTGGTCAAGGCCAGCTGGTAATCCGGTTGGCGTGACCGCCGGCGCGAGGGGAGTGATCTTCCGACCGCCGGTGACCTCGCAAAGAAACAAGCCCCTATACGGGGCTTGTTTCGTTTCTGTCTTGTGTCTAGAATGACCGGCTCACCTGAGCCTGGGTTTTTTGCCCTGCCTGCTCGGGTGGTTGTGATAGCCGCAAGGCTAATAATTCTTGTATCAGGAGCATCTAGCCCATGAGTATGCAGGACCCGTTAGCGGACATGCTAACTCGCATCCGTAATGCCCAGATGGCTGAAAAGTCTGTCGTAAGCATGCCTTCCTCCACCCTGAAGGTCGCGGTTGCCAAAGTACTGAAAGACGAAGGTTACATCGCTGGCTACGAAGTCACCGGCGAAGCCAAGCCTTCCCTGTCGATCGAACTGAAGTACTTCGAAGGCCGTCCGGTCATCGAGGAGCTGAAGCGTACCAGCCGTCCTGGCCTGCGCCAGTACAAGGCCGTTACCGAGCTGCCGAAAGTACGCGGCGGTCTGGGCGTGTCTATCGTCTCCACCAACAAAGGTGTGATGACTGACCGCGCTGCGCGCGCTGCCGGTGTCGGCGGCGAAGTTCTGTGCACAGTGTTCTAAGGGGAGATAGGCATGTCTCGCGTCGCTAAGAACCCCGTTAAGCTGCCAGCAGGCGTCGAAGTCAAATTCGCCGGCCAGCAGCTTTCGGTGAAGGGTGCCAAGGGCACTCTCGAACTGAACGTTCACTCGTCTGTTGAAGTTACCGAAGAAGCTGGTGAGCTGCGTTTCTCCGCTCGCAACGGTGACCAGCAAGCTCGCGCCATGGCCGGTACCACCCGCGCCCTGGTGAACAACATGGTCCAGGGCGTAAGCCAAGGCTTCGAGCGCAAGCTCCAGCTGGTCGGTGTTGGTTACAAGGCACAGGCCAAGGGCACCGTCCTGAACCTGGCTCTGGGCTTCTCGCACCCAGTGGATTACGAACTGCCAGCCGGTATCACCGCTGAAACCCCAAGCCAGACCGACATCCTGATCAAGGGTATCGACAAGCAGCTGGTAGGTCAGGTGGCCGCTGAAGTCCGCGGTTTCCGTCCGCCAGAGCCTTACAAGGGCAAGGGTGTGCGTTACGCGGACGAAGTAGTCCGTCGTAAAGAAGCCAAGAAGAAGTAGGGCCTAGCAAATGACCGACAAAAAAGTTACTCGACTGCGTCGCGCTCGCAAAGCACGCCTGAAAATGCACGAGCTCGAAGCCGTGCGTCTGTGCGTGTTCCGCTCCTCGCAGCACATCTACGCCCAGGTCATTTCGGCCGACGGCAGCAAGGTTCTGGCAAGCGCCTCGACCTTGGACAAAGAACTGCGTGATGGCGCCACCGGCAACATCGACGCGGCCACTAAGGTTGGCAAGCTGGTAGCTGAGCGTGCGAAAGCCGCCGGTGTATCTCAAGTTGCCTTTGACCGTTCCGGCTTCAAGTACCACGGCCGCGTCAAGGCGCTGGCTGATGCTGCTCGTGAAGGCGGGCTGGAGTTCTAAGTTATGGCAAATAACGATCAAAAGCGCGACGAAGGCTACATCGAGAAGCTGGTTCAAGTTAACCGCGTAGCCAAAACCGTAAAAGGCGGCCGTATCTTCACCTTCACCGCGCTGACCGTGGTAGGTGATGGCAAGGGTCGTGTTGGCTTTGGCCGTGGCAAATCGCGCGAAGTACCAGCCGCGATCCAGAAAGCCATGGAAGCTGCTCGCCGCAACATGATTCAGGTCGACCTGAAAGGCACCACCCTGCAGTACGCCACCAAGGCCGCCCACGGCGCCTCGAAGGTCTACATGCAGCCTGCCTCGGAAGGTACCGGTATCATCGCCGGTGGCGCAATGCGTGCCGTCCTGGAAGTCGCTGGCGTCCAGAACGTCCTGGCCAAGTGCTACGGCTCGACCAACCCGGTGAACGTGGTTCACGCCACCTTCAAGGGTCTGAAAGCCATGCAATCCCCTGAGTCCATTGCTGCCAAGCGCGGCAAGACTGTCGAGGAGATCTTCTGATCATGGCAACCGTAAAAGTAACGCTGATCAAGAGCGTCTCGGGCCGTATCCCTAACCACAAGCTGTGCGTTAAGGGTCTGGGTCTGCGTCGCATCGGTCACACTGTAGAAGTCCAGGATACTCCCGAGAACCGCGGGATGATCAACAAGGCCTACTACATGCTGAAGGTCGAGGGTTAATCGATGAAACTCAATGATCTGAGTCCAGCGCCGGGTTCCCGTCGCGAGAAGCACCGTCCGGGCCGTGGTATCGGTAGCGGTCTGGGTAAGACCGGCGGCCGCGGCCACAAAGGTCAGACCTCCCGTTCCGGTGGCTCCATCGCTCCAGGCTTCGAAGGCGGTCAACAGCCGCTGCACCGTCGCCTGCCGAAGTTCGGCTTCGTTTCCCTGAAAGCCATGGACCGCGCTGAAGTGCGTCTGTCCGAGCTGGCCAAGGTGGAAGGCGATCTGATCACCGTTCAGTCCCTCAAGGACGCCAACGTGATCGGTCAGCACGTACAGCGCGTGAAAATCATGCTGTCGGGCGAAGTCACTCGCGCAGTCACCCTCAAGGGTATCGCCGTCACCAAAGGTGCACGTGCGGCTATCGAAGCAGCTGGCGGCAAGTTCGAGGAATAAATGGCTAAGCAAGGTGCTCTCTCTTCGCTCGGTAAGGGCGGGATGTCGGAACTCTGGGCTCGTCTGCGCTTTCTGTTCATGGCGATCATCGTCTATCGGATTGGCGCGCACATCCCGGTACCAGGCATTAACCCGGACCGTCTCGCGGATCTGTTCCGGCAGAATGAGGGGACCATTCTTAGCTTGTTCAACATGTTTTCCGGCGGCGCGCTGGAGCGCATGAGCATCTTTGCATTGGGGATCATGCCGTACATCTCGGCGTCGATCATCATGCAGCTCATGACCGCTGTCAGCCCGCAGCTGGAGCAGTTGAAGAAGGAAGGTGAAGCTGGCCGTCGCAAGATCAGCCAGTACACCCGCTACGGCACCGTTATCCTGGCGCTGGTTCAAGCCATTGGCATGTCCATTGGTCTGGCCAACCAGGGCGTGGCGTTTTCTGCTGGCCTCGGCTTCCATGTCGTCGCCGTCTCGACCTTCGTGGCGGGCGCGATGTTCATGATGTGGCTGGGCGAGCAGATCACCGAGCGCGGTGTGGGCAACGGTATCTCGATGTTGATCTTCGCAGGTATCGTTGCCGGTCTTCCGAGAGCAATCGGGCAGTCTTTCGAGTCTGCGCGTACAGGCGATATCAATATCTTCGCCCTGGTCGCTATCGGTTTGCTGGCAGTAGCGATTATCGGTTTCGTGGTGTTCATTGAGCGTGGTCAGCGTCGTATCGCCGTTCACTACGCCAAGCGTCAGCAGGGCCGCAAGGTTTTCGCTGCGCAGACCAGCCACTTGCCGTTGAAGGTGAACATGGCGGGCGTAATCCCGGCCATTTTCGCGAGCAGCATCCTGCTGTTCCCGGCTTCGCTGGGTGCCTGGTTCGGTCAGTCCGAAGGTATGGGCTGGCTGCAGGACATCTCGCAGTCGATCGCTCCTGGTCAGCCGTTGAACATTCTGCTGTTTAGTGCAGGGATCATTTTCTTCTGCTTCTTCTACACAGCGTTGATGTTCAACCCGAAAGACGTAGCGGAAAACCTGAAGAAGTCCGGTGCCTTTATTCCGGGTATCCGTCCTGGTGAGCAGTCGGCGCGCTACATTGATGGCGTTCTGACTCGTCTGACCATGTTCGGTGCTCTTTACATGATGGCCGTCTGCCTTCTGCCCCAGTTCCTGGTGGTGGCAGCAAACGTGCCGTTCTACCTTGGCGGGACCTCGTTGCTGATTGTGGTAGTGGTTGTGATGGACTTCATGTCCCAAGTACAATCGCACCTCGTTTCGCACCAGTACGAATCCCTGATGAAGAAAGCCAACCTGAAAGGCTACGGCGGCAGCGGCTTGCTGCGCTGATAGACCTCCTAAGGTTCGAGGAGTCGGTAATGAAAGTTCGTGCATCGGTGAAAAAGCTGTGCCGCAACTGCAAGATCATTCGTCGCGAAGGCGTCGTTCGCGTGATCTGCAGCGCGGAACCGCGTCACAAGCAGCGCCAAGGCTGAGTGTGATCCGCGTTTCAAACCCAGCAGCTAGTGTGCTGCTGGGTTGATTATTCGTTTCTACAGCGATATTATCTCGCGCCCTATTTCTTGGCTTCCGGGGCGTAGGTAGCTGTCAATTGGAGTCCCACTGAATGGCCCGTATTGCAGGCGTCAACATTCCAGATAACAAGCATACTGTTATCTCGCTGACCTACATCTATGGTGTCGGTCGCACTACTGCACAGAAAATCTGTGCGGATGCTGGTGTAAACCCAGCCGCTAAGATCAAGGATCTGAGCGACGAGCAAATCGAAACCCTGCGTGGCGAAGTCGCGAAGTTCACCACCGAAGGTGACCTGCGTCGTGACATCAACATGAAGATCAAGCGCTTGATGGACCTGGGTTGCTACCGCGGCCTGCGTCATCGTAAAGGTCTGCCGGTTCGCGGTCAGCGCACCAAGACCAACGCACGCACCCGTAAGGGCCCGCGTAAGCCGATCCGCAAGTAATCGCCCAGGAATATAGACATGGCAAAACCTGCTGCTCGTCCTCGTAAAAAAGTCAAAAAGACAGTGGTTGATGGCATCGCCCACATCCATGCGTCTTTCAACAACACCATCGTGACCATCACCGACCGTCAGGGCAACGCACTGTCCTGGGCTACCTCCGGTGGTTCCGGTTTCCGTGGTTCGCGCAAATCCACCCCGTTCGCAGCCCAGATCGCTGCCGAGCGTGCTGGTCAAGCTGCGCTGGAATATGGTCTGAAGAACCTCGACGTCAACGTCAAGGGTCCAGGTCCAGGTCGTGAGTCCGCCGTTCGTGCACTGAACAGCTGCGGCTACAAGATCGCCAGCATCACCGACGTGACGCCAATCCCGCACAACGGGTGCCGTCCGCCGAAGAAGCGTCGCGTGTAATCAGGAGACAGATAAATGGCACGTTACATTGGTCCAAAATGCAAACTGTCTCGCCGTGAAGGCACTGACCTGTTCCTGAAGAGCGGCGTTCGCGCTCTGGAATCGAAGTGCAACATCGAAGCAGCCCCAGGTATCCACGGCCAGCGCCGTGGCCGTCAGTCCGACTACGGTACCCAGCTGCGCGAGAAACAAAAAGTCCGTCGTATCTACGGTGTACTGGAGCGTCAATTCCGCGGTTACTACCAAGCGGCAGCCTCGAAGAAAGGCGCCACCGGTGAGAACCTGCTGCAGATGCTCGAGTGCCGTCTGGACAACGTCGTTTACCGTATGGGCTTCGGTTCCACCCGTTCCGAGTCCCGTCAGCTGGTTTCGCACAAGGCGATCAGCGTTAACGGCAAGACCGTAAACATTCCATCCTACCAAGTTCGTCCGGGTGACGTGGTCGCAGTTCGCGAGAAGTCGCTGAACCAGCTGCGCATTGTTCAAGCCCTTGAACTGTGCGCGCAGCGTGGCCGCGTTGAGTGGGTTGACGTGGATGCTGCTAAGAAGTCGGGCGTTTTCAAGAACGTTCCTGCTCGTAGCGACCTGTCCGCCGACATCAACGAAAACCTGATTGTCGAGCTCTACTCCAAGTAAGGGCTAGAAAATAGGTGCATCCATGCAGATTTCGGTAAATGAGTTTCTGACACCCCGCCACATCGATGTGCAGGTTGTCAGTCCAACCCGCGCCAAGATCACGCTCGAGCCTCTCGAGCGTGGCTTCGGCCATACCCTGGGCAACGCGCTGCGCCGCATCCTGTTGTCCTCCATGCCTGGCTGTGCAGTAGTCGAGGCCGAGATCGATGGCGTACTCCACGAGTACTCCGCGATCGAAGGTGTACAGGAAGACGTCATTGAAATCCTGTTGAACCTGAAAGGCCTGGCTATCAAGCTGCACGGTCGTGACGAAGTTACGCTGACCTTGTCGAAAAAGGGTTCGGGGGTGGTTACCGCTGCCGATATTCAGCTGGATCACGATGTCGAGATCGTCAACCCCGATCACGTAATCGCGAACCTGGCGTCCAACGGCGCCCTGAACATGAAGCTCACCGTAGCTCGTGGTCGCGGTTACGAGCCGGCCGACTCCCGTCAAACCGACGAGGACGAAAGCCGCAGCATTGGCCGTCTTCAGCTGGACGCTTCGTTCAGCCCGGTGCGTCGTATCGCCTACGTGGTCGAGAACGCCCGTGTTGAACAGCGTACCAACCTGGACAAGCTGGTCATCGATCTGGAAACCAACGGCACCCTGGACCCTGAAGAGGCTATCCGCCGCGCCGCGACCATCCTGCAACAGCAGCTGGCCGCGTTCGTCGACCTCAAAGGTGACAGCGAGCCGGTCGTGGTCGAGCAGGAAGACGAGATCGATCCGATCCTGCTGCGCCCGGTTGACGACCTGGAACTGACCGTACGTTCGGCCAACTGCCTCAAGGCGGAGAACATCTACTACATCGGCGACCTGATTCAGCGTACCGAAGTAGAGCTGTTGAAGACTCCTAACCTGGGCAAGAAGTCCCTGACCGAAATCAAGGACGTCCTGGCCTCCCGTGGTCTGTCTCTCGGCATGCGCCTCGACAACTGGCCGCCTGCAAGTCTTAAGAAAGACGACAAGGCGACTGCCTGATCGTCGTAATCACCGAACGTAGTGTTTGGTAAGGAATGAATCATGCGTCATCGTAAAAGTGGACGTCACCTGAGCCGTACCAGCTCTCACCGCAAGGCTATGTTCCAGAACATGGCAGTGTCGCTGATCGAGCACGAGCTGATCAAAACCACCCTGCCGAAAGCCAAGGAACTGCGCCGCGTTGCCGAGCCGCTGATCACCCTGGCCAAGGAAGACAGCGTAGCCAACCGTCGTCTGGCTTTCGACCGTACCCGTTCGAAGTCCGCCGTTGGCAAACTGTTCAACGACCTGGGCAAGCGTTACGCCACCCGTCAGGGCGGCTACCTGCGCATCCTGAAGTGCGGTTTCCGCGCTGGCGACAACGCGCCTATGGCGTACGTCGAGCTGGTTGATCGTCCGGTCGGTGGTGCTGTAGAAGCTGCCGAGTAAGACGTTCTGTCTGCTACAAGAAACCGGGCCTAGGCCCGGTTTTTTGTTGCCAGGTGAATTGCTATTTTCTATTGATACAAGTCACTTAATGAATTTGTTCTTGTAACACTGCTCGTCAATACTCTCTCCAAGCCGATTAGCCGGCAGTTCGAGACCCGATAAGGAGAGCCCATGAGCAAGATTCTCACCACCGCCAGCGGTGCCCCCGTTGCTGACAACCAGAATTCCCGTTCCGCCGGCCCACGTGGCCCGCTGCTGCTCGACGACTTCCATCTGATCGAGAAGCTGGCCCACTTCAACCGCGAGAACATCCCTGAGCGCCGCGTACATGCCAAGGGCTCCGGCGCCTACGGTACCTTCACCGTCACCCGTGATATCAGCGGCTATACCAGTGCCAAGCTGTTCGATGCCATCGGCAAGCGCACCGAAACCTTCCTGCGCTTCTCCACGGTCGGTGGCGAGCGCGGCTCCGCCGATACCGAGCGTGATCCACGTGGCTTCGCGGTTAAGTTCTATACCGAGGAAGGCAACTGGGACATCGTCGGCAACAACACCCCGGTATTCTTCATCCGTGACCCGTTGAAGTTCCCTGACTTCATTCACACCCAGAAGCGCCACCCGCAGAGCAATCTGAAGAACGCCCAGATGATGTGGGACTTCTGGTCGCATTCTCCCGAGGCCTTGCACCAGGTCACCATCCTGTTCTCCGACCGCGGTATCCCGGACGGCTACCGACACATGCATGGTTTCGGCAGCCACACCTACAGCCTGATCAACGCCAAGGGCGAGCGCACCTGGGTCAAATGGCACTTCAAGACTCAGCAGGGCATCAAGAACCTGGCGCCGGCCGACGCCGCCCGCCTGGCCGGCACCGATCCGGACTACGCCCAGCGTGACCTGTTCGAGGCCATCGAGCGTGGCGACTTCCCGCGTTGGACCGTGTGCATCCAGGTCATGAGCGAAGCCGAAGCGGCCGCCCGGGCAGAGAACCCATTCGATGTGACCAAGACCTGGTCGCAGAAGGACTACCCGCTGATCGAAGTTGGCGTGCTGGAGCTTAACCGCAACCCACTCAATTACTTCGCCGAAGTCGAGCAGGCGGCGTTCGGCCCCAGCAACATGGTCCCGGGCGTCGGCCTGTCGCCGGATCGCATGTTGCAGGGCCGGGTCTTCGCCTATGCCGATGCGCACCGCTACCGTGTGGGTACCAATCACCAGCAGCTGCCGGTCAATGCGCCGCGCTGCCCGGTGAACAGCTACCAGCGCGATGGCTCCATGGCCACTGGCAGCTACGGCGGCGCGCCGAACTACGAGCCCAACAGCTACGCTAGCGCGCCGAAGCAGTCGCCACGCCACGCGGAGCCCGCGCTGGCCCTGAGTGGCTCGGCGGATCGCTACGATCACCGTGAGGACGACGACTACTACAGCCACGCCGGCGCGCTGTTCCGTCTGATGAGCGCCGAGCAGAAGGCACTGTTGATCGCTAACATCGCCGGAACCATGGCGGGCGTGAGCGAAGATGTGGTGCAGCGCCAGCTGCAGTACTTCTTCAAGGCTGACCCGGCCTATGGAGAAGGAGTCGCCAAGGCCTTGGGCGTGAATCTCGCCTGAGTCGAAGTGATAAGAAGAACCGCCCTCATTTGGGCGGTTTTTCAATGAATATCACTACTGTTTAACCGATTTTTTGCTTCTAATTGCGCGTTTTTCAGTGACCGCGAGCAAAACCTGGTTCACACTATGTCCCATTGACGTATTCACAGGGAGAAGCAGGGCGATGCAAGGTCACCCGGACGTAATCAACTATCTCGTCACGTTGCTCAAGGGCGAACTGGCAGCGCGCGATCAGTACTTCATTCACTCGCGGATGTACGAAGACTGGGGCCTGACCAAGCTCTACGAGCGCATCAACCACGAGATGGAGGAAGAGACCCAGCACGCCGATGCCCTGATGCGCCGCATCCTGATGCTCGAAGGCACGCCGGACATGCGCGCCGACGACCTGGAAGTGGGCAGCACCGTGCCAGAGATGATCGAGGCTGATCTCAAGCTCGAGTACAAGGTTCGCGCCGCGCTGTGCAAGGGCATCGAACTGTGCGAGCTGCACAAGGACTACATCAGCCGCGACATCCTGCGTGCGCAGTTGGCCGATACCGAAGAAGATCACACCTACTGGCTGGAGAAGCAGCAGGGGCTGATCAAGGCCATTGGCCTGGAGAACTACCTGCAGTCGCAGATGTAATTTCGCTATTGCAGATGCCCCTGTGGGAGCGGGCTCGCCCGCTCCCACAGGGGTTTTTTGTTGGGCCTGGAATCAGGCCCGGTCACGTTCCAGCAGTGGCTTGAGGTAATGCCCGGTATACGACTGCTTCTTCTCGGCCAGTTCCTCCGGCGTGCCACAGGCAATGATCTGCCCACCCTTGGAGCCGCCCTCCGGCCCCAGGTCCACCAGCCAGTCGGCGGTCTTGATCACATCCAGGTTGTGCTCGATCACCACCACGGTATTACCGTGGTCACGCAGGCGGTGCAGCACATCCAGCAGCTGCTGGATATCGGCGAAGTGCAGGCCGGTGGTCGGCTCGTCGAGGATGTACAAGGTCTTGCCGGTATCGCGCTTGGACAGCTCGCGTGACAGCTTGACCCGCTGCGCCTCGCCACCGGACAGCGTCGTCGCCGACTGCCCCAGTTTGATGTACGACAGGCCCACGTCCATCAGTGTCTGCAGCTTGCGCGCCAGGGCCGGCACCGCGTCGAAGAACTCGCGGGCATCCTCGATGGTCATTTCCAGCACCTCGTGGATGTTCTTGCCCTTGTACTTGATCTCCAGGGTTTCGCGGTTGTAGCGCTTGCTCTTGCACACGTCGCACGGCACGTAGATGTCCGGCAGGAAGTGCATCTCAACCTTGATCAGGCCGTCGCCCTGGCACGCTTCGCAGCGCCCGCCCTTGACGTTGAACGAGAAGCGCCCTGGACCATAGCCACGCGAGCGGGACTCCGGCACGCCGGCGAACAGCTCGCGGATCGGGGTGAAGATGCCGGTGTAGGTCGCCGGGTTCGAGCGCGGTGTGCGACCGATCGGGCTCTGGTCGATGTCCACCACCTTGTCCAGATGCTGCAAGCCGTCGATGCTGGTGTGGGCGGCCGGCTCCAGGCTGCTCGCGCCGTTCAGGGCGGTAGCGGCCAGCGGGAACAGGGTGTTGTTGATCAGCGTCGATTTGCCCGAGCCGGACACCCCTGTCACGCAAGTGAGCAGGCCGATCGGCACTTCCAGGTCGACGTTCTGCAGGTTGTTGCCGCGCGCACCCTTGAGCTTGAGCGCGAGTTTCTTGTCGCGCGGTGTGCGCTTGGCCGGCACGACGATCTTCTTGCGCCCCGACAGGTACTTGCCGGTCAGCGAGTCGGGGTGCGCCATGACTTCCTCGGGCGAGCCCTCGGCGACGATCTGCCCGCCATGCACGCCCGCGCCGGGGCCGATGTCCACCACATAGTCGGCCAGGCGGATGGCGTCTTCGTCGTGCTCGACGACGATCACCGTGTTACCCAGGTCGCGCAGGTGGTTCAGGGTGGCCAGCAGACGGTCGTTGTCCCGCTGGTGCAGGCCGATCGACGGTTCGTCGAGGATGTACATCACCCCGACCAGGCCGGCGCCGATCTGGCTGGCCAGGCGAATGCGCTGGGCCTCGCCGCCGGACAGCGTCTCGGCGCTGCGGTCCAGGGTCAGGTAGTCGAGGCCGACGTTGACCAGGAACTGCAAGCGCTCGCAGATCTCCTTGAGGATTTTCGCGGCGATCTCGCCACGACGCCCGGTCAGGGTCAGGTCGCTGAAATAGTTACTGGCTTCGCCGATCGGCAGGTTGGTCACCGCCGGCAGGGTCTTCTCGCCGACCCAGACGTGGCGGGCCTCGCGACGCAGGCGGGTGCCGCGGCAGTCCGGGCAGGGCTGGGTGCCGAGGAACTTGGCCAGTTCTTCGCGCACGGTGGCCGACTCGGTCTCGCGGTAGCGGCGCTCGAGGTTGGGCACGATGCCCTCGAACGGGTGCGAGCGCTTGACGATGTCGCCACGGTCGTTGAGGTACTTGAAGTCGACGCTCTGCTTGCCGCTGCCTTGCAGGATCACCTTCTGGTGATCCGCCGAGAGCTGGCCGAACGGCTCCTCGAGGCTGAAGCCGTAATGCGCCGCCAATGAACCGAGCATCTGGAAGTAGTAGACGTTGCGCCGGTCCCAGCCACGGATCGCGCCTTCGGCCAGGGTCAGCTCGGCGTTGACCAGGCGCTTGGTGTCGAAGAACTGCTTTACCCCCAGGCCGTCACAGGTCGGACAGGCACCGGCCGGGTTGTTGAAGGAGAACAGCTTGGGCTCCAGCTCGCTGATCGCATGGCCGCAGACCGGGCAGGCGAAGCGCGCGGAGAAGATCATCTCTTCGCCTTCTTCACCGTCCATGGGCGCGACCAGGGCGATGCCGTCGGCCAGCTTGAGCGCGGTCTCGAACGATTCCGCCAGGCGCTGTTGCAGGTCGGCACGGACTTTGAAACGGTCCACCACCACATCGATGCTGTGCTTTTTCTGCTTGTCGAGCTTGGGCAGTTCGTCCAGCTCGTAGAGCTTGCCGTTGACCCGAGCGCGGACGAAGCCTTGGGCGCGTAGTTCGTCGAATACCGCCAGGTGCTCGCCCTTGCGCTCGCGGATCACTGGCGCCAGCAGCATCAGTTTGCTGCCTTCGGGTTTTTCCAGCACCAGGTCGACCATCTGGCTGATCGTTTGCGCCTCCAGCGGGATATCGTGGTCCGGGCAGCGCGGGGTGCCGACGCGGGCGTAGAGCAGGCGCAGGTAGTCGTAGATTTCGGTGATGGTGCCCACGGTCGAGCGCGGGTTGTGCGAGGTCGATTTCTGCTCGATGGAAATGGCCGGCGACAGCCCTTCGATGGTATCGACGTCGGGCTTTTCCATCATCGACAGGAACTGCCGGGCATAGGCCGACAGCGATTCGACATAGCGGCGCTGGCCTTCGGCGTACAGCGTGTCGAACGCCAGCGAAGACTTGCCGGAGCCGGACAGGCCGGTGATCACGATCAGCTTGTCCCGAGGCAGGGTGAGGTCGATGTTCTTCAGGTTGTGGGTGCGTGCCCCACGAATCAGGATCTTGTCCACTACGGCCTCGCTCGGCGGGCATAAACAAAGGAGTATACGGCGCGCTGCCAGTACGCGGCAAAGCGTCGCGTATATGCCGCCAAGGCGTCGGACTGATAGAATCGCCGCCGGTTCACACGAGGTTAATCCATGCACGACACCCACAACGAGCGCATGAGTGGCAGCGAAACCCGCGCCGCGAGCGGCCTGGCCCTGGTCTTTGCCTTTCGTATGCTGGGCATGTTCATGGTATTGCCGGTGCTGGCCACCTACGGCATGGACCTGGCCGGCGCAACGCCCGCGCTGATCGGCCTGGCCATCGGCGCCTATGGCCTGACCCAGGCCGTGCTGCAGATTCCGTTCGGGGTGATTTCCGATCGCATCGGCCGCCGTCCGGTGATCTACCTGGGGTTGGTGATCTTCGCCCTGGGCAGTGTGCTGGCGGCGCAGGCCGACTCCATCTGGGGGGTGATCGCGGGACGCATCCTGCAGGGCGCGGGGGCGATTTCCGCGGCGGTCATGGCGTTGTTGTCGGACCTGACCCGTGAACAGCACCGCACCAAGGCCATGGCCATGATCGGCATGAGCATCGGCCTGTCGTTCGCCGTGGCGATGGTGGTCGGTCCGTTGCTGACTCGTGCCTTTGGCCTGTCAGGATTGTTCCTCGCCACCGCGGGACTTGCCCTGGTCGGTATCGCCCTGATCGCCTTCGTCGTGCCCAACACCCACAAGACCCTGCAGCACCGCGAGTCCGGCGTCGCCCGCCAGGCCCTGGGCCCGACCCTGCGCCATCCGGACCTTCTGCGCCTGGACGTGGGCATTTTCGTCCTGCACGCCATTCTCATGGCCAGCTTCGTCGCGCTGCCCCTGGCCTTCGTCGAGCGCGGCGGCCTGCCGAAAGAGCAGCACTGGTGGGTGTACCTGACCGCGTTGCTGGTTTCATTTTTTGCAATGATCCCCTTCATCATCTACGGGGAGAAGAAGCGCAAGATGAAACGCGTCCTGCTCGGCGCGGTCAGTGTACTGCTGCTGGTGGAGGTGTTCTTCTGGCAGTGGGCTGACAACTTGCGCGGACTGGTGCTCGGCACCGTGGTATTCTTTACCGCATTCAACCTGCTGGAGGCGTCACTGCCTTCGCTGGTGAGCAAGGTGTCGCCAGCCGGTGGCAAGGGGACTGCGATGGGGGTGTATTCCACCAGCCAGTTCCTCGGCGCCGCGCTGGGAGGAATCATCGGTGGCTGGTTGTTCCAGCACGGTGGCCTGAGCACGGTGTTCCTGGGTTGCGCGGGCCTTTGCGCCCTGTGGCTGATCACTGCGTTGCGCATGAACGAGCCGCCTTACGTGACCAGCCTGCGCATGCCGCTGACGCCAGAGGCGGTCCGGGAAGCCGGGCTGACCGAGCGCCTGATGGCCGTGCCGGGTGTGACCGACGCCGTGGTGGTGGCAGACGAAGCCGCCATCTACATCAAACTGGATACGAAAATTTTGGACCGTGCGACCCTCGAGCGTCTGGTGAATCCAGCCTCTTCGGCGTGCGAAGCCTAGGAGAACGTTATGGCCCGTGGGGTTAACAAAGTCATTCTGGTCGGCACCTGCGGTCAGGATCCCGAAGTCCGCTACCTGCCCAACGGTAACGCCGTGACCAACCTGAGCCTGGCCACCAGCGAGCAGTGGACCGACAAGCAGTCCGGCCAGAAGGTCGAGCGCACCGAGTGGCACCGCGTCTCGCTGTTCGGCAAGGTCGCCGAGATCGCCGGCGAATACCTGCGTAAAGGTTCGCAGTGCTACATCGAGGGCAAGCTGCAGACCCGCGAGTGGGAAAAGGACGGTATCAAGCGCTACACCACCGAGATCATCGTCGACATCAACGGCACCATGCAGCTGCTCGGCGGTCGTCCGCAGGGTCAGCAGCAGGGTGGCGATCCGTACAACCAGGGTGGCGGCAACTACAACCAGGGTGGTGGTCAGCAGCAGTACAACCAGCAGGCCCCACGTCAGCAGGCTCCACGCCCGCAGCAGGCCCCGCAGCGCCCGGCGCCGCAACAGCCGGCTCCGCAGCCAGCCGCTGATTTCGACAGCTTCGACGACGATATTCCGTTCTAAGTTCGAGCCGTACGGCTTGCCAGAAACCCCTGAAACGCAAGTTTCAGGGGTTTTTTATTGAGCCCGCCAGGGACGTTGGCGCAGCTGCTGATCAGCTTGCGTCGAGCGCGGCCTGGGCGAACTGGGCGTCCAACTCCGGTGTCGCGCCACTGATACCGATACCGCCGATATGCGCACCCTTGGCATCCATGATCGGCAGGCCGCCCTCCAGCAATAGAAAGCCTGGTAGCGAGGCATAGGGATTGGCGGGCAACGCGGCGCTTCGTTCGCCCAGCGAACGAGAGGAGGCCGGAAAGCGGGCGGATGTCGAGGCCTTGAGTTGCGCGACTTGTACGCTGCCGCTGCTGGTGCCGTCCATGCGATGGAAGTGCTTCAGGTTGCCGTGGTTGTCGACGATGCTGACGACGATGGCATGCCCTTTGGCCAGAGCTGCCTGCTCTGCGGCGGCAGCCATGCGCCGCGCTTGCTCGGCGCTGAGGTGTGCAGTGGCTCGGTGGTCGTCGCTGTTGGCTGGAGCGGGTGCCGTAGCCTGGGCCAGTTGCGGTGCGCAGAGGCAGAGAACGATCAGAAACTGCTTTATGGTCATGGTGGTTTATCCCGTCCCGGTGGAACAGAAAACCTAGCAAGTCAGTATGGGGAGGCCGTGTAGTTCATTTCCTAAAATGATGTCGGCCTACACAACCGCCTTTGTCATGATCCTTGTCCGTACCAAGCGACCGGGCGGGGCGTTGTCCTGCCCCTGTATTCATGGTCGCATCGCTTCAGCGTTCAGGTGCTGCTCGGAGTAGGCAAGCAGCCCGTTGACCGCATGCAGGTCCTTTTCCATCAGCCCACCCACGGCGGCCTTCAAGCGTAGTTGGGCGAGCAGTATGGCGTAGCGCACTCGAGCCAGTCGTTGCGTCACCTCGGTGAGCCGCCCTTGGGCGTCCAGCACGTCTCGGCTGACACGCACGCCTACCTGGTATCCCAGGCGATTGGCTTCCAGGGCGGTCGTGGCGGAAGACTTCGCGGTCCCCAGAGACCGTGCCTGCGCCTGGCCATCACGTATCTCCAACCAGGCTTCATGGACTTGAAGTTGCGCGATGCGCATGGCGTCTTCGTGCAGGGCCTCGCTTTGCGTCCGCAAGGCCTGGGCTTGGCGCACCGCCGAGGTAGCGCGTCCACCACCGTACAGCGGTAGCTGAAAGCGCAGGCTGATGCTGGACAGGTCGCTGCGCTCATTGCCAATGCTGGGCTGATGCTGGATACCTCGGCTCGCTACCAGGTCGAGCGTTGGCAGATGCTCGGCATTGCGATTGCGAACTTCGTTCTGCGCGATTGCCAGGCGCAGCGCCTGCACCTGGACTGCATAGGCATCCTGTCGCGCCGATGCCAGCCAGAAAGCGATGTCGGCTGGCGCAGGTGCGGGGAATTGCACGCCTTCAGGTAGGTCGCGCAAGACGCCGGGCGATCGACCGGTCATGCTCGCCAATGCATGCCGCGCCTTTTCGACCTGGCTGATGGCCGCAATCAACGCTGCCTCTGTCTGCTCGGCGCTGGCTTGTGCGTCATGCACGTCGGTGATGCTGGCATTGCCAAGTTCGAAATGCTTGCGAGCGCTGGCCAGGAGCTGAACACCAGCAGTTTGCTGCTGGCGCAAGGCATGCACCTGCGCCTCTGTGCCGAGCACTTCGAAATAGGCCTCGGCGACCCGCAGGAGTAAGGCTTGGCGCGCCTCGTGAAAGCGACAGGTGGCCAGGGCCGCTTGCTGGGTGCCTTGCTGGTACTGGACCCAATGCTTCCAGCGAAACAGTGGCTGGACCAATTGAATGCTGAGTGTCTGGTTCCGGCGGCTATCGCTCATCGTCTCGTGTTCGAGTTGGTACTGGGTTCGCGTCCACGCCTGCTGCGCCTGCAAAGACAGCTCTGGCCACAGGCCTGCACGGGCCTGGACTTCGGACTCCTGGCCCGCCAGGTGCTCGGCGTTGGCCGCAGACCATTGTGGGTCGTGTAGCAACGCGGCCCGATAAGCGCTGACCAGGTCGTCCGCAGCGCAGGCCATCGTAGTCAGCAGCAGCACCAGAGCAAGGCCAAACCGATAGTCCAGGCAAGGCATCAAGCCAAGGCCTGCGTTGCTGCGTGCCGATAATCCTCGACGATTGCGCCGTTTTGCAGGCGTATCACCCGATTTGCCAAGGCAATGGTTTCCTGGCGATGGGCGATGCTGATACGGGTCATGCGCAGCTGTTGCAGGGCCTTCGTTACCCACTGCTCGCCAAGCGGGTCCAGTTGGCTGGTGGCCTCGTCCAGGGCCAGGATCCTGGGTTGCTTGAACAGCGCTCTGGCCAACAGCAACCTTTGTCGTTGGCCGCCTGACAGGCTATTGCCCATTTCCGTCACCAGGGTCTGGTAGCCCATGGGCATCTGGTTGATTGTGTCGTGGATATGCGCCTGACGCGCGGCAGCCTCGATTTCGCCCTGATCGGCTTGAGGGTCGAAGCAGGCGATGTTTTCCATGAGGGAGCCGGCCAGCAGGTGATCGTCCTGCATCACCGTGCCTATCAGGCTGCGCAGCCCTTCGACGCCCAGTTGGCGCACAGGCACATCACCGATCCGAATCTCGCCCTCGGTAGGCTGCAGCAGGCCGAGCATCAGTTTGAACAGCGTCGACTTGCCGCAACCCGACTCCCCGACGATCACGACCGCTTCGCCAGCAGCAATGGTCAGTGACAGGTTGCGAATGATCCAGGGTTCCCCTTCGGCATAGCGAAAAGAAACGTCCCTGAATTCGACACTGGGCACGATGCGGCGCACATCGGTTTCCAGTTGGGCGCTTGGCTCGATGGGCTCCAGCGCGATATCGGCCAAACGCTCGGCATGCAACGACAGCATGCTGATTTCGATGCCCAGGTCGATCAGTTTGCTGGCGCGTCCGGTGAACTGGCTCTTGTAGGCCAGAAAAGCCAGCAGCATGCCCAGCGACAGGTCTGCGTCAAGGACGGCCATGCCGCCGACATACAGCAGCAACATGCCTTCGATGCCGAAGACCAGGGTATTGAGGCTGGCGAACAACAGCAGCATCTTCTGCGTGGCGAGGTCGCGGTTCTGCACATCGGCCAGCATGTTTTGCCAGCAGGCCAGGCGCGCCGAGGTCATGTTGAACAGCTTGATCGACATGGCCGTGCGGATCGTTTCGAGGAAGTATGAGTTTTCCCGGGCGCTCAGCACGATTCGTTCCTCTGAAGCACCGCGCAAGGGATGGTAGAACGCCAGGCGCAACAACGCGTAGAACAGCACCGCGCTGCCTACGATGCAGGTCAGCAGAGGGCTGTACAGCAGCATCATGGCCACGGTGATGACGGTGACCAGGCCATCCAGCAGCACGCTCACCGCGCCATTGGTCAACACGTTGCGGATGGCGGACAGCGACTGGAAGCGTGCGCTGATGTCGCCTAGCTGGCGCCGTTCAAAAAAAGACCAGGGCAGTTGCAGCAAGTGGCTGCACAGATTACCCGACCATTGCAGGGCCAGTTGCTGGTTGAGGCGCAGGTTCATCCAGCCACGGCCCATGCGCAGGGCAAAGTCCACCAGCATCAGCATGCAGCCGCCCAGCACTGCCAATAGCAGCAGGTGCCGGTCCGCCGAAACCAGTGCGCCATCGACCACCCATTGGGTTACCTGGGGTGAGAGCAGGGCCACCATTTCCATGGCGAGCGCCAGTACCAGGATGTTGCCCAGCGCTCGCTTGAGCCCTTGTATCCGTCCGGTCAAGGCGCTCAAGCGTATGCGAGGCTTGTGCCGAGCGGGCGCGAATTCGGTATTGGGCGAGAGCTCCAGGGCGACACCCGTGAAGTGCCGGGATGCTTCCTCCAGCGAGACCCGTTGGCGCCCGTGGGCGGGGTCGAGGATCACCAGGCGATTGGCCTGGCATTTCTCCAGCACCACGAAATGGTTGAGTTTCCAGTGCAGGATGCAGGGCAGGCGCAGTTGGCGGATCTCGTCGAGCTCCAGGCGCACTGGCCGGCAGGTGAACGCCAATTGCTGGGCATGGCGGATCAGTTGCGCCAGGCTGGTGCCCTTGCTCGAAATAGCGAAACGCCGACGCAGTGTCGCCAGGTCCAGGTGCAGGCCGTGCGCGGCGGCGATCATCACCAGGCAGGCCAGGGCGCATTCATGGCTTTCGGCCTGCAAGGTCACGCGCATGGCTTGTGTCCTTCGATCAAAGCTGTCGACTGGGTGTTCACGCGCGAACCAGCTCCAGAATGTCCTGGCGGCACAGGTCGTGGAGCAGCGCGCGTAGTTTGGCTGAGTCCATTTCGGCCAGCCCGTTTGCCAAGTGGTCCAGGCGAATACCGGGGGCTTGCTCGATGCAGCGCACCACGCGCAGCGCCGACTCATCCAGGTTGATCCGAGCACCATTGGCGATCAGTTGGCCGTGCTCGAGCGATGCCGTGCTGTTGGCGGCCAGGCGCAACCGGGCGTCCTCTGGCAGCTGTGTGATGCTTGGGTTGCCGAACAAATCGATGGCCAGAGGCGTCTCGATGCGCTGGGCGATGGCGAACGCCTCCATGAACGTCTGGTACTGACCTGAGTCCGTGAGGCGCTCGGCCAGTTGCGCGGCGAGTGATGCGAGGTTCTCGCGGTCCTGCTCGAAGGTGGTCATCGCCTGACGCGCGGCCAGCAGCTCGGGTAGTTTTTGCATGGTCCAGTGCACATAGTCCAAGGCATTGGCCGGGAACGTGCCAATGGAGAGGTGAAAGGTTTCTTCCTCGAACGGCAGCGGGTTGTGCCACCAGCCACGGGGCAGGTAGAGCATGTCGCCTGGCTCGAGCACCAGGTCCATGTACGGCTCGCTCGGGCAGGGGTAGTCCTGCTCCAGGTCCTTGCTCTGCTGCATGAACAACGGTTCGGCGAAGCTGGGTGGGTAGATGATCCAGCGTTTTCGGCCAATCAGTTGGATGGCGAAGATATCCCGGGTGTCCCAATGGGTCTGGAACGATGCCTGACGGCCAAAGGCCGCATACACGCTGCAGACGGTTTGTCGGCCGGTGAACTGCGCCACCTGGCGGGCCAGGGCGTGGATCTTGGGTTCGTTGACGAGCTTGTTGGCAATCAGGGTGGCGCCATTTTTCATGCGTTCATAGAGCGCCGGCTTGATCAACCGGTGCCTGACCATGCCGACGTCGTAGAAGGTTTCGATGTACTCCTGCTTGGGGACCAAGCCGTTGTGGAGAATCTTGAAGTCGTCTGTATCAATAGACGCTCGCTCGATGATCTCATTAGCGTCGGGCCAGAAAAAAGATAACGGTGTGCGAATGGCGTTACTGATCAAGAGTGGCGATTTACCTTGGTGAAGACTAGTGAAATCGTGCTTCGTGATTTTGAAGTCAATAATCATGGCTGTCGGTATAAAAGGTATGTTGAGATCGGTGTTTGGAGTGTTAGATGTGTGTGAGTGAGGCATGGTCTGATTTTCTAGGTATAGGTAATTTATAAACTGATACGACCATCTGCTGGAGAGGTAAGTTGAAAAGATGGCTTAAGGAAATAACAGTGGGAATAGCTCGAGCGATTTTGAAGTGCGCCAGCCGAGTATCAAAATTAGCATCTTGAAGATTAGTGCTTAGCCCATCATTTCCCAATAAAAACTAATTTCTCCGACCCCTATGGAAACTGTGGCGCTGGCATAGGCTTCAGCAGGTTCGACAATGATTCGATTGGCTGGATTGCCCGGGAGAGGATGTATTTCTGCTTTTAGCGAGGTGAAGGTTGTTTTAAGTTTCTGTAGTTAGTTTGTCAGCCCGAGTAGGGAGCCTAAAGTTTGTGAATAGGTGTTTGTGATGTAGGCGGCAATTATGGCGGGCGCTCCGGTGAGCAATGAAAATTCTAGAGGCTCTGGGATTCTTGGTTTAAAGGTTAGAAGAAGTATTTTTATTAGGATGCAGCTGATCAGTGCTACGCCTACTGTAAGGCTGAGTCTGATCGCTTCAAGGGGATCCATGTCTATCATTCGATTATGCCTAAGGCGATGGCCAGTGTGCGTGACAATTTATCGGCGATGTGGAGCGCTGTTAATGTGGATAAGGTGATGGCGAACGGAAGATATAGTGGGTCTGATATATTTCTCTTGAAGTATAAAAATATGTACTTTATTGCAAGCAGGATTGTCAGGCTTACGCCTATCGTAAGTGCGAATTTTAATGCGCCTAAGGCATCCATATTTTAATTGTCCATAGCTGATGGCGCGCATTGGAAGTGTGGTTTTTACGGCTATCGGTTGTAGTTAGTCCCGGCGGCATTCATCCAATTGCTCATCATTCCGCCTGCCATACCGCTATAAAAACTGACCTGTGTGCCTGCGATAGCTCCGGCTGCAACGGCTGGCGCACTCGCAGGGCCTGCTATGAAGCCGCTTATGGCACCTGCCGCTACAGTCGTTGCGAAACCATTCATTGAGCCTTCACCTGTCATGCTTTGGTACCCGATGTAGCCGGCCCCGGCGATGGCTGCATTGACAACAGCTCCGGGGACACCGTACCCGCCTGCGACCAGCTCGAGCTCTTCGATTAGTAAATCCTTCATAGCGTGTCTCCTGGAACATGGGGTAGTAGGTAGTTGTTTACCTTCGGTTGAATCGTTTGGTGTAAATCTAATTTGAGTCTAGATTTTTATGTTTGGCTTTCGGAACGGGTTGAGCTGTAATGCTGCACTCGTTTGATGCACCTTCATATCCGACAGGTGTCGTGGTGGCCTAATAGTTTCACTGCCATCAGCGTCGAACGAGAACGCGTACCGTGTTTGCGCAGCAGTGCTGACACATGGTCGCGTACCGTGTAATCGCTGATCTGTAAATCAAGCGCGATCTGCTTGTTGGTCTTGCCGAGCAACAGTAGTCGCAGTACGTCCGACTCGCGTGGCGTCAAGTTCATCGTTCCCTCGTTATAGGTTATGCATCGCCTTCGTCGGCAATGTTCAATCCCGCAACCGTCCGGTTATCGAATACAAAGGCTCCAGCGCCCATTCATACAGTCGCCGTCGGTCCTGGACGACATCCGCTTCCAGCAACATGCCCGCCTGTAGCAGTTGGTCATGCCCATAGACCTTGATGCTGCTCGATTCGAGCGCCACCGTGACGCCATAGAACAGTTCTACTGGCCCGCCCTGACCTTGCAGCGATGGGGCGATATGCGGTGGCAGTTCCTGGGCGGCATAAGGGCTTTTGGTGATACTCAGCACACGGCCATGGGCCATGCCGAATTTCTGGTAGGGAAACGCGGCGTAGCGCATCAGCACCCGCTGCCCAGGTTCGATAAACCCGGCCTGACGGGATGCTGCATACAAGTGGGCGTTCAAGCTCGCCCCCTCCGGCAGCAGGCTGGCAAGCACCGTGCCCGCGCTGACTTGCTGGCCGACTTGCACGTTCAAGCCGGTCACGGTCCCCGCATGGGGCGCCACGACCCTTGTTTCGCTGCGCGCCCCGTTTTCCGCTTGCTCTTGCTTGATCTGGGCGATGGCACCCTCCATGTCGCTCGTCTCGTCGCGGTGGCGCAGGGCCGCTTCCTGTTGTTGGGCCAGCAACCCCGTGCGTTCGCGCTCCAGGCTGGTCCGTGCCCGGTGGCTGGCCTGGCGCTGACCCTGGAGCGCCAGCAGTTCACTCTCAGCGATCTGTAACTGGACTGCGGCGATGAAGCCGGCCGCCGCCAGCTGTTGCTGACGGTCCAGATGCGCCTGCGCCAGTTGCACCCGTCGTTTCAGGAGGCGGTGCTCTTCGCTGAACTGGCGAAGCTTGTGGCCGATGGTGGTGAGACGGCTGTCGAGCATCCGCTGTTGCCCGGCCAGGCGTTCGTCGGCCTGGGCCTGGCGCCTCGCCAGTACCTCCAGGCGCTTTTGCAGCTGGTCGGCGATCAGTGCCTGCGTGTCACCCAGCCCTGATTGGCGTTCCCCGGAGATCACGGCCAGCACGTCACCTTGGTCGACCTGCTGGCCCTCGACGGCGAGAACCTTGGTGAGACGCCCGGCTGCCGGCGCGCTCAGGCGCAACATGCCCTGCTCGGGCATCAGCAGGCCGTGTAGCGTGGCCTTGCGTGTGTAGCTGGCGAAGTAGCCGAACGCGATGATCAGGATGACCAGGAGAGCGGCCAGCAGGGCAAGCAACCGATAGCTCAGGGGTTGATCGACGAGGACATTGCCGAGGCGTTGTTCCTGGGCTGCGCAAACGGCTTCTGGTCGGAACAGGGGGCGCGTGGGCAATGGCGGGGAGGGCATCGGTTGGCGGTGTCTGGGCATGTAGGGTCGGCAGAAGGAAAGTAGCGCCTGCGCCTGGGCGTCGATACCGTCCAACACACCTGAGACAGGTAGGAAGGCTCCTGTTGATCCGTGCTCCCGGGAGAACCACTGCACTCACCCTGACCATGACCCATGTCATCGCACTTCCACGATTCTTGACTAGTCTTAACCGTTGGCGGTGTCTGTCTACCGCCACCGTGAAGTCCCTGAGGCGCCGGCCAAGTCCCGCGCGCCCGAGAACCTGATCAGGAGTGCACGATGGATCTCAACCGTCGGCAATTCTTCAAGGTCGCCGCCGTCGGCCTTGGAGGCTCGAGCCTCGCGGCGTTGGGCATGGCCCCGACACCTGCGTTCGCCGAGCAGGTGCGTCACTTCAAGCTGACGCACACCAAAGAAACCCGTAACACCTGCCCTTACTGCTCGGTCGGCTGCGGCCTGATCATGTACAGCCAGGGTGACGCGGGCAAGAACGTCAAGCAGAACATCATCCATATCGAGGGCGACGCGGACCATCCGGTCAACCGCGGCACCCTGTGCCCGAAAGGCGCGGGCCTGCTGGACTTCATCCACAGCCCGAACCGCCTCAAGTACCCCGAGGTGCGCAAGCCGGGCAGCAACGAGTGGACCCGCATCGAGTGGGACGAAGCCCTCGACCGCATCGCCGACCTGATGAAACAGGACCGCGACGCCAACTTCATCGAGAAGAACGCCCAGGGGCAGACGGTCAACCGCTGGCTGACCACGGGCTTTCTCGCCGCATCCGCCGCGTCCAGCGAGGCCGGTTACCTGACGCACAAGGTGATCCGTTCGCTGGGCATGCTGGGGTTCGACAACCAGGCGCGTGTCTGACACGGCCCGACGGTGGCAAGTCTTGCCCCGACGTATGGCCGTGGCGCGATGACCAATCACTGGTCCGATATCGCCAACGCAAACCTGGTCCTGGTGATGGGCGGCAACGCCGCTGAAGCGCACCCGTGCGGCTTCAAGTGGGTGACCGAAGCCAAGGCGCACAACAACGCCCGGCTGATCGTGGTCGACCCGCGGTTCACCCGTACCGCCTCGGTGGCCGACTACTACGCGCCGATTCGCACCGGCAGCGACATCGCCTTCATGGGCGGGCTGATCAACTACCTGCTGAGCAACGACAAGATCCAGCACGAGTACGTGCGCAACTACACCGATGTGTCGTTCATCGTCAAAGAGAGCTACGGCTTCGAGGACGGGCTGTTCAGCGGCTACGACGCGGCCAAGCGCGTGTACGCCGACAAGTCCGGCTGGGGCTACGAGCTGGGCGAGGATGGCTATGCCAAGGTCGACCCGACCCTGCAGCATCCGCGTTGCGTCTACCAGCTGATGAAGCAGCACTACAGTCGCTACACGCCGGAGCTGGCGAGCATGACCTGCGGCATGCCGCAGGAACAGATGATGAAGGTCTGGGAAGAGATCGCCACCTGCTCGGTGCCGGGCAAGACCATGACCATCCTCTATGCCCTGGGCTGGACCCAGCACTCGATCGGCGCGCAGATCATCCGCAGCGCCGCCATGGTGCAGCTGTTGCTGGGCAACGTCGGCATGCCGGGTGGCGGAGTCAACGCCCTGCGCGGGCACTCCAACATCCAGGGCCTGACCGACCTGGGCCTGCTGTCGAACTCGCTGCCGGGCTACCTGACGCTCGCCGGCGACGCCGAGCAGGACTACGCCGCCTATATCGACAAGCGCGCCTCCAAGCCGTTGCGCCCTGGGCAGCTGTCGTACTGGCAGAACTACGGCAAGTTCCACGTCAGCCTCATGAAGGCCTGGTACGGCGCCAATGCCACCGCCGAGAACGACTGGGGCTACGACTGGTTGCCCAAGCTCGACGTGCCGGCCTACGACGTGCTGCGCATGTTCGAGATGATGGGCCAGGGCAAGGTCAACGGCTACATGTGCCAGGGCTTCAACCCGATCGCCGCGCTGCCGGACAAGAACCGTGTCACTGCCGCCCTGGCCAAGCTCAAGTGGCTGGTGATCATGGACCCGTTGGCCACCGAGACCTCCGAGTTCTGGCGCAATGCCGGGCCGTACAACGACGTCGACACGGCCAGCATCCAGACCGAAGTCATCCGCCTGCCCACCACCTGCTTCGCCGAGGAGGATGGCTCGCTGGTCAACAGCAGCCGCTGGTTGCAGTGGCACTGGAAGGGCGCCGACGGCCCGGGCGAGACCCGCACCGACGTGCACATCATGAGCGAGCTGTTCCTGCGCCTGCGTCAGCGCTACGCGAAGGAGGGCGGCGCCTATCCGCAGCCGATGCTCAACATCAGCTGGCCGTACAAGATTCCCGAGGAGCCTTCCCCCGAAGAGCTGGCCAAGGAGATGAACGGCTGGGCGGTCAGCGACCTTGCCGACGCCAGCGGCGCCACGCTCAAGGCTGGCCAGCAGCTTGCCGGTTTCGCCCAGATGAAGGACGACGGCAGCACCGCGTCCGGCTGCTGGATCTTCGCCGGCTGCTGGACCGAGCAGGGCAACCAGATGGCCCGGCGTGACAACAGCGACCCGTACGGCATGCACCAGGTGCAGAACTGGGCCTGGGCCTGGCCGGCCAACCGGCGCATTCTCTACAACCGCGCCTCCAGCGACCCGCAGGGCAAGCCCTGGGACCCAGAGAAGAAGCGCCTGGTGTGGTGGAACGGCAAGGCCTGGACCGGCACCGATGTGCCGGACTTCAAGGCCGACTCGCCGCCAGAAGCCGGGATGAACCCGTTCATCATGAACCCCGAGGGGGTGGCGCGATTCTTCGCCGTCGACAAGATGGCCGAGGGGCCGTTCCCCGAGCACTACGAGCCGTTCGAAACGCCGATCGGCATCAACCCGTTGCATCCGCAGAACAAGAAGGCCACCAGCAACCCGGCCGGGCGGATCTTCGATTCGGTGTGGGACACCCTCGGCACCCATGACGAGTTCCCCCATGCGGCGACGACGTACCGGCTGACCGAGCACTTCCACTTCTGGAGCAAGCATTGCCGCCTCAACGCCATCGCCCAGCCCGAGCAGTTCGTCGAGATCGGCGAGGTGCTGGCGAGCGAGAAGGGCATCAAGGCCGGCGACCGGGTGCGGGTGTCGAGCAAGCGCGGGTATATCGATGCGGTGGCGGTGGTGACCAAGCGGATCCGTCCGCTGCAGGTCAACAACCAGACCGTGCACCAGGTCGGCATCCCGCTGCACTGGGGCTTCACCGGCCTCACGCGCCAGGGCTTCCTGACCAACACCCTGGTGCCGTTCCTCGGTGATGGCAACACGCAGACGCCGGAGTCCAAGTCGTTCCTCGTCAAAGTGGAGAAACTCTGATGGCCAGCCAAGACATCATCGCCCGCTCGGCCACCACCACCGTGCCACCTTCGGTACGCCAGCAGCAGGAAGTCGCCAAGCTGATCGACACCACCAAGTGCATCGGCTGCAAGGCCTGCCAGGTGGCGTGCTCGGAGTGGAACGAACTGCGTGACGAGGTCGGCCACAACCACGGCACCTACGACAACCCCCAGGACCTCTCCGCCGAGAGCTGGACCCTGATGCGCTTCACCGAGCATGAGCGTGACGACGGCAACCTGGAGTGGCTGATCCGCAAGGACGGCTGCATGCACTGCGCCGAGCCGGGCTGCCTGAAGGCCTGCCCCAGCCCAGGGGCGATCATCAAGCACGTCAACGGCATCGTCGACTTCAACCAGGACCACTGCATCGGCTGCGGCTACTGCATCACCGGCTGCCCGTTCAACATCCCGCGCATCTCGCAGAAGGACCACAAGGCGTACAAGTGCACCCTGTGTTCCGACCGCGTGGCCGTGGGCCTGGAGCCGGCCTGCGTGAAGACCTGCCCGACCGGAGCAATCGTCTTCGGCAGCAAGGAAGAGATGAAGGTGCATGCCGACGAACGCATCGTCGACTTGAAGTCGCGCGGCTACGAGAATGCCGGGCTGTACGATCCGGACGGCGTCGGCGGCACTCATGTGATGTACGTGCTGCACCACGCCGACACGCCACGGATCTACGCCGGTCTGCCGGACGCGCCGGTGATCAGCCCGCTGGTCGGGCTGTGGAAAGGCTTCAGCAAGCCGCTGGCGCTGCTGGCCATGGGCGCGGCGGTGCTGGCCGGGTTCTTCCACTACGTGCGCGTCGGTCCGCAACGGGTCGAAGAGGACGAGCATCCAGAGCCTGTGGACGACAGCGTGCACCAGGTCGACCCGGCGGTGCATGTGTATGACCCGAATCGCCCGGGCGGGCAGGGGGAGCAGCGGCCATGAACGACAACAAGCCTATCCTGCGCTACAACGCCAACGAACGGACCAACCACTGGATTGTCGCGATCCTGTTCATCATGGCCGGGCTGTCGGGGCTGGCGCTGTTCCATCCGGCGCTGTTCTGGCTGAGCCAGCTGTTCGGCGGCGGGCCCTGGACGCGCATCCTGCACCCGTTCATGGGTGTGGCGATGTTCGTGTTCTTCCTGGGCCTGGTGCTGCGTTTCTGGCGCGCCAACTTCATCACCGCCAACGACCGGCTGTGGCTGCGCCGCATCGATCGGGTGATGCTCAACAAGGAAGAAGGCGTGCCGCCGATCGGCAAGTACAACGCCGGGCAGAAGCTGCTGTTCTGGACCCTGCTGGCCTGCATGCTGGTGCTGTTGCTCAGCGGCGTGGTGATCTGGCGCGCGTATTTCAGCCATTTCTTCGATATCGGCGCGATCCGCCTGGCCACCCTGGCCCACGCGCTGGCGGGGTTCGTGCTGATCCTGAGCATCATCGTGCATATCTATGCCGGGATCTGGATCAAGGGCTCGATCGGCGCCATGCTGCATGGCTGGGTCAGCCGCGCCTGGGCGCGCAAGCACCATGAACTGTGGTACCGGGAGGTGACCGGCGACAAGACGTCGCGTAACCCCGGTGGAAAAGAAGGATGATCGTTTGAGCACGATTCTCGAACCCGGACAGATCGAAGCATCGGCGGTGATGCCGCCGTTCCTGCACCTGCCGCCGGCCAACCTCTTCGACGTGCGGGCCGCACGGCTGGAGCAGTTGGCCGAGGGCAACGCCCTTGGCGACTACCTGCGGTTGATGGCCAGGCTTTGCCGGATTCAGCAGCAGCTTGTGGATAACCCACCGGCGGGTGTGCCGGTGGCTGACGAGCGTCAACGCCTGTGCATAAGTCATGGATTGCCGCCGCTGGCGGCGGACAGCCTGGTGCGTGAAGGGCCGTGGCTGGTCTGGTTGCAGGCGCTGCTTGAGCGTTTCGAGGCCCCGCCTGATGGACCGCTGGCCGAGGCGATGAGTACGCTGCTTGGCAGTGACGATGCCCAGCGCAAGGGCTGGGCCATTGCCCTGCTCGGTGGTCAGTACGACGCCGTGCCAGCGGCATTGGTGCCCTTCCTCGGTGCCGCCTTGCAGGCGGCGTGGTCCAGCTGGTTGCTGGCGCTGCCTGCGCCAGAGCTCAAGCCCGCGGGCAGCCTAGCCCAGTGCCCGGCATGCGGATCACCGGCCATGGCCGGGGTGGTGCGCAACCGCGGCAAGCACAATGGCCTGCGTTATCTGGCTTGCTCGCTGTGTGCCTGCGAATGGCATGTGGTGCGGGTCAAGTGCGTGTATTGCGAGTCGAGCAAGGACTTGCGCTACAGCAACCTCGAGGATGACCGCCACGCGCCGGGCAAGGCGCCGCTGCGCGCTGAGTGCTGCCCGGGGTGCCAGAGCTACCTGAAGCAGAATTACCTGGAGAACGATGCCGCGGCCGAGCCGCTGGCCGATGACCTGGCGAGCCTGGCTCTGGACATGCGGCTGGACGAGGAGGGGTTCCATCGGCTGGCGCCGAACCTGCTGCTGGCGCCGGGGTAGTGTCTACACTGCAGTACCGAGCCGCCCTTTTCGCGGGTAAACCCGCTCCCACAGGACGTGCGCTGGCATCATGGCCAGTGTTGTACCTGTGGGAGCGGGTTTACCCGCGAATGGGCCAGAAAGGACAACGGATCAGTTCAAGGTAGTACCTGAATGTCTTCAAGCCTCGCCAGCGACACCCCACGCCTGCCCTCCATCGACACCCTCCTGCGCCACCCGGTCTGTGCCCCACTGCTCGATCGCCATGGCCGCGACTCGGTGCTGGCCACCCTGCGCCAACTGCTCGACGACCTGCGCGAACCCGCGCGCCTCGGTCAGCTCGGTAGCGCCGAACTGGCCGCCGAAGTGCTCCTGGGCCGCGCCGGCGAGCGCCTGGCCATCCAGCAGCGCAGCCAGGTACGCCGTGTCTTCAACCTGACCGGCACCGTGCTGCACACCAACCTCGGCCGGGCCTTGCTGCCCGAGGTCGCGGTCGAGGCGATGCAGACTGCCGCGCGCTATCCGCTCAACCTGGAGTTCGACCTGGCCACCGGCAAGCGCGGTGACCGCGACGATCTTATCGAAGGCCTGATCCGCGAGCTGACGGGTGCCGAGGCCGTCACCGTGGTCAACAACAACGCCGCCGCCGTGCTGCTGGCGCTCAACAGCCTGGGGGCACGCAAGGAGGGCGTCATTTCCCGTGGCGAGCTGATCGAGATCGGCGGCGCGTTCCGCATTCCCGACATCATGGCCCGTGCCGGGGTGAAGTTGCGCGAGATCGGCACCACCAACCGCACCCACGCCCGCGACTACGAAGCCGCCATCAACCCGCGCACCGGCCTGCTGATGCGCGTGCATTGCAGCAACTACAGCATCCAGGGCTTCACCACCCAGGTACCCACCGTGGAACTGGCGCGCATCGCCCATGAACATGAGTTGCCGCTGCTGGAAGACCTGGGCAGCGGCAGTCTGCTCGATCTGACCCGCTGGGGCCTGCCGGCCGAGCCGACCGTACGCCAGGCACTGGCCGATGGTGCCGACATCGTCACCTTCAGCGGCGACAAGCTGCTCGGCGGGCCGCAGGCGGGGATCATCGTCGGGCGCAAGGAACTGATCGCGAAGATCAAGAAGAACCCGCTCAAGCGTGCTCTGCGAGTCGACAAGATCACCCTCGCGGCGCTTGAAGCGGTGCTGGCGCTGTACCGCAACCCGGACCGTCTGGCCGAGTGCTTGCCGAGTCTGCGTCTGCTGACCCGGCCCCAGGCCGAGATCGCTGCCCAGGCCGAGCGCCTGGCGCCCGAGCTGGCCGCGCGCCTGGGCGCGCAATGGAGCGTCCGCGTCGAACCGGCCCTGGGCATGATCGGCAGCGGCAGCCAGCCTGTGGCGCGGCTGCCAAGCGCGGCGCTGTGTCTGCGTCCGCTGGTGTCGAAGAAGCTGCGTGGTCGCGGCCTGCACGTGCTGGAACGTGCCCTGCGTGACCTGCCGGTGCCGGTGCTTGGCCGCATCGACGACGATGCCCTGTGGCTCGACTTGCGCCAGCTGGATGACGAAGCCCAGTGGCTGGCGCAGCTTGCGGCCTTGCAACTGGGGCCGGTGCAGTGATCGTCGGCACCGCTGGGCACATCGATCATGGCAAGACCACGCTGCTCCAGGCCCTGACCGGTCAGGTCGGTGACACGCGCCAGGAAGAACGCGCCCGTGGCATGACCATCGATCTCGGCTATCGCTATGCCGCCCTGGCCGAGGGCGCGCCGCTGACCGGTTTCATCGATGTGCCGGGGCATGAGCGTTTTATCCACAACATGTTGGCGGGCGCCCATGGCATCGACCTGGTGCTGTTGGTGGTGGCTGCCGATGACGGGGTGATGCCGCAGACCCGCGAACACGTGTCGATCATCGAGCTGCTGGGGATCCCGCAGGCGCTCGTGGTCATCAGCAAGTGCGATCGGGTCGACGCCCAGCGGTTGGCCGAGGTGCAGGCGCAAGTCGGCGCGCTGCTGGCGCCCGGGCCGTATGCCGGCGCCCTGCAGCTGCCTGTTTCGAGCCTTGGCGGCGAGGGTATCGATGCCTTGCGCGCCGCGTTGCTGGCCGCTGCGGCGCGGGTGCGTCGGCGCAGTGCGCGTGGTGGGTTCCGCCTGGCCGTGGACCGTGCCTTCGCGGTTTCCGGGGCGGGCGTGGTGGTCACTGGCACAGCCCTGGCCGGGCAAGTCAGTGCTGGAGACACGCTGCTGCTGGGCAAGGCCGGCAAGCCGGTGCGGGTACGTGGCCTGCATGCGCAGAACCAGGCGGCGCTGGTGGCCGAAGCCGGGCAACGGGTGGCGTTGAACATCGCCGCCGAACGGCTGGCGGTCGAGCAGGTGCACCGCGGCGACTGGTTGGTCCCGCAGTGGTTGCACGCGCCCAGTGTGCGGGTCGATATCGAACTGGCCTTGTTGCCGGGCGAGACGCGCACGTTCGAACATTTCAGTGCGGTGCATGTGCATCTGGGCACCCAGGATGTGACGGCGCGGGTGGCGTTGCTGGAAGGTGAACAGCTCGCGGCCGGCCAGCGCATGTTCGCCCAGTTGCTGCTCAATGCCCCGTTGCAGGCCGTGCATGGCGATCGTTTGGTGCTGCGCGACCAGCGTGCCCAGCGCACCTTGGGCGGTGGCCGGGTGCTCGATCCGTTCGCGCCGAGCCGGCAGCGCCGCAGTGAAGCGCGCCTGCGTCAGTTGCAGGTGCTGCGTGATGCCGACGAGCTGGAACAGGCGTTGCCGGCGCTGCTCGATGCGGCGCCGGGAGGGCTTGACCCACAGCGTCTGGAGCGTCAGTTCAATCGTCCGCGCGAAACCTGGCAGTTGCCGGACGCGGTGCTGGTGGTCGCCACCCGTCAGGGGCAGTTGCTATTCGCTCGTCATCAGTGGGCGGCGCTCAAGGCGCAAGTGCTGCAGCGCCTGGCGCAGTTCCATGAGCAGGAGCCTGACCAGCTCGGGCCGGACCGCGACCGCCTGCGCCGTTTTACCGCGCTGGCGCTGGAGCGTCCGGCGTTTGTCAGCCTGTTGGACGAGTTGCTGGGCGAGGGGGCGATCAGTAGCAGTGGTCCGTGGTTGCATCTGCCGGACCATCAGGTTCAGCTGAGCGAGGCCGATACGGCGTTATGGGAGCGTTTGCTGCCGCGCTTGCTGGCAGGTGAGTTCGATCCGCCGTGGGTGCGGGCGCTGGCCGCCGAGGAGTGTTGCGACGAGGGCGAGGTGCGGTTGCTATTGCGCAAGCTGGCCCGGCTTGGTCTGTTGCACCAGGTGGTGCGTGACCTGTTCTACCCGGAGGCGACGCTAAGGCGCATGGCAGAGCTGTTGTTGCGTGAGGCGGCGGTATCGCCGATAGTGCAGGTCGCGGTGTTTCGCGATATGTTGGGCATCGGTCGCAAGCGCAGTGTGCAGATACTCGAGTACTTCGACCGCGTTGGCCTGACCCGGCGGGTTGGCGACCAGCGTCATATTCGCGGCGACAGCGCCCTGGCCCAGCTGCAGAGCGGGCTCTGATTTCAAGGAAGGCAATCGCGCCCGGTGGCGCGGCCGGGCTTCAAACCCGGTTGGGGACGGCAGCCGTTCCCGGGCAGGTTCGACTCCCGCTGCCTTCCGCCAATTCTTTTGACTTTGGGCTTGTGATACAAACCCCAAGTCGGGGATATATTCCTGCTTCCCGGCAGTGCTTCATCTATCTGTTAAACAGATGAGCCATAATTAAATAACCTATTAATTTTTCTTGATCTTGATCTTGATCTTGATCTTGATCTTGATCTTGATCTTGATCTTGATCTTGATCTTGCTTCTAAGCGCGCGATAGTTCAGGCGCCGCCAATTGCGACTTCAGGAGGCCGAGCGGAGTTCTTGCGGAGGGAGGTGACGGGCATGGATGCCCGTCAAGCGCTGCGCCCCAGGATGGGGCGTTCAGCGCGGTCCTCCCGGGAGCAAGAACGGAGCGAGGGAACCCCGGAGCGAAGCGTAGGGGCCGGATGATGGAGCGCAGCGTTTTTTGGTTACTTTTTGTCGCGTTTGACAAAAAGTGACCCGCCGTAAGGGCGGAAGGGTGACTATGCGTCGGCATCGCAAATGAATGCGAATATAACTTCCAAAACAAACTATTTAAAAGTCAAAGTCAAAGTCAAAGTCAAAGTCAAAGTCAAAGTCAAAGTCAAAGACGATCGGCGGCGGTTTCTATAGTTGTAAGCGCATTCATTTACGATGGCGACACATAGTCACCTTTCCGCCCTTACGGCGGGTCACTTTTTGTCAAACGCGACAAAAAGTAACCAAAAAACGCTGCGCTCCATCATCCGGCCCTACGCTTCGCTCCGGGTTCCCTCACTCCGGCCTTGCTCCCGGGAGGACCGCGCTGAACGCCCCATCCTGGGGCGCAGCGCTTGACGGGCATCCATGCCCGTCACCTCCCTCCGCAAGGCCTGCGTTCGGCCTCCTGAAGTCGCGAAGGTACGGGCGGCGCCTGGGCTGGCGCAGCTGTCGCTAGCGGGGGCGAGGTTAATCTTTGGATCAAGATCAAGATCAAGATCAAGACCAAGATCGTTGGTATCTCTTAGTTCTTCGACTTCGAATGCCGCCACCCTTGATCGAAGAACGCAAACACCACCACCAGCACCCCGGCCACCGCCAGGATCATCGCCACGCCGTCGGTGGAGTGGGTCGCCGACCCGGCCACCAGCGCCAGTCCGCCGAGAGGCGCCAGGCCCCCGGCCACCGCGGTGCCGATCTCGCGCCCAGTGCCGAACCCGGACGACCGCGTCTGGGTCGGGAACTGCCGGCTAAGGAACGACCCCTGCGGAGCGAACATCATCGGCGCCAGGATCCCGGTGCCCACGGCAATGGCCACGTAGATCAGCATCGGCTCTCCAGTCGACAGCAATTGCAGGAACGGGAAGGCGAACAGCGCCGACAGCACGCCACCGAGCATCAGCACGGTCTTGCTGCTCCACTTGTCGCACAGCCAGCCGAAGAACGGCACCGCGAAGATCGCCACGAGGCTGGCCAGGGTCACCGACAGCGAAGTGACATGGGCCTCGACACCCTTGAACTGAGTCAGGTAGGCCAGCGAGAAAGTCTTGAAGATATAGCTCAGGGCGTTGTAGCCCACGGCCACGAAGAACACCACGGCCAGGCCCTTGAGGTCGTTTCTGAACAGCAGCTTCAGTGGCGACACCTGCGGTTTGTCGTCGGCCTTGTCCAGCTCCTTGAAGTCCGGTGTCTCCGGAATGCTCCTGCGCACCCACAGCCCCACCGCCACCAGCACGATGCTGGCGATGAACGGAATGCGCCAGCCGCCGGCCAGGAGGAACTCGTTGCCGTTCATGGTCAGCAGGTACACGGTCAGCGACGACAGCAGCAGGCCCAGGTTCAGACCCAGCGCCGGCCAGGCGCCCTGGCTGCCGCGCTTGCCTTCGCTGGCATGCTCGTAGGAGGTCACCGCCGCGCCCGCGAGCTCGGCGCCAGCGCCCAGACCCTGGATGATGCGGATCGCCACCAGCAGAATCGGCGCCCAGATGCCGATGGTCGCGTAGCTGGGGATCATGCCGATCAGCGCCGTGCACAGGCCCATCATGCAGAAGGTGATCACCAGCACGTGCTTGCGCCCGAAACGGTCGCCCAGGTAGCCGAACAGCACGCCACCGAAGGGGCGGGCGATGAAGCCGATGGCGAAGGTGGAGAACGCCAGCAGCGAGGCCACCGTCGGGTTGCTCGGGTCGAAGAATATCTTCGAGAAGACGATCGCCGCCATGGTCGCGTAGAGGTAGAAGTCATACCACTCCAGCATCGAGCCGAAGATGGTCGCCGCCGCCACCTTGCGCAGGCGCTTGCGTTGCTGTTCGGGCGTTTCGCTCGCGGCCAGGGCCGCCTCGTGTACCGACATCTGAGGTTTCCTTGTTGTCTTTGTAGTTGTGGGTGCAGCGGATGGATCAGCGGGCCTTGAGGATCTTCTCGGCGATCATCTGGCCGATGGGGATGGCCGAGGTGGCCGCCGGCGATGGGGCATTGCAGACATGCACCATGCGCGGGGTCTCGGCGAACAGGAAGTCATGCACCAGGGTGCCGTCGCGCATCACCGCCTGGGCGCGGATACCGGCTTCGTAGGGCAGCAGGTCCTCGACTTCCAGCGATGGGCAGTACTTGCGGCATTGCTCCAGGTAGCCGCGCTTGAACAGCGAGTTCTTCATCTCGGTGGTGCCGGAGCCCAGGTTGTTCCAGATGGTTTTCCAGAAACCAGGAAAGCGCGCGTACTCGGCGACATCGCGCCAGTTCACCGAGAACTTGCGGTAGTTCTCCCGGCCAAAACCGAGCA
Source organism: Pseudomonas sp. GD03858 (assembly GCF_029840925.1). Classification (GTDB taxonomy): domain Bacteria; phylum Pseudomonadota; class Gammaproteobacteria; order Pseudomonadales; family Pseudomonadaceae; genus Aquipseudomonas. The sequence goes on from NZ_JAOCDM010000020.1 coordinate 62,067, forward strand.
CCGCGTTAGGGCCGACGGTGACGCTGCCGTCGATCATCCGCGTCAGGTGTACGCCGAGGAACGGCAGCTCGGGGTCGGGAATCGGGTAGATCAGATGGTTGACGATCTGGTTCTTGCTCGCCGGCAGGCGGTAGTACTCGCCGCGGAAGGGAATGATCTGATGGTCGATCCTGACCCCGGCCATGCGGGCCAGGCGGTCGGACTGCAGGCCGGCGCAGGCCACCAGCTGGCGCGCGCGCCAGGTGCGGCTGTCGGTGCCGATGGCGACATGCTCGGCATGTTCCTGGATGGCGCGCACGCTGGTGCACAGGTGTACCTCGCCGCCCGCCTGGCGGATTACCTTGGCCATGGCGTCGCACACCTGGGTGTAGTCGACGATGCCGGTGGCATCGAGGAACAGCGCGCCCTTGCCGACGATGTTCGGCTCGCGCCCGCGCAGCTCGGCAGCGTCCAGGCGCTCGACCTTCAAGCCGTTCTGCTGCGAGCGCTCGTACAGCGCCTGCATGCGCTGCACCTCCAGATCGTTGGAGGCTACCAGCAGCTTGCCGCAGACCTCGAAGGCGATGCCGTGCTCGCTGCAGAAGTCCTTGGTGGCCTGGGCGCCACGCTTGCACAGCTCGGCCTTGAGACTGCCGGGGGCGTAGTAGATGCCGGCATGGATCACGCCGCTGTTGTGGCCGGTCTGGTGACGGCCGAGGCTGGCCTCTTTTTCCAGGATCAGCAGCGAGGCGCCGGGGCGCTGCTGGAGCAGGGCCATCGCGGTGGCGAGGCCGACGATGCCGGCGCCGATGATGCAGTAGTCGTAGGTCATGCAGGGTACCTTGGAATTCTTGTCGGTGAATCTGCTTATCAGGTTGTCAGACTAAGTGGTGCGCGTAAAAGCCTCGCCAGGTCGCGATGGGGTTCTCCGGGATCAGTCGAGGTCGGGAAGGTCGAGCGTCAGGCGTTTGGCCGAGGCGCGCAGGTGTGCCTCGGCGCAGGCGGCGGCCGCCTGGCGGTCGCCGTCGGCGATGGCTTGGTACAGCGCCCTGTGTTCACGCAGGGCATCGGCGGAACCGCCCACCGCCGGGCTGGCGGAGTTTTCCCAGGCGGTGCGGCGCGCGGCGGCCAGCTGGCCGCCGAGAAAATCGTGGAAGGCGACGAAGTAGTCGTTTTTGCTGGCTTCGGCGATGGCGCGGTGGAAGGCGACGTCGGCGGCCGAGGCCGTGGCGAAGTCGCTGCGCGGATCTTCCATGGCGCCCAGGGCAACGGCCATGCGCGCAAGGTCAGCGTCGTCACGACGGCGGGCGGCGATGGCGGCGGCCTGGGTCTCGATCCACAGGCGCATCTCGAACATCTGCACCAGGTCCGGCTTGCGCCCGTTACTGCCGGGGAAGCGGAACACCGTGCCGTTGGGGGTCTGCGAGATATACGAGCCAAGCCCGCGGCGAGCGATCAGCACCCCATCGGCCTTGAGCTGCGCCACCGCCTCACGCACCACCGAGCGACTGACGTTGAGCTGTTCGGCCAGTTGCTGTTCGGTGGGCAGGCGCGATTCGGCGGCCAGGCGGCCGGAATCGATCTCGGCGCGGATGGCGCTGACGACGCGTTCGACGAGGGTGTCGGGGCGCTGGAGCTCGAGCATGGACAGGGGTCTTGTTGATCAGGTTGTCAGACAATGCCTGTGTCGATAGTGGCGTGTCA
>NZ_JAOCDM010000200.1 GCF_029840925.1 Pseudomonas sp. GD03858
TTTTGCTCGACGCAAAATGTACTAACTTGTTAATTAGCTTGCTAAGGGCTTAAACTTCTCGCATTCCACCTGCGAGATCCCTGGCATGAAAGACTCACCCCGCGCCACTGGCGCCTCAACCTTCATCCTGGTCGGCCTGGGCGTCGTCATCGCCCTGCTCGGCTTGCTCCTCGCCGCCGGCGGCGTCAAGCTGGCCGGCCTGGGCGGTTCCTGGTACTTCCTGCTCGGCGGCCTGGCCATGGCCATCGCCGGTGTGCTCATCGCCCGCCGCAAGCCGGCCGGTGCCTGGCTGTACGCAATGTTTCTCGCCGGCACCGCCGTCTGGGCCGTGGCCGACGCCGGGCTGGTGTTCTGGCCGCTGTTCTCTCGACTGTTCATGTTCGCCGCCATCGGCCTGGTGGTGGCGCTGGTCTATCCGCAACTGGTCCGGCGCCCTGCGCATGGCGCCTATGGCGTCGCCGGCCTGCTGGCCGTGGCGCTGGTGATCGCCGCCGGCAACATGTTCGTCGCCCATCCCAGCGTCGCGCCCACCGGCAAGGGCCCGGGGCTGAGGCCAGTGGAGCCCGGCCAGCAACAGAAGGACTGGGCCCACTACGGCAACAGCGAGGGCGGCAGCCGCTTCGCCGCGCTGGACCAGATCAACCGAGGCAACGTCGACCAGCTCAAGGTGGCCTGGACCTACCACACCGGCGACGTTGCCATCAGTGACGGCAACGGTGCCGAGGACCAGCTCACCCCGCTGCAGGTGGGTGACAAGGTGTTCATCTGCACCCCGCACAACAACCTGATCGCCCTCGACGCCGACACCGGCAAGGAACTGTGGAAGAACGCCATCAACGCGCAGTCCAAGGTCTGGCAGCGCTGCCGTGGCCTGGCCTATTTCGACGCCAGCGCGCCGATCGCCCAGCCGACCCAGCCGAACAGCTCGCCGATCACCATGGCCACCGTGCCGGCCGGCGCCAACTGCCAGCGCCGCCTGCTGACCAACACCATCGACGCCCGCCTGATCGCGGTCGATGCCGACACCGGCGCGTTCTGCGAAGGCTTCGGCGACAACGGCCAGGTCGACCTCAAGGCCGGCCTGGGCAACGTGCCGGACTCGTACTACCAGCTGTCCTCCGCACCGCTGATGGCCGGCACCACCGTGGTGGTCGGCGGCCGTGTTGCCGACAACGTGCAGACCGACATGCCCGGCGGCGTGATCCGTGGCTTCGATGTGATCACCGGGGCCCAGCGCTGGGCCTTCGACCCGGGCAACCCGGACGAGCGCGGCGCCCCGCAAGGCGACCGGACCTACGTGCGCAGCACGCCCAACAGCTGGGCGCCGATGTCGTACGACCCGGCGATGAACGCCCTGTTCCTGCCAATGGGCTCCTCGTCCACCGACATCTACGGTGTCGAACGCAGCGAGCTGGATCACACCTACGGCGCCTCGGTGCTGGCCCTGGACGCCACCACCGGCAACGAAAAGTGGGTGTACCAGACCGTGCACAACGACCTCTGGGACTTCGACCTGCCGATGCAGCCGAGCCTGATCGACTTCACCAAGGATGACGGCAACAGCGTGCCCGCGCTGGTGATCGGCACCAAGGCCGGGCAGATCTACGTGCTCGACCGCGCCACCGGCAAGCCGCTGACCCAGGTCGATGAAGTACCGGTCAAACCGGGCAACATCCCCAACGAGCCGTACTCGCCGACCCAGCCAAAGTCGGTAGGCATGCCGCAGATCGGCGCGCAGACCCTGACCGAGTCGGACATGTGGGGCGCCACCCCGTACGACCAGCTGCTGTGCCGCATCGACTTCAAGAAGATGCGCTACGACGGCCTCTACACCGCGCCCGGCAGCGATCTGTCGCTGAGCTTCCCGGGCTCGCTGGGCGGCATGAACTGGGGCAGCATTTCCACCGACCCGGTGCATGGCTTCATCTTCGTCAACGACATGCGCCTGGGCCTGTGGATCCAGATGATCCCGTCGCAGAACAAGGGCGCGGCGGCGGGCGGCGGCGAGGCGCTGAACACCGGCATGGGCGCGGTACCGCTCAAGGGCACGCCGTACGCGGTGAACAAGAACCGCTTCCTGTCGGTGGCCGGCATCCCCTGCCAGGCACCGCCATTCGGCACCCTCACCGCCATCGGCATGAAGACCCGGCAGGTCGCCTGGCAGGTGCCGGTCGGCACCGTCGAGGACACAGGTCCCCTGGGCATCCGCATGCACCTGCCGATCAAGATCGGCCTGCCGACCCTCGGCGGCACGCTGTCCACCCAGGGCGGCCTGGTGTTCATCGCCGGTACCCAGGACTTCTACCTGCGCGCCTACGACAGCGGCAACGGCAACGAGATCTGGAAGGCCCGCCTGCCGGTCGGCAGCCAGGGCGGCCCAATGACCTATGTGTCGCCGAAGACCGGCAAGCAGTATGTGGTAATCACCGCCGGCGGCGCGCGCCAGTCGACCGACCGTGGCGACTACGTGATGGCGTACGCCCTGCCCTGAACCGCGTCGCCCTCTTCGCGGGTAAACCCGCTCCCACAGGAGAACATCCTGTGGGAGCGGGCTTGCCCGCGAAAGGGCCCTTACAGACAACCCGAGATACCGCAATGCCCCGCGCTTTTCGCTTCACTCCACTCCTTCTGACGCTCACAAGCACCGTTACCCTCGCCGACAACACCCTGACCGGCGACTGGGGCGGCCTGCGCCAACAGCTCGAGGCAGACGGCATCACCTTCACCGGCGACTACAGCGGCGAGACCGCCTACAACGCCCATGGCGGCCTGCACCGCTCGGCCCGCTACTCGCAGAACCTCAAGCTGGGCGTGCAGTTCGACCTGTCGAAGCTGTACGGCCTGGACAACGGTGGCAAGGTCCAGCTGACCATCAACGATCGGCGCGGCAACAGCGCCTCGGAAGACCTGGTAGGCAACCGCCTGCCGATCCAGGAAAACTATGGCGGTCTCTACACCCGCCTGACCGAGCTCAGCTACGAGCGCAACCTGTCGCCCGCGCTGAATCTCAAGCTCGGCTACATGGCCATGGGCAACGACCTCGGCGGGTTGGACAGCGGCATCCTGTGCAACTTCATGAACGCCGGTTTCTGCGGCCACCCGTTGAACATGTCCGGCGGCAGCGGCTGGAGCAACTACCCCAACGCCCATCTCGGCCTGCGGGTGAAATACGACCTGGCGCCTGACTGGCAACTGCGGCTGGCGGCGTTCAACGTCGATCCCGAGAGCAACGGCAACGCCAGCCGCGCCTGGCATCTGGGGCCCAAGCACACCACCGGCACCGTGGTCCCGGTTGAGCTGGTGTACAAGCGGCGCGGCGAGCTGCCGGGCGAGTACAAGCTCGGTTACTACTACGACAGCTCGAACGTGAAGCGCATCGGCAGCAGCGAAGAAGTTGCCGGTCGCGGCGGGCATTACCTGCTGGTCGACCAGGCCGTGTGGAACGACCCGGCATCGCCCGGACGCAGCCTGCATGCCTTCGGCCAGTACTCGGCGTCGAGCAAGGCCGCCTCACCATTCACCAGGTGGTATGGCGCGGGGGTGGTGCTGTACAAGCCGTTCGCAGGCCGGCCACGGGATACCGTCGCGCTGGGGTATGGCCGCGCGGTACCGAACCCGCGTAGCCGCGCTGTGCTGGAAGATGCGGCCGTCGATGCCGGGCAGCCCTTCCCGAACCTCGACAGCGCCGAGCAGCTGGTCGAGCTGAGCTATGGCTACCAGGCCACCGCGTGGCTGAACTTGCGGCCGGATGTGCAGTACATCATCGAGCCGGGAGCGTTTTCCGGGAAGGACATCGACAACGCGCTGGTGTTCGGCTTGCAGGTCAAGGCGACGTTCTGAATACAAGCCTGGCTTGACCTGTAGGAGCGGCCTTGCGTCGCGAAAGGGCCGCG
>NZ_JAOCDM010000201.1 GCF_029840925.1 Pseudomonas sp. GD03858
GCTTCGCGGCTGCTGCCGTAGCGCGAGATGTCCAGGCCTTCGGCACTGATCTGCGGCTTCTTGCGCGCGATCAGGTCGGCCAGCAGGCGACCGGAACCGCAAGCCATGGTCCAACCCAGGGTGCCGTGACCGGTATTGAGGAACAGGTTACGGAACTTGGTCGCACCGACGATCGGGGTACCATCGGGGGTTGCCGGGCGCAGGCCGGTCCAGAAGCTTGCCTGGCTCAGGTCGCCGCCGCGAGGATAAAGGTCGTTGACGATCATCTCCAGCGTTTCGCGTCGACGCGGATTCAGCGACAGGTCAAAACCGGCGATTTCAGCCATGCCGCCAACACGGATGCGGTTGTCGAAACGGGTGATCGCGACCTTGTAGGTCTCGTCGAGAATGGTCGAGGTCGGCGCCATGTCGCCGTCGGTGATCGGCACGGTCAGCGAGTAGCCCTTGAGCGGGTACACCGGGGCCTTGATGCCCAGAGGCTTGAGCATCTGCGGCGAGTAGCTGCCCAGGGCCAGCACGTAGCGGTCGGCGGTTTCCAGCTTGCCGTCGATCCATACGCCGTTGATGCGATCGCCGGCGAAGTCCAGGCGCTGGATGTCCTGGCCAAAGCGGAACTCAACGCCCAACTTGATGGCCATTTCGGCCAGCTTGGTGGTGAACAGCTGGCAGTCGCCGGTCTGGTCGTTGGGCAGGCGCAGGGCGCCGGCGAGGATGTCCTTCACCCCGGCCAGGGCCGGCTCGACGCGGGCGATTCCGTCGCGGTCGAGCAGCTCGTAAGGCACGCCGGATTGTTCCAGCACGGCAATATCCTTGGCCGCGGCGTCCACCTGTGCCTGGGTGCGGAACAGCTGGGTGGTGCCCAGGCTACGGTTTTCGTAGGCAATGCCGGTTTCGGCGCGCAGCTCGTCGAGACAGTCACGGCTGTACTCGGACAGGCGCACCATGCGCTCCTTGTTCACCGCATAGCGACTGGCGGTGCAGTTGCGCAGCATCTGCGCCATCCACAGGTACTGGTCGACATCGCCGGTCAGCTTGATGGCCAGGGGCGCGTGGCGCTCGAGCAGCCACTTGATGGCCTTGAGCGGCACGCCCGGGGCGGCCCAGGGCGAGGCATAGCCGGGCGAGATCTGGCCGGCGTTGGCGAAACTGGTTTCCATGGCCACCGCCGGCTGGCGATCGACCACCGTGACCTCGAAACCTTGCCGGGCCAGATAGTAGGCACTGGCGGTTCCGATCACACCGCTACCAAGTACCAGAACTCGCATTGTTGTATCCCTCGCACGCGGCTTGCCGCAGTCTTTTGTTGAAATGGCATGGATGCGCGCAGTATATGAATCTCCGACCAGTGCTATTCACTATATAAGCAGCTATATTTGGCGAGAATTCTCGGCAAAATCGCCTTTCACGGAGGGGCATCCCCTATGAGAACCCAGCACCAGAGCAAACGTGAACTGGACAAGATCGACCGCAACATCCTGCGGATCCTGCAGAATGACGGGCGTATTTCCTTCACCGAACTGGGCGAGAAGGTCGGGCTGTCCACCACCCCTTGCACCGAGCGCGTGCGGCGCCTGGAGCGCGAGGGGATCATCATGGGCTACAACGCCCGGCTCAATCCGCAGCACCTGAAGGGCAGCCTGCTGGTGTTCGTCGAGATCAGCCTGGACTACAAGTCCGGCGACACCTTCGAAGAGTTCCGCCGCGCCGTGCTCAAGCTGCCTCACGTGCTGGAATGCCACCTGGTGTCGGGCGACTTCGACTACCTGGTGAAGGCGCGCATTTCGGAGATGGCGTCGTATCGCAAGCTGCTCGGCGACATCCTGCTCAAGCTGCCCCATGTGCGCGAGTCGAAGAGCTACATCGTGATGGAAGAGGTAAAAGAGAGCCTGTGCCTGCCGATTCCGGACTGAGGCTTCAGACCAGCACCTGACGGGTCGTGGCGATGAACTGGTGGACCAGTTGCTCGGCCGCAGGCTCGATGGGTTGCGCCGGCCCTCGGCCACGGGGGCAGGCCAGGCGCGGGGTGGTGCCGAACAGGCGGCAGATCATCGGGCGTTCTTCGTAGACCGTGCAGCCGTTCGGCCCCAGGTGCACGCAGTCCAGGCGCTCCAGGGCGGCGTCCTGCTCGGCCTGGGTCTTGCGCGGCAGGCGGGCCATTTCTTCGGCGGACGTGGTGACTGGGCCGCAGCAGTCATGGCAGCCGGGCTCGCATTCGAACGAAGGAATGAGTTCGCGTAGGAAGTGGATCTTGTGACGGTTGCAGGACATGGCCGAGGACAGAGCAATAAATAAGGTTGAATTATAAGCCCAATCGCGGGGCAAGCCCGCTCCCACGCTTATGGACTGCCCCCAAGAAGTTGGACACCAATCCAACCCTTGGGGGCAGTCCACTTAAATACTGGCGTGGGAGCGGGCTTGCCCCGCGATTGGCCAGCTGCCTATCCTTCCCCCTTTCGTCTCAACCCAGGAATCGACCCATGGTCCACAGCGCGCAGCACGCCGCCTCCTACTATGCCGCCAGCAGCGCGCCACACCCAGACCATCCGTTCCTGCAAGGCGAGCACAGCGCCGACGTGTGCATCGTCGGCGGTGGCTACTCGGGCCTGAACACCGCCATCGAGCTGGCCGAGCGCGGCCTGTCGGTGATCGTGCTCGAGGCCCGCAAGATCGGCTGGGGGGCCAGCGGGCGCAATGGCGGTCAGCTGATCCGTGGCGTCGGCCACGGCCTCGAGCAGTTTCTCCCGGTGCTCGGCGAGGACGGCGTGCGCAGCCTGAAACTGATGGGCCTGGAGGCCGTGGAAATCGTCCGCGAGCGCGTCGAGCGCCATGGCATCGATTGCGACCTGACCTGGGGCTACTGCGACCTGGCCAACAAGCCCGCCGAGCTGGAAGGCTTCGCCGCGGACGCCGAGGAACTGCGCAGCCTGGGCTACCGCCACGAACTGCGCCTGGTGCAGCCCGGCGACATGCACACGGTGGTGGGCTCCGATCGCTATGTCGGCGGTCTGATCGACATGGGTTCCGGCCATCTGCACCCGCTCAACCTGGCTCTGGGCGAAGCCGCCGCGGCCAGCCGACTGGGTGTGCACCTGCATGAGCAGTCGGAAGTCACTCGCATCGAGTACGGCGCCGAGGTCAAGGTGCATACCGCACAAGGACGGGTGCGGGCCAAGACCCTGGTGCTGTGCTGCAACGCCTACCACAACGATCTCAACCGCGAGCTGGGCGGCAAGGTGCTGCCCGCCGGCAGCTACATCATCGCCACCGAGCCACTGGGGGAGGAACGCGCCCGCCAGCTGCTGCCACGGAACATGGCGGTGTGCGACCAGCGTGTGGCCCTGGACTACTATCGCCTGTCCGCCGACCATCGCCTGCTGTTCGGCGGTGCCTGCCATTACTCGGGCCGCGACCCGCAGGACATCGCCGCCTACATGCGCCCGAAGATGCTCAAGGTGTTCCCGCAGCTGGCCGACGTGCGCATCGATTACCAGTGGGGTGGCATGATCGGCATCGGCGCCAACCGCCTGCCGCAGATCGGCCGCCTGGCCAGCCAGCCCAACGTCTATTACGCCCAGGCCTATTCCGGCCATGGGGTGAACGCCACCCACCTGGCCGGGCGCCTGCTCGGCGAGGCGATCAGTGGCCAGCAAAGTGGTCGTTTCGATCTGTTCGCCAAGGTGCCGCACACCACCTTCCCCGGCGGCAAGCTGCTGCGTTCGCCGTTGCTGGCATTGGGCATGCTCTGGTATCGGCTCAAAGAACTGGTGTGAGTCGAATTCAGCACGCCCCTGTAGGAGCGGCG
>NZ_JAOCDM010000202.1 GCF_029840925.1 Pseudomonas sp. GD03858
GACAAATCAGACCAGATGCAGGTGGTTGTCCCAGAAGCCTGACGGCAGGTCCATCGGCTGGCCGATCAGCTGCGCCTTGCGGCAATCGTAGAACCGGCAACGCCCCTGCCCGGAGGTAACGACGAAGCCATCCTTCACGGCCCCGACCCCGGCGCAATCGGGCATCGGCGCGTCGAGCTTCACCGCGCCGCTGTCCAGGTCCCAGATGAACAGGCGGTTGGCCCGCGGCGCGGTCAGGGCCACCAGGCGCAGGTCGCTGTGAATGGCGACGCTGGCGGTGTACTGGGCCATCGATTGCAACTGCCGCTCCGGCACCGGGAAGGCCTTGAACGCCTCGCCCGGGCGCTTGATCGCCAGCAGCTCGGCGGTCTCCTCCGAGCTGCCCATGAACTGCTGGCAGGCGGCGATGGTGCCATCGTCGCCCACGGCCAGGTGGCGCACGCTGTTCATCTGCTGGGCCAGGGTCTCCTTGCTCAGCAGGGTGCCGTCGCGCTGCATCAGCACCAGGCTCGGCTGCATGGCGTCGAGGTTCATCTCCACCCGGCTTTCGGCTTCGGTGCGGATGCCGCCGTTGGCCACCACCAGTGTCTCGCCGTCCGGCAGCCACGCCACCTCGTGGGGGCCGATGCCATGGGTCGGGATCTCGCCGGTATGCACCAGGCGCTGGCCTTCGAAACGATAGACGCCGAGAACGCCACGCCCCGGATCGGTGGTGTCGTTCTCGGTGGCGTACAGCCATTCACCGCCCTTGTGGATCACCGCGTGGCCGTAGAAGTGGCGGTTCGGCTGCGAGGCGATGGTCTGCAGCAGACCCCCGTCGCGCAGGTCGATCAGGTAGCTCTCGGTCCCGGGGCGACGGGCGACGAACAGGGCGATGGGCAGTTCGGGATGGTTGATGATCGCGTGACAACGCTGGGCCACCTGAGTGCTGAACACCTCGCGGCCGTCCAGGCGGAACCCGACGGCATAGTGCCTGCCGTCGCCATCGTCGCGCGCCGAGAGCAGCAAGGGTTCGCCGCCTTTGCCGCGAAACAGGCTCCAGCCGCCCAGGGTGAGGGCGCTGAGCAATACGCTACCGAGTTTCAGGGCCTGGCGTCGCAGCATGATCAGTCACCGTCGTTGGCGTTGAAGCCCAGCTGGATGTTCAACGCCTTGGCCAGCTCGCCCTCGTGCAGGCGGTGGACGACGTTGAGCGCGTCGTAGATCTGGTTGAGGGTCTGCTTGCCGGCGTCGTTGGCCAGCAGCTCGCCCAGGGTTTCCTGATTGTCGGCCAGCAGTTTGATCGCGGTAGCGTAGGCATCATCGATCTTCTGCGCCAGTGCCGCCTGGTCCTTGCCCAGCAGGCCGCGCAGCCCCTGGTTGTCGACCCCGGCCCAGACGGTCTGGGCAGCCTTGAGCGAGGCTTCCAGGCTCTTGATCGACGAGTGGCTGCGCCAGGCTTCGGCCTGCAGCGGCTGGGCGATGCCCTTGCTCTGGCGGCCCATCGGCGCGCCGAGCTTCTTCTTCAGGGTGTCCAGGGCGGTGACCTGGGCACGCAGCAGGTCGGCGATCGCCTCATGGGAGTCGGCGTAGCGCTGGTTGGGGAACTTGGTCATCTGCGACAGCATGCCGTCGGTGCTGTTCCAGCCCTTGAGGATTTCCTCGGCCAGGGCTTTCTGGTGTTCGCCGATGGCGACCAGCAGCGGGCAGTAGCGGGCTTTCTGTTCGGCGCTGGCGATGTCCGGCTTGCTGTCGAACAGGATGTATTCGTAGGCCGACAGGCCACGCACCACCACGCTGGCCTTGCCCAGCGACTCGGCGGTGACCGCCTGCTCGCCGTTGACCAGTTGCTCGACCTGACGGCCGACCAGGTTCTTCTTGTCCGGCCAGAATTGCACCTGCCATGGGCGATTGCCCTCGGCCAGCGGGCCGACCAGCAACGGCTGCAGCTCGGCCCAGGCTTTCTGCGCGTTGAGGAAGTCGGCGCGGGCGGTTTCCAGGTTCTGCTTGCCTTCGCAGTAGGCCAGGGCGCTGGCGGCCAGCGCACGGTCTGCTTCGACCCAGCGGCTGTAGGTCGGCAGGATCACCTGCTTGGCGATGGCGGCGGACGTCACGGCCTGCGGGTCCTGCGGCGAGCAGGCGCCGAGGGCGAGTGCGGCGAGGCTGGTGAACAACAGTTTGGGTCGGAACATGCCGGCTCCTTGCGCGTTTAAAGTGAGTTCAGGAAGGCCAGCAGCGCGGCGCGCTGCTCGGCGTTGAAGGTCAGTACCCGGTCGCGTGCCGCCTGGGCTTCGCCGCCGTGCCAGAGCACGGCCTCGAGCAGGTTGCGGGCGCGACCGTCGTGAAGGAACTGGCTGTGGCCGCTGACGGTTTCGCTCAGGCCGATGCCCCACAGCGGTGGCGTGCGCCAGTCCTGGCCATTGGCGGCGAACTCGGTGCGCTCGTCGCTCAGGCCAGGGCCCATGTCGTGCAGCAGCAGGTCGCTGTAGGGGCGGATCACCTGGCCGGCGAGCTCCGGCTCGGCGGCATCGGCGGCGGTGGTGAACTGTGGGGTGTGGCAGCTCTGGCAGCCGGCCTGGAAGAACAGGTTCTTGCCCGCCAGCACCTGCGGCGCAGCGACGTCACGACGAGCAGGTACCGCGAGGTTGCGGGCGTAGAAGGTGACCAGGCGCAGGATGTTGTCGCTGACCTCCTTTTCGCCGTTCTGGCCATCGCCATCGGGCGCTGCCAGGCAATCGACCTGGGCCGGCGTGCAGTCGTCCTTCGGTTGCAGGGTGGAGGTCAGGCCCATGTCGCCGACGAAGGCATGCACGTTCTGCTGGTTGACGTTGGGTTGCCCGGCCTTCCAGCCGAAGCGGCCGACCACGGTCTTGCCCAGGGCATCGTCCCACACTCGGTTGGCCCGGCCACGGATGCCGTCGCGGTTGCGGTCGTCCGGGTCCTCGTTGGCCAGGATGTCGGCTTCGGGGATGGCTTCGAGCAGGCCCAGGCCGATCATCGGCGGGGCGACGCGAGCGGAGAAACGGGTGTCCGGATGCATCGGACCGTAGCCGAGCTGGGTGATCTGCAGCGTGGGGCGGCGCAGTTCGACCTGGTGGCCGTCCTTGAACGTCACGCTGTGGTTGTCGTAGGTCACCCGCACCTTGCCCTCCGGCGCCACGCCGGGGATGGCCATGTCCTGCAGCTGCGTGCCGTAGACCGGCTCGGGGATCACGCCCAGGCGTTCGATCTCGCGGGCGTAATAGGGCTGGTCGGGAATCGACAGGCGCACCAGCATCGACACCGCGTTGCTGTCGCCCGGCTCCGGCGGGTGGCCGCGGCCGTCGCGCACGTGGCAGTTCTGACAGGCGTTGGTGTTGAACAGCGGGCCGAGGCCGTCGCGGGCGGTGGTGGTGGCTGGGGCGATCACCCAGGGGTTGCGGAAGAAACTGTTGCCCACGGCGAAATCCAGGCGTCGCTCGGCGCTGAGGTTGGCCGAGGGCAGCGAATAAGCGTTGCGATCGCTGCGCTGCACCGTTGCCTTGCCGCCGGAGAGGGCTTCGCCGGGCTCGGCCTGGGTGAAGCGCGGAGCGTCGTCACAGGCGGCGAGGGCGAAGGCCAGCAGCAGGGGGCTTAGGCGGAGCAAGGACATCGAGGATCCTGGGCATGGGCGAAAAACCGGCGTGCAAGCTTATCAGGCCGGCTGTTTTTGAATAAGAGCAATTTGCAATTGCCAGATGAAATCGCCGTCAGTTGGCCTTATCGGCGAGCGCGGTACCTGTAGGAGCGGCCTT
>NZ_JAOCDM010000203.1 GCF_029840925.1 Pseudomonas sp. GD03858
TCGGCGCCCACTCCAGCCAGGCATCCTCGGCCTTGTCGAACAAGGCGAAGGTCTGTTGTGGCCGAGCAGGATTGCCCATCTGCTCGCCGTCCGGCGTGGCAAAGGCGATCCCGCCTTCGATCAGGGTCTCGACCGACTCGGTGCGCACCGTGGCGCCCTTGAACAGCCCCCAGTCGAAACCGAACCCGCTACTGTTCCAGAAGCGGCTGCCGCCCCGTACCAGGCCGGCATAGCGTGGCTCGATCAGAATGTGGATCAATACCCGGTCGGCGGTCTGGCCCAACTCGAACCCCGTGACCTTGCCCACCGTGACCTCACGGTAGGTAACCGGCACGCCCGGCTTGATCGAGCCACGCCGCGCCGCGCTCAAGGTCAACGGCAGGCCGACCTCCTCGCCTTTCACTTCAGGCGCGTCGCTCAGGGCGATGAAATCACGCTGCGGCCCCTTGTCCTTGAGCGCCGGCAATACTTCCAGGTACTGACCACCGATCAGTGTGTCGAGGTTCTGGGTGCGCACCAGGCCCAGGGCCGGCTTGACCACCCAGAACTGGGTGCCGGCACGGGCGATGCGCTCGGCCGCCTGGGTAATCCGCGCGCGGAGCAGCACGGCCTGCAGATCGCTGGTCAGGTCGACGCTCTCGACACTGCCCACATCCAGGCCACGGAAGCGGATCGGGGTACCCGGCTTGAGACCATCGGCGCGCTCCACGCGAATGGTGACCAGGGCGCCGGCGCGGTTCGCCGCATCCTGGCTTTCATGCAGGCGGAAACGTGGAATATGGCGCTTCAGCGGCACATCCGGCTTTGGCGTATCGAAGGCAATACCGCCCGCCATCAGCGTCTGCAGCGACTCGCTCTTGACCTGGATGCCCGAGAGCCCGCCGGTCAGGGTGATGCCACTGGCGTTCCAGAAGCGAGTGGAGCCATTGACCAGCTTTTCGTACTCCTTCTCGATATGCACGCCGATCAGGATCCGCTTGCTGTTACGGGCGAACTGGTAACTCTGCACGCTACCCACGCGCACCTGGCGGTACATCACCGGGCTGCCGACTTCCAGCGAACCCAGGGTGTCAGCGAACAGCACCATGTGCAGGCCCGGCGCCTTCAGGTCCAGCGGCGGCGCCTTCGGACGCGCCTCGAACTCACGCAGAGGCTTGGCCCCCACCTCTCCCGGACGAACCGCGATGTAGTTACCCTTCACCAAAGCCTCGAGGCCGGTGATGCCAGCGAGCGAGATCGACGGCTTGACCACCCAGAACTGGGTGCCTTCGACCAGATAGTCTTCGGCCAGCGGGTCCAAGGTCAGCTCGGCCGTGGCGCTGGACAGATCGCCCTCGATCTTCAGGTCCTTGAGCGAGCCGATCTGGATACCTTTGTACAGTACCGGGGTGCGCCCCTTCTGCAGGCCTTCGAAATCACTGAGCTTGACCTTCACGCGGATACCGGCCTGAGCCGCGTCAAAGTCTTCGTAAAGGCGGAACGGCAGGCTCGGGTCGGTGGGCGGGCTGTCCTTGCGGTTCTCCGGGGTCGCGAAGGCAATCCCACCGGCAACGATGCTCGACAGCGACTCGGTGCGCACTTTCACCCCCGACAGGTCGGCATCGATACTGACCCCGCTGGCATTCCAGAACCGCGTGTGCTTGCGCACCAGGCTGGCATACGCGGGGGCGATGAAGACCTTGATCTCGACCGTGCCCTGGTCCTCGGAGAGGCGATAGCTCTTCACCCGACCAACCTGGATCTGCTTGTAGAACACTGGGCTATCTCGGTTGAGCGACCCCAGACGCTCGGCCTTGAGCGTGAGGTGCAGGCCAGGCTCGGCATCGGACATTGGCGGAGCTTCCTTGAGCGCGGTGAAACGCTTGGTCGGCTCCCCTTCCCCCGGATCGACAGCGATATAGTTGCCCGAGACCAGCGTTTCCAACCCCGAAATGCCCGCCAGGCTGACGCTCGGCTTCACCAGCCAGAAACGCGTGCCCTTGGTCAGGTGTGGCCCCGCCTCCTTGCGCATCTCGATGGTGGCGACGACACCCCGGTTGTCCCCCTTGTCATCCAGCACCAGGGCAGTGACCTTGCCCACCGACATGCCTTTGAAGATGACCTCGGTCTTGTTGGCGACGATGCCCTCCCCGGTCTCGAAACGCACCTGGATCGCGATACCCGCGTCCTGGTAGGCCTGCCAAGCCAGCCAGCCACCGATGGCCAGGGCGATCAGCGGGAGAATCCAGATGGCCGACCAGTTCGAAGCAGGCCGGGTTTTAGCCGTTGGCAAATCACTCATGGTCGTCATCCGACTCCGTGTTATCCCAGATCAGTCGGGGATCGAAAGTTAAAGCAGCGAGCATCGTCAGGATCACCACGCTGGCGAAGGCGACGGCGCCCAGGTTGGCTTCGACACTGGCGATGCGGCCGAAATTCACCACGGCCACGAGGATGGCGATGACGAAGATGTCCAGCATCGACCAGCGGCCGATGAATTCGATGAAGCGGTACATCAGGATGCGCTGCCGCGCCGAGAGCGGCTGGTGGCGCTGCACCGAATACAGCAACAAGGCGATGCCCACCAGCTTGAAGGTCGGCACCAGGATGCTGGCGATGAACACCACCGCGGCGATCGGCAGCATGCCGTGCTTGAGCAACGTGATGACGCCGGACATGATCGTGTCAGGGCTACCCTGGCCCAGCGCACTGACGGTCATGATCGGCAGCACGTTGGCCGGGATATAGAGGACCATGGCCGTGATCAGCAGCGCCCAGGTGCGCACGATACTGTTGGGACGCCGGCCATGCACGACGGCACCACAGCGGGTGCAGGTCTGCGAGGCGGTATCAGGCTCCTGCCGGTTCAGCTCATGGCATTCATTGCAGACCAGGATGCCTGCATCAATCGCCCGCATGGACATCCTCCCCCGACAAAGCCACCCAGATCTGGTGTGGCGACATGACCACTTCGAGCCATACCTGAACCAGCAACAGGCTGATGAAGCAGAACAGGCCGAGACCAAGACTGAGTTCAGCCAGATCGACCAGCTTGACGATGGCGACCAGCACGCCCATGAAATAGACCTCGAGCATGCCCCACTCACGCAGATGGTGGTAGACACGATAGATCAGCAAGCCGTAGCTGCGGCCAATATCCAGGCGGATGCTCAGCAATACCGCCAGCTGGCAGAGCAGCTTGAGCAAGGGAATGGCCATGCTGCACAGGAACACCACCACGGCGATACCGCGCATTTGCGAATTGTACAGGCCGAGCACGCCACTCCAGACGGTGTCGTCGGACGTCTGTCCGAGCAGGTGCAACTGCATGATCGGCAGGAAATTGGCCGGCACGTACAGCAGCAAGGCCGTCAGCACTAACGCCAGACTACGGTTGACCAGGTTGTGCCGGTGGGCATAGAGCTCGTAGCCACAACGCGGGCACTGAGCCTTCTCATCATTTTGCAGCGTTGGCTTGCGCATCAGCAGGTCGCACTCGTGGCAGGCCACGAGTTCATCCAGCGGCAACTGCGCGAGCGCTTCAGGGTCGTCAGGGTTGGGCATAAATGCGTTCTGAATGGATACGTCGGCTCTATTCTAGTGTTCCGACTCGAATTGTGGGAGACGGCCATTGTGAGGAACTGTATGGGTGTTCGAGTCACATTTTTCGAATGCGAGACGCCGCCCCCCCTGTAGGAGCGGCCTTGTGTCGC
>NZ_JAOCDM010000204.1 GCF_029840925.1 Pseudomonas sp. GD03858
AAGATCGACCCGCCCTCCTTGCCCGCCAGCTTGCTCGGTTTGATCAGGAACCGCGCCAGCGCCGGCAGCAGCCACAGGGCGCCGAACATGTTCCACAGCAGCATGAAGGTCAGCATCAGGCCCATGTCGGCCTGGAACTTGATGGCCGAGAAGATCCAGGTGCACACGCCGATGGCCAGGCACAGGCCAGTGAACAACACCGCCTTGCCGGTGGAGCGCAGGGTTTCGTAGTAGGCCTCCTGCAATGGCAGGCCGGCGCGCAGGAAGCTCTCCAGGCGGCTGTAGATGTAGATGCCGTAATCCACGCCAATGCCCACGCCCAGCGCCACCACCGGCAGCGTGGCGACCTTCACGCCGATGCCCATGAACGCCATCAGCGCGTTGCCCAGCACCGAGGTCAGCACCAGCGGCAGGACGATGCACAACGTGGCGGCGAAGGAGCGGAAAGTGATCATGCACATCACCGCCACGCAGATGTAGACGAGGATGAGAATGGTCAGCTCGGCCGACTTGATCACTTCGTTGGTGGCCGCCTCGATCCCGGCATTACCGGCCGCCAGGAGGAACTGCAGGCCGTCCTTGTTGTGGCTGTCGGCGAAGGCCTTGGCCGCGGCGGTGACCCGCTCCAGGGTCTCGGCCTTGTGGTCGTTGAGGAACACCAGCACCGGCGCCAGCGAGCAATCGGCGTTGTACAGACCGTCGGCACGGGCGATGGAGTTGTTGAGAATGTCCGGGTTGCGCGACAGGGTTTCCCACTTCAGGCTGCCCTCGTTCATGCCCTTGATGACCTGCTTGGAAACGGTCACCAGGGAGATGGTCGACTGCACGCCCGGGGTGTTGTCCATGGTCCACATCAGCTCGTCGATCGGCGCCATGGTCGAGTGGATCGAGCACTGCTCGGCCGGGGTCTTGACCATGATCACCAGCACGTCGGAACTGGTGGAGTAGTTGCTGATGATGAAGCTGTTGTCCTGGTTGTAGCGCGAGTCCGGACGCAGCTCCGGGGCGCCCTGGTCGAGGTCGCCGATCTTCAGGTTCTGGCTGTACCAGAGGCCGCCAGCGAAGGCCAGCAGCGCCAGCACCACGGACACCGGCGCTACCTTGGGGCTGGCGAAGTTGGACAGCAGGCGCCAGAACGGATGCTCGCGAGTCGCGTCCTTCTTGCTGCGGGCGATGGCCTTCTGGCTGATGCCGACGTAGCTGATCGCCACCGGCAGCAGGATCAGGTTGGTGAAGACGATCACCGCCACGCCGATCGAAGCGCCGATGGCCAGCTCGCGAATCACGCCGATGTCGATGATCAGCAGGGTGATGAAGCCCACGGCATCGGCGAGGATGGCGATCATCCCCGGCAGGAACAGCTGGCGGAAGGTGCGCCGGGCCGCGGTCAGGGCATTCTCGGCATCACTGGACTGCAAGGCGATACCGTTGATCTTCTGCACCCCGTGGGAGATGCCGATGGCGAAGATCAGGAACGGCACCAGCATCGAATAGGGATCGAGGCCGAAGCCCACAGCGTGCATCAACCCCAGCTGCCAGACCACCGCCACCAGCGTGGTGATCAGCACGGCGATGGTGCTGCGAATGCACCAGGTGAACCAGTACAGCAGCGCCCAGGTGATCACCAGCGCGACACCGAAGAACATCGCCACCATCACCAGGCCGTCGATCAGGTCACCGACCTTCTTGGCGAAGCCGATGATGTGGATCTTCACGTTGGGGTTCTGCGCCTGGAACTTGTCGCGGATCTTCTCTTCCAGCTGGTGGGAGAACTGCTGGTAGTCGAGTTTGACCTGCCGCCCAGGATCCTGCGGGTCGGGGTAGCTTTCCAGCAGCGGCACATCGACGATGCTGGACTTGAAGTTGTTGGCCACCAGGCGTCCGACCTGGCCGGACTTGAGCACGTTGTCGCGCAGCGCGTCGAGGCTGTCCTGCGAGCCATTGTAGGTGTTGGGGATCACCTCGCCGCCAGAGAAGCCTTCCTCGGTGACCTCGCTCCAGCGCACGCTGGGGCTCCACAGCGACTTCAGGCCGGCGCGGTCGACGCCGGGGATGTAGAACACCTCGTCATGGATCTGCCGCAGCGTCTCCATGTAGTCCTTGTCGAAGATATCGCCCTTGGTCGCCTCCACCGAGATACGCACGGTGTTGCCGAGGTTGGCCAGGTCGTTGCGGTGCTCGAGCATCTGTTCGATGAACGGGTGCTCGAGCGGGATCATCTTCTCGAAGCTGGTGGACGGCCGGATCTGCGTGGCCTGCCAGAACAGGAAGATACTCACCAGCACGCAGATGGCGATGACAATGGGGCGGTTGTTGAAGATCAGGCGTTCCAGCAGGGTGGCCTTGTCCTTGTGCTGCATGTCGAAGCTCTCCCGGCTGGTCATGGACGCGCCTCCTGGGTACCGTCGGCCGAGGCCAGGTGCACGCCCCCTTGCCCGACCAGCAGCAGGCCGCCACCGCCCAGGCCACTGACGCCGGCCAGGGCGATGCGGTCGGCGCGGTTGCGCACGCTGAAGGTCTGCCCGTCGTCGACGCTGCGCAATACGCTGCCGCCATTGCCGACCAGCACCAGGCTGCCGTCATCGAGAAGCGTAGCGCTTGCCAGGCCGAATTCGAGCGGGCCACGTTCGGCCTTGAGCTCGATCGCTTGCCAGCTATCGCCGAAATCGGTGGAGCGGAACAGGTTGCCGCGCAGGCCGAAGGCCAGCAGCGTGTTGGCCTGGGCGGTGCCGATCACGCCGAACAGCGAGCCCTCATAGGGGCCATCGACCTTCGACCAGCTCTGGCCGTTGTCGCTGGAGCGGAACATGCTGCCCTGCTCGCCGACGATGAACAGCCCCGCGCCCTTGACCGTGGCGATGGCATTGAGGTGGAGCTGGTCGGGGTTGTCCAGGCGCTCGGCGACGTCCTGCCAGTGCTGGCCGCCATCGAGGGTTTCCAGCAAGGCACCGTAGGCGCCCACGGCGAAGCCGTGCTGCGCATCGAGGAAGCGTACATCGAGCAGCGGAGCTTCGCGGGAGAGGTCTTCGAACTGCTTGCTCCAGGTCGCGCCGCCGTCGCTGCTGGCGAGGATCTGCGCGTCGTGGCCGACGGCCCAGCCGCGCTTGTCATCGAGGAAGAACACGGCGGTGAGCAGTTGCCGGGTGGGTACCCGGGCCTGGGTCCAGGTCTTGCCCTGGTCGTCGGAGAACAGGATATGGCCGCGGTCGCCAACCACCACCAGGCGCTGGCCTGCGTGAGTGGCGCCGATCAACAGACCTTGGCTGGCCTGGTCCGACTCCACCGAGTATTGCTCGGCAGCCACCGCCGCCAGGACATTGTTCGTCCCGATGCCCAAAGCCAGCGCCAGCATTGTGCTGGCGGCCAGGCTGTAGCGTGCCCTTGCCCGCTGTCTCATGACTGCCCCCTGTTGTGTTCTTGTGCTGGGTCAATCTATTGCCAGGTACTGCGAAAACCTTGTTCCAGAGCCCTGGAATAGCTTCGGGCCATGCTAAGGGGATTGTCGGACAGAAAACAACGAGCGGGACGTTAT
>NZ_JAOCDM010000205.1 GCF_029840925.1 Pseudomonas sp. GD03858
CGCGGCCGCCAGCACAGCATCAGGCTGACCCAGTGGGCGGTGCCGATGATGACGAAGGCGGGCCAGATCAGCAGCAGGGCTACCTTCAGCGGCCAGCCGCTGTGGCGGAAGAAACGGCCCAGGCCTTCGAACTGGGCGCTGAAGGCCTGGATCGGCGAAGGGAGTTGGGTGCTCAGGCGTGGGCGCGGGACCGCGTCGGGGCCTTCTTCCATGTAGCGACGGATGAATTCCCATTCGTCACGCAATTCGCTGCCGCCTTGGCCTTGCTTGCCGAGAAAAGCGAACTCCAGATGAGGAAGGCCCGTTCGGATTGGATGCCATACCAATGCGAGCCTCATGCCGAGGCTTAACGCATCATCTTCTGGATGGATAGCGGTGCTGCCGGTAGATCGCCAGGGGAAGGTCACGATGCCGCCGCAGTAGCTAGGGCGATGCAGATGGACTTGTTGAGTCTTGCGATTGAAACGAATGAGCAGATGGCGGCTGGTTAGCATCTCTAAGCGGGTAAAGCGGAGGCCGTACTTGTAATAAAAATATATAATCGCAGTGCCCAGTGCTAGCATGTAAGTATCTAATACAAATGAGATTAGCAGGTGTTGGTTGGGGTGTTTGATGTTTGTGTAAATTGATCCTAAGGTTATGGATGCCCAGAAATATATGATTGGTCCTAGTCCGCCTAGTGTTGCTAGTGTGATGAGTCCTCGTTTCTCCTCCGAGCCGCCACAGCGCATTTCCATGAAGTTTTCATTGAATGAGAATACTGGTCCGTGGACTTTTGGTGTTTTGCTGGCTGAGTTGAAGTGCAACTCTGACTCAAGTTCTTCTCTATAAAGGTCTTGGTCGGCTTTTCGTTCGGCGGATGTACGTGCTGCATCGGTGGATTTTCGCTCAGCTTCAGTTTCTGTACTCATGCTCCAGAAACCCCACTCTATTAGGTACATTAAATGACCTCGCTTAGTGCGGAGTGTAAGGTAGGTAGTTCTTCACTATCTGCGTAAGGGGTGGTGTTTCTATCGAGGCGATAGGAGCTACGTTTACACCATTTTTCTAAAGCGTCATCTTCAAATATAAAAATTATGAATGTTGTGACTAGTCCGATCCAGAATGCGCCTAAAATCAAGCGGGTCAACAGTAGGCGGGCAGCGTCAGTTCCTAGTTTTGCGGCGAGTTTGCTCATTGATTGGGCTATCAATTTTGCCAGTCTGCCTTTGTTGGTTTTTGCTAGGTGGTCGAAAAACGGCTTTGCTAATGCAATAGCCGTCCCTGTCTCTGCCAGTGAGAGAGTAATAGTGGCCAGTGCGCGCGTATAATACGCTTTACTCAATACTTCATCGTTGAATCGCTGTGGGTTACCGGCTGGACTCTGACTTGCGCTTGAACGTTGATGACCATCAACTAAATCCCACCACGCCAACACAAACCCTCCCATCCCAGCCATCCCCGCGCCCCAGAGCTTCAACCTGCCAAGCGCTACCGCAGCCCCTTTACCGCTCACACTTTTCTCGCCAAAGCGTGTCACCACCTGCTCCACATAGCTGGCGCCAATCTCGAATCCTGCGGCGGCGGTGGTCATGGCCGAGGCCAGCAGTTCGGTCTTGAAGCGGGCATCGCTATCGGGTAATTGCTGCGCCTTGAACGCCATCAGCATGCCTTCCAGCAGGCAGATGACGGCCGCCGCGCGGACTTTGTAGAAGTCGTTGTGCGAATCGCTCGCCTGCATCAGCCCTTCGGCCCAGGCCTGGTCGAGATAGCGGCTTACCTGGCCGGCGACGCGCCGTGGGTTCGATGGCTTGTCACTGTGCGCGGTTTCAGCCAGGCGAACTTCGACGGCGCTGTGATGAACGGAGGCCAGCAGCGTCAGGCGCAGACCATGGTGCAACGCATGATCCATGCTGTTGGGGGCAGCGGTGCGCAACACCTCTTGCCCGAGAAGGGCGAACCAGCCATACAGGCCGACGCTGGCCTTGGCATTCTGGCTTTGCAGCTGTTCGTGGAGGGTATTGATGCGCGCGAAGGCATTCGCCGCGACATGGGCCTGGCGGGCGAGGGCCTCGGGCAAGACCAGCGTCGAGGGTTCTGGCGGCATGGCCTTGGCGGCTTCGCGCAGGGCCACCAGCTCTTCACGCAGGTCGTCCTGATTGAAGGTGACGCCGCGCACCGCGAGGTTGCTCCGTTGGTAGGGATCGCCGCGCCACCAACGTTCCAGCAGGCGCGCGCCGGGTGGTGCGAGCTCCATGCCGATCACGCACAGGCCGGTCTGTTCGGCGAAGGCCAGGCCATGGCTCAGGTCGGCATTGTCGTAGCGGTCCAGGGCTTGCAGCAGGCGTTCGCTGGTCAGCCAGCGGACATGGTCTTGCGCCCGCTCCTGCGCGGCCTGTCGCGCCTGCTGCAGGGTCTGCTCGAAGGCTTCGAGCTGGGCGTGCATGGCCTTGCGGTCGACCAGCTGGCCGTATTTCTCGTCGAACCTGGCCTTGAACTCGCCGGCCTGCAGACGGGCCTCGGCCTTGGCCCGGGTGTTGAGTTCGAACTGCTCCAGGTGCGGTTTGACCCGGGCATCGTGGGCGTCCTGCATCTGCCTGGCGTGCGCGGTAAAGCCATAGAACTCCGCATGCATGGGCGGTTGGCTACGCACGGTCTCGGCCATGACCTCGCGCTTGACGGTGCGTTCGGCGACCATCTGCGGATAGAGCGTCTCCACTTCCAGGAACGACTGCGCCACCAGCAGCTTGCGCTCGTTGTCCACGCCGGGCTCCACCGTGCGCTGCAACCATTGCGTGCGTACATCGTCGATGGCCGCGTTGCGCCAGGCGTTGAGTTCCTGGGTGATGCCCAGGGCATCCTCGATCACGATGGCGGCGCCGCGCGGCTTGCTCTGGCCCGAGCGCGGCGCGAGGGCCTGGTACGTGGCCTGGAACGAGACGATCTGGGCACTGTTGAACGGCTGCTGGTCGAGCAATGCCTGCAGTTGCGGGTCGTATCGCGCGCGGAAGTCGGCGACCCAGTCCAGTTGATCGTGCTTGAGCACATGGGGTTGGGGCGGGGCATCGGCGGGTTGGATGAAGCGCTGGATGTCGATGGCCGGCAGGCTGCTGCGGTATTCGTCGTCGAGCAGGCGGTAGTTGTCGAGCATGCGCGGGGTGAGCGGGGTGGGGCTGAACAGTGGGCGCAGCTCCTGGAGATCGTCCAGGTCGTACAGGGTGATGGCCCAGCCGAAGCCGCGGATCATGTCATCGAGCGTGGCCGCGCTGGGCGCGGGCTCCCAGGGCGAGTCGGCGCTGATGTACTGCAGCGAACCGTTGGCGGCGACGCGGTACTGGCTGTGCCACTCGTAGGCCTCGGCCCGCTGGCGCTTGATCAGCAGGTACAGAAACCCTTCGCGCAGTGGGCGGATGGCGTAGCTCGAATGCTCGAGCGCAGCGATCTCC
>NZ_JAOCDM010000206.1 GCF_029840925.1 Pseudomonas sp. GD03858
TGAATGTTGATTTCTGACTTTTGTCAGATCGTTCTTTAAAAATTCGGATATGTGATAGATAGACTGAATACCAGTTTCACTGCTGGTTATTCAGGCTAAGGTAAAATTTGTGAGTTCTGCTCAGTAATGAGCGAAATGCGAATTTTCGGCGAATGTCGTCTTCACAGTATAACCAGATTGCTTGGGGTTATATGGTCAAGTGAAGAAGCGCATACGGTGGATGCCTTGGCAGTCAGAGGCGATGAAAGACGTGGTAGCCTGCGATAAGCTTTGGGGAGTCGGCAAACAGACTGTGATCCAGAGATCTCTGAATGGGGGAACCCACTCAGCATAAGCTGAGTATCTTGTACTGAATACATAGGTGCAAGAGGCGAACCAGGGGAACTGAAACATCTAAGTACCCTGAGGAAAAGAAATCAACCGAGATTCCCTTAGTAGTGGCGAGCGAACGGGGACCAGCCCTTAAGCTGGTTTGAGATTAGTGGAACGCTCTGGAAAGTGCGGCCATAGTGGGTGATAGCCCCGTACACGAAAATCTCTTGCCAGTGAAATCGAGTAGGACGGAGCACGAGAAACTTTGTCTGAACATGGGGGGACCATCCTCCAAGGCTAAATACTACTGACTGACCGATAGTGAACCAGTACCGTGAGGGAAAGGCGAAAAGAACCCCGGAGAGGGGAGTGAAATAGAACCTGAAACCGTATGCGTACAAGCAGTGGGAGCCTACTTTGTTAGGTGACTGCGTACCTTTTGTATAATGGGTCAGCGACTTATATTCAGTGGCGAGCTTAACCGAATAGGGGAGGCGTAGCGAAAGCGAGTCTTAATAGGGCGCTTTAGTCGCTGGGTATAGACCCGAAACCGGGCGATCTATCCATGGGCAGGTTGAAGGTTAGGTAACACTGACTGGAGGACCGAACCGACTACCGTTGAAAAGTTAGCGGATGACCTGTGGATCGGAGTGAAAGGCTAATCAAGCTCGGAGATAGCTGGTTCTCCTCGAAAGCTATTTAGGTAGCGCCTCATGTATCACTGTAGGGGGTAGAGCACTGTTTCGGCTAGGGGGTCATCCCGACTTACCAAACCGATGCAAACTCCGAATACCTACAAGTGCCGAGCATGGGAGACACACGGCGGGTGCTAACGTCCGTCGTGAAAAGGGAAACAACCCAGACCGTCAGCTAAGGTCCCAAAGTCATGGTTAAGTGGGAAACGATGTGGGAAGGCTTAGACAGCTAGGAGGTTGGCTTAGAAGCAGCCATCCTTTAAAGAAAGCGTAATAGCTCACTAGTCGAGTCGGCCTGCGCGGAAGATGTAACGGGGCTCAAACCATGCACCGAAGCTACGGGTATCACCTTTGGTGATGCGGTAGAGGAGCGTTCTGTAAGCCTGTGAAGGTGAGTTGAGAAGCTTGCTGGAGGTATCAGAAGTGCGAATGCTGACATGAGTAACGACAATGCGAGTGAAAAACTCGCACGCCGAAAGACCAAGGTTTCCTGCGCAACGTTAATCGACGCAGGGTTAGTCGGTCCCTAAGGCGAGGCTGAAAAGCGTAGTCGATGGAAAACAGGTTAATATTCCTGTACTTCCAGTTATTGCGATGGAGGGACGGAGAAGGCTAGGCCAGCTTGGCGTTGGTTGTCCAAGTTTAAGGTGGTAGGCTGAGATCTTAGGCAAATCCGGGATTTCAAGGCCGAGAGCTGATGACGAGTGCTCATTAGAGCGCGAAGTGGTTGATGCCATGCTTCCAAGAAAAGCTCCTAAGCTTCAGATAACTGGGAACCGTACCCCAAACCGACACAGGTGGTTAGGTAGAGAATACCAAGGCGCTTGAGAGAACTCGGGTGAAGGAACTAGGCAAAATGGCACCGTAACTTCGGGAGAAGGTGCGCCGGCGAGGGTGAAGGACTTGCTCCGTAAGCCCATGCCGGTCGAAGATACCAGGCCGCTGCGACTGTTTATTAAAAACACAGCACTCTGCAAACACGAAAGTGGACGTATAGGGTGTGACGCCTGCCCGGTGCCGGAAGGTTAATTGATGGGGTTAGCGCAAGCGAAGCTCTTGATCGAAGCCCCGGTAAACGGCGGCCGTAACTATAACGGTCCTAAGGTAGCGAAATTCCTTGTCGGGTAAGTTCCGACCTGCACGAATGGCGTAACGATGGCGGCGCTGTCTCCACCCGAGACTCAGTGAAATTGAAATCGCTGTGAAGATGCAGTGTATCCGCGGCTAGACGGAAAGACCCCGTGAACCTTTACTATAGCTTTGCACTGGACTTTGAGCTTGCTTGTGTAGGATAGGTGGGAGGCTTTGAAGTGGGGACGCCAGTTCTCATGGAGCCATCCTTGAAATACCACCCTGGCAACCTTGAGGTTCTAACTCAGGTCCGTTATCCGGATCGAGGACAGTGTATGGTGGGTAGTTTGACTGGGGCGGTCTCCTCCCAAAGAGTAACGGAGGAGTACGAAGGTGCGCTCAGACCGGTCGGAAATCGGTCGTAGAGTATAAAGGCAAAAGCGCGCTTGACTGCGAGACAAACACGTCGAGCAGGTACGAAAGTAGGTCTTAGTGATCCGGTGGTTCTGTATGGAAGGGCCATCGCTCAACGGATAAAAGGTACTCCGGGGATAACAGGCTGATACCGCCCAAGAGTTCATATCGACGGCGGTGTTTGGCACCTCGATGTCGGCTCATCACATCCTGGGGCTGAAGCCGGTCCCAAGGGTATGGCTGTTCGCCATTTAAAGTGGTACGCGAGCTGGGTTTAGAACGTCGTGAGACAGTTCGGTCCCTATCTGCCGTGGACGTTTGAGATTTGAGAGGGGCTGCTCCTAGTACGAGAGGACCGGAGTGGACGAACCTCTGGTGTTCCGGTTGTCACGCCAGTGGCATTGCCGGGTAGCTATGTTCGGAAGAGATAACCGCTGAAAGCATCTAAGCGGGAAACTTGCCTCAAGATGAGATCTCACTGGAGCCTTGAGCTCCCTGAAGGGCCGTCGAAGACTACGACGTTGATAGGTTGGGTGTGTAAGCGCTGTGAGGCGTTGAGCTAACCAATACTAATTGCCCGTGAGGCTTGACCATATAACACCCAAGCAATTTGTGCATGAAAGCCAAATTGTGGTGGTGAAGACGAAAGAACCGAAAGTTCGCTGCTCTTGAAATAAAGAGCCACAAATTCACATATCCGAATTCGCTAGAGTATCCATCTGGATCTTCTGGCAACAGAATTTCTTGACGACCATAGAGCATTGGAACCACCTGATCCCATCCCGAACTCAGCAGTGAAACGATGCATCGCCGATGGTAGTGTGGGGTTTCCCCATGTGAGAGTAGGTCATCGTCAAGATTCATTTCGCAAAACCCCTATCTGCGCGAGCAGGTAGGGGTTTTGTCTTT
>NZ_JAOCDM010000207.1 GCF_029840925.1 Pseudomonas sp. GD03858
CACACGCCGCTGAACAGCGCCAGCGCGAGGGTGAACTTCAGCCCCACCGTCTCGGCCTTGCGCAGCCGGTTCAGGCGCACCGCCAGCCACCAAACGGCCAGCGCGCCGAAGGTATAGAGGATGCTGGAGGCCAGTACCCAGGTCTGCCCCAGCGGCCAGCCGATCAGGTGCACCAGCCACCAGCCGGTGAACGGCATGCTCACCAGGCACAGCCCCATCAGCAGCCAGACGAACACCAGCGGTCGGCGCAGCAGCTTGGCATAGGCTTCGCTGTCACCCTTGCGCCGGGCGCGAACGGTCCAGATCGCCAGGCCCAGGGCGCCCAGCAGCAACAGGGCGGTGGCGAGGATGTGCAGGGTCTTGAGGGTGGTCAGGTGTTCCATGTCTTTATCGTCCTTCAATAGGGCATTTCGCATCGGCCCTTCGCGGGTAAACCCGCTCCCACAACGCGCTACCCGCGAAGAGCCCTATGCCCAGCTTAGTCAGTCAGCCGAGGAACAGCTGGTAAGCCGGGTTCTCGGTCTCGTCCCAGTATGGATAGCCGATCTTGGCCAGCGCCGCCGGCACCAGGTGACGTTCGTCCTCCGGCACCTGCAGGCCGGCGACCACGCGGCCATCGGCGGCGCCATGGTTGCGGTAGTGGAACATCGAGATGTTCCAGCGCCCGCCCAGCTTGTTGAGGAAGTTGAACAGCGCGCCCGGCCGCTCCGGGAACTCGAAGCGCAGCACCATTTCGTCGCTGGCCCCGGCCGAATGGCCGCCGACCATGTGGCGGATGTGCAGCTTGGCCAGTTCGTTGTCGGTCAGGTCGGTGACCGGAAAGCCTTGCTCGCTCAGTTGCCGCACCAGCGCCGCGCGCGGGTCGGTTTCCGGATGGGTCTGCACGCCGACGAAGATGTGCGCCTCGTCGGAGGTGTGCTTGCGGTAGTTGAACTCGGTGATCTGGCGCTTGCCGATGGCCTCGCAGAAGGCCTTGAAGCTGCCCGGGCGCTCGGGGATGGTCACGGCGATGATCGCCTCGCGCTTCTCGCCAAGCTCGGCGCGCTCGGCCACGTGGCGCAGGCGGTCGAAGTTGACGTTGGCGCCCGAGTCGATGGCCACCAGCGTCTGCCCGGTGACGCCCTTGAGTTCGACGTACTTCTTGATCCCCGCCACGCCAAGGGCGCCGGCAGGTTCGGTGATCGAGCGGGTATCGTCGTAGATATCCTTGATTGCCGCGCAGATTTCGTCGGTGCTGACGGTGATCACCTCGTCCACATGGTGACGGCAGATATCGAAGGTGTGCTGGCCGATCTGCGCCACCGCCACGCCGTCGGCGAACAGCCCGACCTGCGGCAGCACCACGCGCTCGCCCGCGGCCATGGCGGCCTGCAGGCAGTTGGAGTCGTCCGGTTCGACACCGATCACCTTGATGTCCGGGCGCAGGTACTTCACGTAGGCGGCGATGCCGGCGATCAGGCCGCCGCCGCCGACCGGCACGAAGATCGCGTCCAGCTGGCCCGGGTGCTGACGAAGGATCTCCATGGCCACCGTGCCCTGGCCGGCGATGGTGTGCGGGTCGTCATAGGGGTGGATGTAGACGAAGCCCTTTTCTTCCACCAGCTTCAGCGAGTAGGCCAGCGCCTCGGGGAAGGAGTCGCCGTGCAGCACCACCTTGCCACCGCGCGAGCGCACGCCCTCGATCTTGATCTCCGGGGTGGTCTTGGGCATGACGATGGTGGCTTTGATGCCCAGCTCCCGGGCTGCCAGGGCCACGCCCTGGGCATGGTTGCCGGCCGAGGCGGTGACCACGCCGCGGGCCAGTTCCTCGCGGCTCAACTGCGCCAGCTTGTTGTAGGCCCCACGGATCTTGAACGAGAACACCGGCTGCAGGTCCTCGCGCTTGAGCAGTACCGTGTTGCCCAGGCGCTTGCTCAGCTGTCCGGCGCTGTGCAGCGGGGTTTCGACGGCAACGTCGTAGACGCGCGAGGTGAGGATCTTCTTGACGTACTGTTCGAGCATCGGAAAGCATCACTGGGCCGCGGGACAAGGGCTGGGAGTCTACCGCAGCGCTACGTCGGGCGACCACAGCAACGCCTCGGGAGTCGTTATACTAGGCCCTTTCCGCCTTGCCCTCCCGGAGCCCGCATGACCCAGGACCAACTCAAACAGGCTGTCGCCCAGGCTGCCGTCGATCTCATCCTGCCGAAACTGGACGAGAAAAGCGTCGTCGGCGTCGGCACCGGCTCGACCGCCAACTTCTTCATCGACGCCCTGGCCCGGCACAAGACCGCCTTCGACGGCGCCGTCGCCAGCTCCGAGGCCACCGCCCAGCGCCTGAAGGGCCATGGCATCCCGGTCTACGAGCTGAACAGCGTCAGCGAGCTGGAGTTCTACGTGGACGGCGCCGACGAGAGTGACGCGCACCTCAACCTGATCAAGGGTGGCGGCGCGGCCCTGACCCGCGAGAAGATCGTCGCCGCCGTGGCCAAGACCTTCATCTGCATCGCCGACGCCAGCAAGCTGGTGCCGGTGCTGGGCGCCTTCCCGCTGCCGGTCGAGGTGATCCCCATGGCCCGCAGCCATGTGGCGCGGCAACTGGTGAAACTGGGCGGCGACCCGGTGTACCGCGAAGGCGTGGTCACCGACAACGGCAACGTCATCCTGGACGTGCACAACCTGCAGATCACCAACCCGGTGGAGCTGGAAAGCCAGATCAACGCCATCGTCGGCGTGGTCACCAACGGTCTGTTCGCGGCGCGCCCGGCCGATGTGCTGCTGCTGGGGACTGCCGAGGGCGTGAAGACCCTGAAGGCCGAGTAAGCCTGGTCGCGCTAACCTCAAGCCTTGCGCGATCCCTGTAGGAGCGGCCTTGCCGAGGCGTCGGACCGGTCGGAAAGGGCTGCGTAGCAGCCCCAGATTTCAGCGTTGAACAAAGATTGCCGGGGCCGCCTTGCGG
>NZ_JAOCDM010000208.1 GCF_029840925.1 Pseudomonas sp. GD03858
TGGTGCAATTTGCGACGTTTCCCTGCACGACAGTGCAGCTGGGCGATCTTCTACAGGTATTGAGTGAGTGATATGGCGGGTAGACCCCGCCCACAAAAAAGGCCTCTTTCGAGGCCTTTTGCATGTCAGCGACTCAACGCTTGAGCCCGTAGCTCTCGTCGAGCATGCCCGGCGAATTCGGCGCCTTCGGCGCGTAGTCACGCGGCACCTCGGCGGTGTCCTTCGGCGGGGTCAGGCGATCGCGCGGGCCTTGCGCGGTTTCCGAATGCAGCGCGGCCAGCAGGCGTTGACGGGTCAGCTCGTCCAGGGCCAGGCGGTTGGCGCCGTCGGCCAGGTGGTCCTGAACGTCCTGGTAGCTCTGGGTCAGTTTCTTGACCAGCGACGCGGTGCTGTTGAAGTGGGTGACCACTTCGTTCTGGTAGTTGTCGAAGCGCTGCTGGATGTCATCCAGCTGGCGTTGGGTGTTGCTCGGCGCCGCATTGGGCAGCAGGCGGGCCAGCGCGAAACCGACGCCGACGCCGACAACCAGGGCCAGGGTCGGCAGCAACCAAACAAGGAGCGAGTGTTCCACGAGTCCTTCCTCTATAAACGGCTTTGCTTTACGTTAACGGCTCAGACCTGCGCTGTATACCGCGAGCGATCGCAAATCAGAACAGAATTCCTCAGCTAGACGAGTCGACCCTTCCCGAGGTCACGGAGTAGTGCCTTGCTTATCCGCGAAACACCCTTGTTCATCGATGGCCCGTGCGGTCCGCTGGAAGCCTTGTACCTGGACGTGGCCGACGCCCGCGGCGCGGTGCTGATCTGCCACCCCAACCCGGTCCAGGGCGGCACCATGCTCAACAAGGTGGTCTCGACCCTGCAACGCACCGCCCGCGACGCCGGCTACGTCACCCTGCGCTTCAACTACCGCGGTGTCGGCCAGAGCGCGGGTAGCCACGACATGGGCACGGGCGAGGTAAACGACGCCGAGGCCGTGGCGGCCTGGCTGCGTGAGAAGCACCCCGAACTGCCGCTGGTGCTGATGGGGTTCTCCTTCGGCGGCTTCGTCGCCACCAGCCTGGCCGGGCGCCTGGAGGCGGACGGAGTCGAGCTGCAGCAACTGTTCATGATCGCGCCGGCGGTCATGCGCCTGACCGAGCAATTCCCTCTGCCCGCGCGCGTCCGGCTCACTATCATTCAGCCGGACACCGACGAAGTGGTCGATCCGCAGTTGGTGTACGACTGGTCCAGCGCTCTGTCGCGCCCCCATGAGCTGCTGAAAGTGGCAGAATGCGGACACTTCTTCCATGGCAAGCTGACCGATCTGAAGGATCTGCTGCTGCCGCGCCTTTCGAACTGAGCCAAGCCAGAATAAGCGAACACCCATGACCACGCGCATCCTTACCGGTATCACCACCACCGGCACCCCGCACCTGGGCAACTACGCCGGCGCCATCCGCCCGGCGATCCTCGCCAGCCAGCAGCCCGGTGTCGACTCGTTCTACTTCCTGGCCGACTACCACGCGCTGATCAAGTGCGACGACCCGCAGCGCATCCAGCGCTCGCGCCTGGAAATCGCCGCTACCTGGCTGGCCGGCGGCCTGGATCCGGACAAGGTCACCTTCTACCGCCAGTCCGACATCCCCGAGATCCCCGAGCTGACCTGGCTGCTGACCTGCGTCGCCGCCAAGGGCCTGCTCAACCGCGCCCATGCCTACAAGGCTTCGGTGGACAAGAACGTCGAGGCCGGCGAAGACCCGGATGCCGGCGTGACCATGGGCCTGTTCAGCTACCCGGTACTGATGGCCGCCGACATCCTGATGTTCAACGCCAACAAGGTGCCGGTAGGCCGCGACCAGATCCAGCACGTGGAGATGGCCCGCGACATCGGCCAGCGCTTCAACCACCTGTTCGGCCAGGGCAAGGACTTCTTCGCGCTGCCGGAGGCGGTGATCGAGGAAAGCGTGGCCACCTTGCCGGGCCTGGACGGTCGCAAGATGTCCAAGAGCTACGACAACACCATCCCGCTGTTCACCAGCGCCAAGGACATGAAGGACGCCATCTCGCGTATCGTCACCGACTCCAAGGCACCGGGCGAGGCCAAGGATCCGGACAACGCGCACTTGTTCACCCTGTTCCAGGCCTTCTCCACGCCGGCGCAATGCGCCGCGTTCCGCGAAGAGCTGGTGCAAGGCCTGGGCTGGGGCGAGGCCAAGCAGCGCCTGTTCCAGCTGCTCGACGGCCAGCTGGCCGAAAAGCGCGAGCACTATCACCAGCTGATCTCGCGCCCGTCGGATCTGGAGGACATTCTCCTTGCCGGCGCCGCCAAGGCCCGCAAGATCGCCACGCCGTTCCTCGAGCAGCTGCGCGAGGCGGTTGGCCTGCGCTCGTTCCGCACGGCGGTCCAGGCCAGCAGCGAAGTGAAGAAAAAGGCCGCCAAGACTGCCCGCTTCGTCAGTTTCCGCGATGAAGACGGCAGCTTCCGCTTCCGCCTCCTGGCCGCCGATGGCGAGCAACTGCTGCTGTCGCGCAGCTTCGCCGATGGCAAGAGCGCGGGTGCGGTGAGCAAGCAACTGCAGCAAGGTGGCGAGGCCGATGTGCGGGTCGAGGGCCTGAGCTTCAGCCTGTGGCTGGAGGGCGAGCAGGTTGCCGACGGGCCGCAGTTCGAGGCCGCCGAGGCCCGTGACGCGGCCATCGCAAGCCTGCGCGAGGCCCTGGCG
>NZ_JAOCDM010000209.1 GCF_029840925.1 Pseudomonas sp. GD03858
GCTTTCTACCCATAGCTGACACTTACCGGTAGATTTTCGTCAGAGTTGGTCGACCTAATGCCGCTGGTAAGATAATTGCTTTGACGGTACTGTATGCGCCGGACGAATTCATAGGATCGGATACCCATGAGAACCAGGACCATACCCGTCGGCCAACTGATTATTGAAGGTCTCGGAGATACAGATAATGCGTATGAATACGTTTACGAGTTGATACCTCTAATCGGAGAGGTTGTCCTCTGGTTTAACACACTTGAGGCGGACATCGATAATATTCTATGCAGATTTATATCTGATCGAACAGATCAAAAAGGCCTCTTGATCGTGGGCAATATGATGTATGCCACTAAGTTAGATTTGTTCGAGCGATTCACATCCGATTTTTTCCGTGGCATAGGCGATCAGCCTGCCTGGTTTTCACAGCTTCTATCAGACCTTCGGGAATGTGGAAGCCTTCGCAACAAGGTCGTTCATGCGAATTGGATGCACACCAATGAGGATGGGTACACCCAAGTCAAAATAAAATTCAGTAAGCGGGGGCTTGAGCATGAACTTGTACAATTCTCCAAAGACTCGCTCGAACTCATCATCGGTAAAATTGAGGCTACGAGAGACCAATTGGATTACCTCAATGTTGAGTTTTTACCCTGCTGATGTGCGGTAGGAACGAGACAAGCTGACCATGGTGCAGAACTCCTTCCGCGAAATTTGCTGAGTAGTGATACTGACAATGAGAGACTGCTTCTGGCCGATTGCTGCCGGCCACTAAAGGCTGCAATCGAGCCATTTGTGATATTCGGAGCCTCAAATCTGGCCTCGCAAAAGTCATAGGGAATTTTCGATTGGACGTAAGGTAGTTCTCAGAGCGCAGCTTCCCGAGCAGCGTGGAGCTCTTCCCTAAAGCGTCCCAAGTGAGCGCGAAGCACATGGTCCTGTCCATCGAAGTATTGCTTCAGGACACACAGATATTCGTCCTGCTTCCTGAATCCGTAGGGTTGGATGAGGTGCGTCTGCATCACCCTGGCCAGCGGCTCTAAGTGCTTGATCTGTTCCAGGTCTCGCAGAGTGGTGAGCGCAATACTAAGCAATTCGTGTTTAAGTCGGCTAGACACATTTGACGACATCAGGATGGGTTGGATAACCCGGCCTATGGCTTCAGCGGCTTCGAAGGAAATGTAGATGTGATTGCCTTCGAGCTTGTCAGGACGTAGCACTTCACCAGGCTTCGTCAGAGCTTCGGCGTCTCTCACCCATACCGCAGTAGTGTCAACGACTTGGTAAAGCAGGAAGCCCAGCGGCGTAGGAAACTCGTGGTTTTCGTCTTCCGGCCGAACTTCACGAGCGCGGTCGACCAGGCGACTGGCGAAATGAGGCATATAGTGCAACCACAAGTGGTCGGCCACACGCTGATGCAGCCCCTCTAAAACCATGATTTTGAAGAACTCGATACCTGCATAAACCGGATCGTGGTGTTTTCCGACATCTTGAAAGGTAAGTAGCCGGCCATTGAGCTTCTTTTCGAGAGCTTCATCCGCATCAATTCGCGCGAGTACGGCCTCGCCGACAGACCGGTAAACCCCGAGACGGGCGGCCATATCAACATCAACACAATAGAACCGCAAGAGACGGTTCTCCTCAGGGAGCGCTAAGCGGTGTCCGCCCCCGCCAAAGTTTTGGTTATTCTTGAGCTCGCTATAGAAGACGCTGGCCTCATTGGCCAACAGTGCGTCAAAGAATTCGTCTTGGAATCCTTCCTCAAAGCGTGTTGCGCGCTCCATAACTTCTATACAGAGGTAGGGTCGAGCGATGGCGAGGTGTTCGGCCAGACGGCGGGATGATAGCAGCCGCTTCACGACGATGGCAGCACGGCGCTGCACGCGCTGCGAAGAACCAACCAGGTCGGCAAGCCATTCGCGAAAGCTAAACCATTTTCGAAATAGCCAGTTCGTCGGAGCCCCATCTCCCAACGAGATGGTACCGTCGTCTTGAAATACGACTTGGAAGCCGGGACGCCGCGGGCGAATGACATTCGCCAATCGGCTTCGCACGCTCTTAAAGGCAGCCAGGTTCAGGGCCGATGCGAGATGACGATGTAGTAAGTCGGCGAGTTCCTCGAACTTACCGGCGTGTAAGAGTGACGTGGTCAGATCATCGAAGAGTCCGAGGTTCCACCGCGTCAGTCTCGTCCTGCGCGAACGGAAGTAGACGAATGCAACGAGTAGAATGAACAGAACGTACTGGGTTGCGCTCTTGTCAAAGCCCCACAACCAGGGGCCAAAGGTAGGGAACCCAAGTGTGGTGAGTATGGGCTGGAAGAAAAGCCCATGGATAGTGAGTAACGCAGCCCAGATGATCAGCCAGTCGAGCCAGTTCAGGCTCAACCGAAAACTGAGCCTGGCAGTGCTTGGCACGACTGCCCACACTGCGGTAATCAAGCCCAGCATGGTGAGTAGTGCGCTCGTGTCGATACCTGCTGGGTTCATAGGGTGATCCAACTTTGGTAATAGCAGAAGAGGTTTAAGGGTGCGATTGAAACAGTTATGACACGTAAGGGGTAGCACTGTCGTTACGGCAAACC
>NZ_JAOCDM010000021.1 GCF_029840925.1 Pseudomonas sp. GD03858
TCAGGTGTAGTTCCACCCGTCGGTTGCGCGCACGGCCCTCGTCGGAGTCATTGTCCGCTACCGGCTCGCTCTCGCCACGCCCTTGGCTGGTCACCTTGCTCGGTGCCAGCCCCTGGCTGATCAGGTACTCGGCAACACCGCTGGCACGGCGCTCGGACAAGCGCTGGTTATAGTTGTCCGAACCCACGCTGTCGGTGAAGCCGATGACCTTGACACTGGCCACGCTAGGGTCGTTGAGCTTGGGCAGCAGGCCTTGCAGACGCTGCTGCGCGCCAGAGGTGAGCTCGGCGGAGTCGAAGGCGAACAGCACCTGCCCCTGGTCATCGAGGGTGATCACCTCGGGCGTCGCCGCCGGCTCCGGCTGCGGCGCGGACGACGGATACTGCGGCAACGGGCAACCCATATGATCGACCTGGGTGCCAGCCGGGGTATCCGGGCAACGGTCGCGGCGGTCGAAGACGCCATCGCCATCCTCGTCGCCGTCCTGGGCATAGCAGATCAGGCCACCGGTGATGGCTCCCAGAACGCCCGCACCGGCCGCCCAGCTGGAACTTTCGATGGCGCCCAGGCCACCACCGACCAGTCCGCCGAGCAGACTGCAGATGGGCCAGGTCCGTTGATTGAGGGGCGCGCTGCCATCGCTGTGGGTGGCGCAGCCTGCCAGCAGGCTCGTGGCCACCACCAGCGGCAGTGCCGCCTTCGACAAAACACTCATGGTGCATGCTCCTGTGTCACCGGCCGCTACCGGTCACTCAGGAGTAAAGACGCGCCCGCGCCACTTCTCAAGGCGCGGGCGTACAACGGTCAGCGTTGGATCTTGATCTCGGTACGGCGGTTCATGGCACGACCATCGGCAGTGGCGTTGTCAGCGACTGGCTGCGTCTCGCCCGCCCCTACGACCGACACGAAGCTGGCGCGCGGCACGCCGCTCTCGACCAGGTAGTTGGTCACCGACTGGGCCCGGCGCTCGGAGAGCTTCTGGTTGTAGCTGTCCGAGCCGACGCTGTCGGTGTGGCCGCTGACACTCAGGCGGGCGCTCGGCGCTTCCTGCTTGAGGCGCGTGGCAATGGTATTGAGGCGTTCCTTGTCCGCCGCGGTCAGGCGCGCCGAATCGAACTCGAAGTGCACGTCACGGATGACGATGACTTCTTCCTTCTGCACCACGACCTCCTCGACCACCGCCACCGGCTCCGGCGGGCAGCCATTGGCGTCGACCTGGACACCGCGCGGTGTGCCAGGGCATTTGTCGCGGCTGTCCGGCACGCCATCGCCGTCTTCGTCGCCATCGCCATGGGCCCAGCAGTAGCCGGCCGCCAGGCCGCCACCGAGCAAGGCGCCCCAGCCAGCCCAGCTGGAACTCTCGATGGCACCAAGGGCCGCGCCGCCCACGCCCCCGACGGCAGCACATTTCGGCCAGTCGGTTTTCTGCAAACCTGCACAACCAGTCAACACACTGGTGAGCAGAACCAGGGGTAACGCTGTGCGTACTATGCTCATCTTGTTGCTTCTCCTAGGGGAATCGGTGCAAAACCGATGCTCTGGGAGTAAAGACCGGCGATTACCGCTCTGCCAGCAATAAGCCACGACGTGGCGACGCGCCTCTTTGCCCGATCGCCTGGGACCGCTAGTCTTGAGCGACCTGTACGAGGAATGGCAATGACCAACGCTTTTTCACAACGCACGCCACAGCAGGCGCTGGCCGCGCTACTCGAGCGCTTCACTCCACGCCACCTGCTGTTGGTGGGCAGCCGCTTCCCGGCCCTGGAGGCCTTCGCCGCCGCCCATCCCGAGGCCAGGATCGAAGTAGCCATCCCCGGCCCGCTAGCGCCCGAACAGGCCGCCCGGCGCTTCGACCTGGCAGTGCTGGTCGATTGCCTGGAGCACCTGCCCAAGCGCACCGGCCTGGAGCTGCTGGGCGGCATCCGCAACCTCAACGCCAGCCGCGTCGCGGTGCTGGCGGACCTGAGCGCCTGCGGCTGGCAAGACACCGACTTCTACTCTCTGGCGCTCTCGGCCAGCGAGAAATTCCAGCGCGGTGATCAGGTACTGAGCCTGTTCACCTATGATCTGCATGACTACAAGCAGGTCCCGGACTGGCTCAATGCCAGGTTCTGGGCCAACCCTGAAAATTTCGGCAAGTACTGGTGGTGATTCAATGAGTGTCTCGGTCTGCCCATGCGGCAGCGGCAACCTGCTCGACGCCTGCTGCGGGCATTATCACAGCGGTACTGCGGCGCCAGACGCCCAGACCCTCATGCGCTCGCGCTACAGCGCCTACGTGCTGGGCCTGGTGGATTATCTGGTGGCCACCACCCTGCCCGCCCAGCAGGCCGACCTGGATCGCGCCGGCATGGCGGCCTGGAGCGCGCAGAGCACCTGGCTGGGGCTCGAGGTGGAAAGCGCCGAGGTCTTGGGCGGGCAGCCCGAACACGCCTTCGTCACCTTCACCGCACGCTGGCACGACCTGGAAGGCGATCATCAGCACCGTGAACGCTCGGCGTTCGTCCAGCACGCCGGACGCTGGTACTTCATCGATCCGACCGTGCCGCTCAAGAGCGGGCGCAACGATCCCTGCCCCTGCGCCAGCGGGCAGAAATTCAAGAAATGCTGCGCCAGTTACCTGGGTAGCTGAGCATGTCGCCCCTGGCCCGCCTGCTCTCGCTCAGCCTGCTGCTGGGCTGGCTGACGGGTTGCGTGAGCTGGGGAAGCGACAGCTGGCAGGAGCCCCAGGTACACCTGGTGAAAGTGGAACCGGTGAAGCTGCGCCTGCACCAGCAGGAATTCGTCCTTCACCTGCGCGTCGACAACCCCAACGACAGCCGCCTGTTCATCCGCAACCTCGTCTATTCGATAACGCTGGGCGACCTGCTGCTGGCCCGGGACGAAGTCAGCCTGTGGCGCAGTGTCGGCGGCCATGCCCGGCGCACCTTCAAGATCACCGCGCGGACCAACCTCTGGCAACACCTCAAGCCGCTCGCGAAACTGCTCAAGAGCGGGCAGCCGCTTGACTATCAGCTACGCGGCGAGCTGGCCACGGGGCTGATCGTCTACCGGGACCTGCACTTGTCGCGCAGGGGTGAGATAATCCCCGGTGATCTTCAACCGGAGTAACCCCGCAATGACCCAGCAACCCCATGTCCATGGCCCCGACTGCGACCACGGTCACGACCACCACCACGACCACGGCCATGTGCACGGCCCGCACTGCAACCACGGCCACCAGGAGCCGGTGCGCAACGCCCTGAAGGACGTCGGGCGCAACGACCCTTGCCCGTGCGGCAGCGAGAAGAAATTCAAGAAGTGCCACGGCGCTTGAAGCGCAGCAGATAAGCTGCAAGCTGCAAGCTGCAAGCAAGAACAGATCGGCGCAACGTGCGCTTCTCTCTCGAGGCTTGAAGCTTGCGGCTTGCCGCTGCCGACCATTCGTAAATAAAGCCTCCCGGCACCTTGCACGGCGACCGCGCGCTCACTACCTTAGCGCCTTTCAGAACCCCGCCACGCCCTGCAGGAGCCTAGCCATGGCCGCCCCCGTCCTTCCGCCCTTCCCTCTCCGCCTCGGCAAAGCTGCCACGTTGCTTGGCCTGCTCGCGCTGGGCGGCTGCCAGATGGGTGGCTACCAGGACAGCGTCCTGCCGAGCACCGGCGTGCAACCGCTCAAAGGCCTGGCGCAGAACGTCTCGGTCCGACGCAACGCCATGGGCGCGCCGCTGATCGAGAGCGGCAACTTCCACGACGCGCTGTTCAGCCTCGGCTACCTGCACGCCGCGGACCGCATCGAACAGATGGTCGCCATGCGCCTGCTGGCCCAGGGACGCCTGGCCGAACTGGCCGGGGCCGATGCCCTGGAGATGGATCGCCTGATGCGCGCCGCCAACCTCAAGCAGAGCGCCGGCCAGCTCTACGCCGACGCCTCGCCGCGCCTGAAGCGCTTCTTCGAGGTCTATGCTCGCGGGGTCAACGCCTACCTGTTCCGCTATCGCGACAAGCTGCCAGCGGAACTTGCCCGCAGCGGCTACCGCCCGGAGTACTGGAAGCCCGAGGATTCGGCGCTGATTTTCAGCCTCTATGCCTTCAGCCAGTCGGTGAACCTGCAGGAGGAACTTTCGGCGCTGACCCTGGCGCAGAAAGTCGGCATCGACAAACTGGCCTGGCTGTTGCCCGGCGCGCCCGACGAGCCATTGGCCGAGGCCGAGGCGGACAAGCTCAAGGGCCTGAACCTGGCCAGCCAGTTACCGGGCCTGGCCGCATTGGCCGCCGCCGGCCAGCAGTTGGCCGACCTCGGCGTGCTCGGCAGCCCGGGGTCCGCCAACCTGGCCCTGGCGCCCCAGCGCAGCCGTAGCGGCAAGAGCCTGCTGGCCAGCGACAGCCGCGCCACCTGGGCACTGAGCCCGGTGCAGATCCATACCGGCAAGTACCAGGTCGCAGGCCTGTCCCTGCCGGGCCTGCCGATCGTGCTGGCCGGCTACAACGGCAAGCTGGCCTGGAGCGCCAGCGCGGTGATGGCCGACAACCAGGACCTGTTCCTCGAGCAGGTCCGTCGCCAGGGCAGCCAGCTGACCTACCTCGTCGACGGCAAATGGCAGCAGGCCCGCGCGCGCAACGAGACGTTCTTCGTCCGCGGCCAGCGTCCCCAGCGCGAAGTGATGTACGACACCCGTCACGGCAGCCTGTTGCCCGGCCACGGCAGCCTTGCGCTGGCCTTGCAACTGCCGCAGTCCAAGGGCGATCGCAGCCTCGACGCGCTGTTCGACCTGACCCGTGCCAGCAATATCGAACGGGCCTTCGACAGCACCCGGGAAGTCGGCGCGGCGGCCCTCAACTTCGTGTTCGCCGAGCCTGGGCACATCGGCTGGCAGGTCAGCGGCCGCTATCCCAACCGCCGCGAAGGCCAGGGCCTGCTGCCCTCGCCGGGCTGGGACGGGCGCTACGACTGGGATGGCTACGCCGATGCCATGCTGCACCCCTACGATCAGGACCCGCCAGCCGGTTTCATCGGCCACGCCAACCAGCGCAGCCTGCCCAAAGGCTACGGCATGCAGCTGTCGAGCAGCTGGTACTATCCCGAGCGCGCCGAGCGCCTGGCCCAGCTGGCCGGGAACGGCCGTCACGACAGCCGCAGCCTGATGGCCATGCAGAACGATCAGGTCACTCTGCTGGCGACCAAGCTCAAGCAGATGTTCGAGGCCCCCGGCATGGCCCAGCCGCTCAAGCAGGCCATCGACACCTTGCCCGCCGCCCAGCGCGACAAGGCCCGCGATGCGCTGGCCCGACTCAAGGCCTTCGACGGCCGGCTGAGCCCGGTGTCAGCCGATGCCGCACTGTATGAACTGTTCCTGCAAGAGGTTACCCGGCAGACCTTCCTCGACGAGCTTGGCCCGGAATCCAGCCCGGCGTGGCAGGCGTTCACCGGTAACGCCCAGCGCTCCTACTCTGCCCAGGCCGATCATCTGCTGGGGCGCGACGACAGCCCATTCTGGGATGATCGCACCACCGCGCAGAAAGAAGACAAGGCAGCCATCCTTGCCCGCAGCCTCGCCGCCGTGGTCGACACCGGCACCGCCAGGCTCGGCGCCGATCGTCGTGCCTGGCAATGGGGCAAGCTGCACCAGTACCGTTGGCCGGCGCCGGCCTATCACGGCCTGGGCGACCGCCTCGAGCGTTCGCCCCTGGCGGCAGGCGGTGACTTCAGCACCGTGGCGCTGACCCCGTACGCTTGGGGTAGCGGCTTCGAGACCCAACTGCCGGCCTCGGCACGGATGATCGTCGATTTTGGCCAGGCCGAACCGCTGCAGGTACTGACCAGCAGCGGTCAATCCGGCAACCCGGCCAGCCGCCACCACGCCGACGGGCTGGACGCCTGGTTCAAGGGGCGCTTCATGAGCCTGCCACTGCAACCGCAGAATTTCGCCCGCGCCTATGGCAACCAGCGCTTGACGCTTACACCCGGCCGCTGAGGTGAATACTTCCTGCTGATCAACGGAGCACGGAACGGCCTAGCATCCTTACCCGCCGCACAGGTCCAGCGAGCTGCGCGGCGTTCTCTGATCGACAAGGATGCGTAATATGAGCAACGAAACCCTGAAAATGGAAATTTCCTGGCCCGAGTCTCTGACCGTGCCCGCCGGCACCACCATCAACGCCCAACTGTGGGTCGGCAACGAAACCGCCCCGTATCGCATGATTTCCGCTGGCGATTGTTCGGCACCGGCCAACGGCTCGCCAACGCTGCTGGAAATCGCCTACGCCCCACAGGAGCTGACGCCAGCCGATGCAGACACCACCTGGGGTCACTTCCACGCCTCGCCCTACCTGATGCATGAAGGCCGGCGATTGAATGTCGAAAGACTGGAAAAAATCGGTATCGAACAAGGCAAGGCGGGTGTCTGGAAGGTGAGCCTGTCCTGAGAGAGCGGTCCCTGGGGCTGTCGCACAGCCCCTTCGCGGCACCCGCAATCCTGCGCCTGCCACGTGGACGACAGGTGCGCCCGTTACGAAGTTGTGCTTCTATTCTTGATCCCGGCCCCTGTCGCAGACCGCCTCCATCAGGATCACCATGCACCACTCGACCCATGAACTGCTGTCCCCCGTCCCAGGCATCAGCCGCCAGCTACACAGTTTTCACTTCGGCCCTCGTGGCGGCGGCAAAGTGTATATCCAGGCCTCGCTGCATGCCGACGAGCTCCCGGGCATGCTGGTGGCCTGGCACCTCAAGCAGCGCCTCGTGGAGCTGGAACAGCAGGGTCGCCTGCGTCGGGAAATCATCCTGGTTCCGGTGGCCAACCCGGTCGGCCTGGAGCAGGTGCTGCTGGACGCCCCGCTGGGGCGCTTCGAATTGCAAAGCGGCGAGAACTTCAATCGCCGCTTCGTCGACCTGTCGGACAGCATCGGTGATCAGATCGAAGGGCACCTGACCCAGGACCCGGCGCACAACGTGGCACTGATCCGCGAGTACCTGCGTCGTGGCCTGGATGCCCATCCGGCGCACACGCCCCTGCAGTCCCAGCGCCTGACCCTGCAGCGCCTGGCCTGCGACGCCGACATGGTGCTCGACCTGCATTGCGACTTCGAAGCCGTCGAACACCTCTACACCACCCCGGAAGCCTGGCCCCAGGTCGAGCCTCTGGCACGCTACCTGGGCGTCCAGGCCAGCCTGCTGGCCACCGATTCGGGCGGGCAGTCGTTCGATGAGTGCTTCAGCCTGGTCTGGTGGCAGTTGCAGCAGCGCTTCGGCAAGCGTTATCCGATCCCGCTGGGCAGTTTCTCGGTGACCGTCGAGCTGCGTGGTCAGGCCGATGTCAGTCATGCCCTGGCGACACACGACTGCCAGGCGATCCTCGACTTCCTCGGCCACGCTGGCGTCATCGAAGGCCAGCCGTCGGCGCTTCCGCCACTGCGCTATCCCGCCACGCCGCTCGCCGCCGTGGAGCCTGTCACGACACCTCTGGGCGGGGTGCTGGTGTTCCACGCGAAACCTGGGCAGTACCTGGAAGCCGGGCAATTGATCGCCGAGGTGATCGATCCGATCAGCGATCGCGTCACAGCGCTGCACAATACCCAGGCCGGATTGCTCTATGCCCGCAGTATCCGGCGCATGGCCACGGCAGGCATGGTGGTCGCCCATGTCGCCGGCGAGCAGGTCTGCCGCAGCGGCTACCTGCTGGGCAACTGAATCAGGGCGGTCAGGCGACCGGAGCGGGTGGCGGCTCGTCGGGCAAGGTCGGTTCGCCCGGCTCCATGGGCGGGCGTTCGCCCGGCTCGGGAGGCTGCGGGGTGTCGGGGTCAGGTTGATGCGGCACGCCGCCCGCGCGCATCGGCAGCGGCGTGTGGATCGGCGGGTGCGCCAGCAGCGACCAGACCGGCAAGCCGATCTGGTTCGGCTGCAGGACGGCCAGCTTGGCGCTGATTGCGGGGTCGAGTTTCATGGGCGGCTCCTGAACGAGAGCCGGCATGCGTCATGCACGCCGGGACTGTTAACTCGTTGGAGTGCCGAGCGCGGAAACAATTCCCGCGTTTTGTCGGCTCAGGTACGTGGCAGCGTGACGCCGCGCTGGCCCTGGTACTTGCCACCACGGTCCTTGTAGGACACTTCGCATTCCTCGTCGGACTGCAGGAACAGCATCTGCGCCACGCCTTCATTGGCATAGATCTTCGCTGGTAGCGTGGTGGTGTTGGAGAACTCCAGGGTCACGTGGCCTTCCCACTCGGGCTCGAGCGGGGTGACGTTGACGATGATGCCGCAACGGGCATAGGTGCTCTTGCCCAGGCAGATGGTCAGCACGTCGCGTGGAATGCGGAAGTATTCGACGGTGCGGGCCAGGGCGAAGGAGTTCGGCGGAATGATGCAGACGTCGCTCTTGATGTCGACGAAGCTGCCGGCGTCGAAGTTCTTCGGGTCGACGGTGGCCGAATTGATGTTGGTGAACACCTTGAATTCGTCGGCGCAACGCACGTCGTAGCCGTAGCTGGACACGCCGAAGGAGATGACCCGGCTGTCCTGCTCGCCACGCACCTGGCGCTCGACGAACGGTTCGATCATGCCGTGTTCCTGCGCCATGCGGCGAATCCACTTGTCCGATTTGATGCTCATGGCGGGGTGTCCTGAAGAGTGCAAGGTGAAAAACGAGATGCGCATCTTACCGGTCCCGGCGTCCGGGTTAAAGTTTCGTTGTCCATCCCACGCCAGACGGGGGCTGCGCTGGCCGCCGATCCGAAATTCATCAAAGCGCTTCTTGGCCATTGGCAGGCCGTGGAAAGTGGGTTAAGGTGGCGCCACTGTGCTGCACGTGACACCGAGAATCTCTAGTTTGATGCACGATACTCATCGGCCCATCGCTGAATTTTCTGCTCTCTTTGCGCTCAGTCCCGGCCAGGGTTTTTCCTGACCGTAATCAACTTTGTCCAAGGAGACAGAAACATGTCCAACCGTCAATCCGGTGTTGTCAAGTGGTTCAACGATGAGAAGG
The DNA here is from genome assembly GCF_029840925.1 of Pseudomonas sp. GD03858. Classification (GTDB taxonomy): domain Bacteria; phylum Pseudomonadota; class Gammaproteobacteria; order Pseudomonadales; family Pseudomonadaceae; genus Aquipseudomonas. The sequence goes on from NZ_JAOCDM010000021.1 coordinate 8,964, forward strand.
GCTACGGCTTCATCACCCCTCAGTCGGGCGACGACCTGTTCGTGCACTTCAAAGCCATCCAAGCTGACGGCTTCAAGACCCTGAAAGAAGGCCAGGCTGTTACTTTCGTCGCTACCCGCGGCCAGAAAGGCATGCAGGCTGAAGAAGTTCAGATCGCCTAAGTCGATCTCGCTTCCTCGCTTTCAAAAAAAACCCGCCATTGGCGGGTTTTTTTGTGCCTGAAACATCGATGGTTTTGCCGGCGCGCCTGTTCGTGGGAGCGGGCTTGCCCCGCGATGGCGCCAACCCAGGTAATCATCATCGCGGGGCAAGCCCGCTCCCACGCCTCTCAGGGCCCACGCCTGGCGAGGTTCAATCCTCGCTGATGGTAATGCTCGGCATCGCCGGCGCCGCCGCTTCCTGCAGCACGATACGCGCGCCCACCTGCCGCGCCAGCTCCTGGTAGACCATGGCGATCTGGCTTTCCGGCTCGGCGATGGCGGTTGGCTTGCCGCTGTCGGCCTGCTCGCGGATCAGCATCGACAACGGCAGCGAGGCCAGCAACTCGACCCCGTACTGCGCCGCCAGCTTCTCGCCTCCACCTTCGCCGAACAGGTGCTCGGCGTGGCCGCAATTGGAGCAGATGTGCACCGCCATGTTCTCCACCACGCCCAGCACCGGGATATTGACCTTGCGGAACATTTCCACGCCCTTCTTGGCGTCCAGCAATGCCAGGTCCTGAGGCGTGGTGACGATCACCGAGCCCGCCACCGGCACTTTCTGCGCCAGGGTCAGCTGGATGTCACCGGTACCCGGCGGCATGTCGATCACCAGGTAGTCGAGATCATCCCAGGCGGTCTGGGTCACCAGTTGCAGCAATGCGCCCGAGACCATCGGCCCGCGCCAGACCATCGGCGTGTTGTCATCGGTGAGGAAGGCCATGGACATGACTTCGACGCCATGAGCCTTGATCGGCACGAACCACTTCTGCTCGCGCACCTGTGGGCGGGTGCCCTCGGCGATGCCGAACATCACGCCCTGGCTGGGGCCGTAGATGTCGGCATCGAGGATGCCGACCCGCGCACCTTCACGGGCCAGGGCCAGGGCCAGGTTGGCGGCGGTGGTCGACTTGCCCACACCGCCCTTGCCCGAGGCCACGGCAATGACGTTCTTCACGTTGGCCATGGCCGGCACCTGGGCCTGGGCCTTGTGGGTGGCGATCACGCAGTCGATGCTGACGCTGGCCGCGGCGACCCCATCGAGGTGCTCGATGGCGGTCTGCAGCACCTGCGCCCAGCCCCCCTTGAACAGGCCTGCGGCATATCCCAGCTGCAACTGCACGCTGACCTGGCCGCCCTGGATATCGATGGCGCGCACACAACCGGCGCTGACCGGGTCCAGGTTCAGGTAGGGGTCGGTGTACTGGCGAAGCACGCCTTCGACGGCGGCGCGGGTAACGGCACTCATGGAGGCTCCCATTGGCAGACTGAATACGGAACAGGCGCCTATGCTAACCCGTCAATCGTCAGTCGATGCGTCGCTGGGGTGAAATATATTTCCCAGCCCTTTATAGTGGCCGATCACCCTCATTTTTACCCGTAGCCAGATAAGTAGCCGAGCCACCATGTCCGAGCCACGCCAGATTCTCGTCACCAGCGCCCTGCCCTATGCCAATGGATCGATCCACCTTGGCCATATGCTGGAGTACATCCAGACGGACATGTGGGTGCGCTTCCAGAAGATGCGTGGCCACCAGTGCATCTACGTCTGCGCCGACGACGCCCACGGCTCGGCCATCATGCTGCGCGCCGAGAAGGAAGGCATCACTCCGGAACAGCTGATCGCCAACGTCCAGGCCGAGCACAGCGGCGACTTCGCCGACTTCCTGGTCGACTTCGACAATTTCCACTCCACGCATAGCGAGGAGAACCGCGAGCTGTCGGGAATGATCTACACCCGCCTGCGCGACGCCGGGCACATCGCCACCCGTTCCGTGACCCAGTACTACGATCCCGAAAAGGGCATGTTCCTGGCCGACCGCTTCATCAAGGGAACCTGCCCCAAGTGCGCGGCCGAAGACCAGTATGGCGACAACTGCGAAAAATGCGGCGCCACCTATGCCCCCACCGAACTGAAGAACCCCAAGTCGGCGATCTCCGGCGCCACCCCGGTGCTGCGCGACTCTCAGCACTTCTTCTTCAAGCTGCCGGACTTCCAGGCCATGCTGCAGCAGTGGACCCGTAGCGGCACCCTGCAGGACGCCGTGGCCAACAAGCTCGCCGAATGGCTGGACTCGGGCCTGCAGGAGTGGGACATCTCCCGCGACGCACCGTACTTCGGCTTCGAGATCCCGGGCGAGCCGGGCAAGTACTTCTATGTCTGGCTCGACGCGCCGATCGGCTACATGGCCAGCTTCAAGAACCTCTGCGCGCGCCGCCCGGAGCTCGACTTCGACGCGTTCTGGAATGCAGACTCCAAGGCCGAGCTGTACCACTTCATCGGCAAGGACATCGTCAATTTCCACGCCCTGTTCTGGCCAGCCATGCTCGAAGGCGCGGGTTTTCGCAAGCCAACCGCGGTCAACGTGCACGGTTACCTGACCGTCAATGGCGCGAAGATGTCCAAGTCGCGTGGCACCTTCATCAAGGCGCGCACCTATCTGGATCACCTGCAGCCGGAATACCTGCGCTACTACTACGCGGCCAAGCTGGGCCGTGGCGTCGACGACCTCGACCTGAACCTCGAGGACTTCGTGCAGAAGGTCAACTCCGACCTGGTTGGCAAGGTGGTCAACATCGCCAGCCGCTGCGCCGGTTTCATTCACAAGGGCAACGACGGCGTGATGGTTGCCGGCGATGCCGCGCCAGAGCTGACCGAGGCCTTCCTCGCCGCCGCGCCTTCGATCGCAGAGGCCTACGAAGGTCGCGACTTTGGCCGTGCCATGCGCGAGATCATGGCCCTGGCCGATCGCGCCAACGCCTGGATCGCCGACAAAGCTCCATGGTCGCTGGCCAAGCAGGAAGGCAAGCAGGACGAGGTACAGGCCATCTGCGCCCAAGGCATCAACCTGTTCCGCCAGCTGGTGGTCTTCCTCAAGCCTGTGCTGCCGGTCCTGGCGGCCGATGCCGAGGCATTCCTCAACATCGCCCCGCTGACCTGGAACGATCACCTGTCGCGCCTGGAAAACCACAAGCTCAACCCGTTCAAGGCGTTGATGAGCCGTATCGAGCCGAGCAAGGTCGAGGCCATGGTCGCCGCGAGCAAGGAAGACCTGCTCGCCGCCGAGGCCAAGGCCCCGGTCGGCAACGGCGAACTGGCCAAGGATCCGCTGTCGGCCGAAATCGAGTTCGACACCTTCGCCGCCGTCGACCTGCGCGTGGCGCTGATCGTCAAGGCCGAGGCCGTCGAAGGCGCCGACAAGCTGCTGCGCCTGACCCTGGACATCGGCGATGAGCGCCGCAACGTGTTCTCGGGCATCAAGTCGGCCTACCCTGAACCGTCCCAACTGGAGGGACGCCTGACCATGATGGTGGCCAACCTCAAGCCCCGCAAGATGCGCTTCGGCATCTCCGAAGGCATGGTCATGGCCGCCGGCCCTGGTGGCGAGGAGATCTACCTGCTCAGCCCGGACAGCGGCGCCAAGCCCGGTCAACGCATCAAGTAATGCCCACCTGCCCCGGCCAACTGGCCGGGGCATTTGCATCCAGCGCCCGCTGCCCGATAATCAAGGCATCCTCCTGTTCTCGGCTATCTCATGAGCGACTACGTCCTGGTCCTGGTCGGCGCGGCGCTGGTCAACCACCTGGTTCTGCGACCTGAACGCAAGCGCCTACAGGCGCTAGGCCTGTGCAGCGCCCTGCTGATCCTGGTCGCCTTGCCAGCCGGCGTGTTGCTCCAACTCGCGACACCACGGCTCCAGGACCTGCGCCTGTTCCTGCTGCTGCCCCTGATCGCCGTACTGGCCTGGGCAGTGCCACAGATACTGCGCAAGGCCCGCCCCAAATGGCCTGTCGATGGCCTGACCGGCATCCTGGCGGGCAATGCCGTGGTGCTAGGCTTGTCATTGCAGTTCGCGACCGACACCGATGATCTGCGGCAAGCCTTGATCCAGGGCCTGATGGGCGGACTGGGTTTCTGGCTTGCGTTGACACTGTTCGCCGATTTGCGAGCACGTAGCCAGCACCCCGATATCCCGTCGGCACTGCGCGGGCTGCCTATCGAACTGATCGGCGCCGGCCTGATGGCCATGGCGCTGTCCGGGTTCAACGGACTGTTCGCACAATGAAAACCGCCCGGTACGCCTCTTGAAGAGCCACAACCCCATGCCCGCGACCGACCCTCGCCTGCGCAGCGCCATGAACCTGGTCATGCTGGCCTGCCTCCCAGGTTTGCTGGCATTGGTCTGGTTGCAGGGCTGGGGAACACTGATCAATCTGCTGCTGTGCGCCGGCGCGGCCCTCACCACCGAAGCGCTGCTGCTGGCCTGGCGCCGACAGCCCGCAATGGAGGCCCTTGGCGACGGCAGCGCACTGGTGACCGCTGTGCTGCTCGGCGCGGCGCTTCCCAGCCAGGCGCCGTGGTGGCTGCCGGCCATCGCGGCAAGCGTCGCCATCGGCCTGGGCAAGCAAGCCTTCGGCGGCGTGGGGCGCAATCCGTTCAACCCGGCCATGGTCGGCTATGCCTTCGTCCTGCTGAGCTTTCCCCAACAGATGAATCATTGGCCCGGCGACACCCCGGGCCTGCTGGACAGCCTGCAGCGGAGTTTCGTCGACAGCACGCAGGTCGACGCCTGGGCGACACCGACAGCGCTCGACACCCTGCGCCACAACCGTAGCCTGACCATCGACGAATTGTTCGCCAGCCATTGGGCCTTCGGCCATGTGGGCGGACGTGACAGTGAGTGGGTGAATCTCGCCTTCCTGCTCGGCGGGTTGTTCCTGTTGCAGCGCAAGGTCTTCAGCTGGCATGCGCCGGTCGGCCTGCTCGGCGCCCTGTGCCTGATCAGCCTGCTGGGCTGGAACGGCTCCGGTTCGGACTCCAACGGCTCACCGCTGCTGCACCTGTTCTCGGGATCGACCATGCTGGCGGCCTTCTTCATCGCCACCGAGCCGGTCTCCGGCTGTCGGCGCCCGCTGGCGCGACTGCTGTTCGGGATCGGCACCGGCGTGCTGATCTATGTCATCCGCACCTGGGGCAGCTATGCCGATGGCACGGCGTTCGCCATCCTGTCGATGAACCTGGCCGCGCCAGCCCTGGATCGCTGGGTCGAACATCGACAGCAGGCCATGCCATGAACACTCGCTGGCGCAGCGCCTTGCTGCTGTCGCTGGTGGTCGGCCTGGCGATCGCCGCGACCCTGGCCTGGCAACGCTGGACCGCCTCCTCGATCGCCGAGGGCACACGCCAGCTGCAACAGCAGCAATGGCTCGCGGCGCTCCCTCAAGGCAGCTATGACAACCAGCCGCTGGACACGCCCCTCCCCCTGGTCGACGCCAGACTGCGGCACAGCCACCTGCTCGCCGGCTACCGCGCCAGCCTGTCTGGCTTGCCCGTCGCCGTGCTGTTGCACAGCAGTGTCCAGGGCTATGCGGCCCCCATCAGGCTAATCATTGCCATCGATATCCAGGGCCGCCTGCTGGGCGTACGGGTGCTCGAGCAGCAGGAAAGCCCCGGCCTGGGCAACCGACTGGTCGACCCGGCCCTGCACTGGCTCGATCAGTTCACCGGCAAGGCGCTGGGCGATACAGCCGAGCCACGCTGGGCGATCAAGCGTGATCATGGCGCCTTCGACCAGTTAGCCGGCGCGACCGTGACCTCTCGGGCCGTGATCGATGCCGTTCAGGATGCCCTGCGCTACTTTGACGAACATCGCGCGTCTCTGCTTGGCGAGACGAGACCATGAACAGATTCCGGCTGCTCTGCGCCGCCCTGGCCCCCGTGCTCGGCGCCACCGCCACGTTCGCCCAGGCCCTCTCGATCGCCCTCGGCGCAGTGGCACTCACGAGCGTTCATCAGCTGCTGATGACTCCGCTGCGTCATCGCCTCGAAGCCCCGGCGCGCCACTGCGCGAGCCTGGCACTGGCTTGCGCGCTCACGATTTGCCTGCAACTGGGCTTGCAGGCCTGGGCCTTGCCACTGGCACAGGCGCTGGGTCACTTTCCGGCGTTGCTGGTCCTGACCTGCCTGGCCACCGAGCAGTTGCTGCCGAACGAGCAGCGCTGGCGCACGCTGCTCACGGGGCTGAGCGCCCTGCTGACGGCCAGCCTGGCCATGGGCCTGTGCCGCCAACTGCTGGCAGAGTACCTGGGCCTGCACATCGTCCGCCTCGCTCCTGGTGCGCTGATACTGCTCGGCCTGCTGCTGGGCTTGTACAATTACCTGCGTCCCCAGCCCAATCCACCACGCCGTCAAGGAAGCCTTTGACCCCATGAATGCTGCCAAACGCCTGGAGATCTTTCGCAGGCTGCACGAAGACAATCCTGATCCAAAGACCGAGCTGGCCTACACCACCCCATTCGAACTGCTGATCGCGGTCATCCTCTCGGCCCAGGCGACCGACGTCGGGGTCAACAAGGCCACTGCCCGACTGTTTCCGGTGGCCAATACGCCAGAAGCCATTCACGCCTTGGGCGTGGACGGCTTGAGCGAATACATCAAGACCATCGGCCTCTACAACAGCAAGGCCAAGAACGTCATTGAAACCTGTCGCCTGCTGGTCGAGCAGCACGGCAGCGAGGTACCGCAAACCCGCGAAGCGCTGGAAGCATTGCCCGGCGTTGGCCGCAAGACCGCCAATGTCGTGCTCAACACAGCCTTCCGACAACTGGCCATGGCCGTCGATACGCATATCTTCAGGGTAAGCAATCGCACCGGGATCGCGCCTGGCAAGACCGTGCTGGAAGTCGAAAAGAAACTGTTGAAGTTCGTGCCCAGGGACTATCTGCTCGATGCCCACCATTGGCTGATCCTGCATGGCCGTTACGTGTGCCAGGCCCGCAAACCACGCTGTGGCAGTTGCCGCATCGAAGACTTGTGCGAGTACAGGCACAAGACGTCGGACGATTGAGGCAATAGTTGAAACCGACGTATCGCGATTGAAAAAATCTTTTTTACCCGCTCAGGGAATCCCGCTATAAGGACGGCCAATGGCCCTTTGGCTTGGAGTGACGCATGAGCACCGATAAAGAAGACCTGGCTATCGACGAAGACTTCCCGGCGACGGACGATGACGGTGAGGCGCAGCCTGAACCGGCCAAGACCAACCTCAGCAAACGCCGTACCATCGACAACATGCTCGAAGAGCGGCGCCTGAAGAAACAGCTGGCCGACTTCGACTACGACCTGTAGCGAACGTAGAAAAGCCTCCCGAGCGGAGGCTTTTTACCTTCAGGCCAACCCGTGTCGTTGCGCAAGCTCGATAAGGTCGACCAGCGAACGTGCGTTGAGCTTGAGCAACAGGCGGGTCTTGTAGGTACTTACAGTCTTGTTGCTGAGGAACATGCTATCAGCAATTTCCTTGTTGCTCTTGCCACGCGCGAGTTGCTGCAACACCATCATTTCCCGCCCGGAGAGCCGTTCGACCATCTCGATTTCCGTACCACCTCCCACACCTGAGCGCCCCTTGTGCAGCGCCTGGTTTGGGAAATAGCTGTACCCGGAAAGCACTGCCTTGATGGCACTCAACAGCTCGGTCAACTCCTGCTGTTTGCACACATATCCGGCAGCACCGGCCTGCATGCAGCGCATGGAAAAATGCCCAGGCGCCTGGGACGTCAGCACCAGCACCTTGCTTGCGGGGCTTATCAGCGTCATTCGCGCAATGACTTCAAGCCCGTCCAGCTTGGGAATCCCGATATCCAGAATGACGATGTCCGGCAGATGCTCCCGCGTAAGTTGCAAGGCGTCCACACCGTTGTCGCTCTCCGCCACTACCTCGTAGCCATGCCGTTCCATCAGCATGCGTACGGCCAGGCGAATGACCGGGTGATCATCCACGATCAGCACTTTATTCATGCGATTTCCATTGATACGTTATTTTTAATCCAATAGCCCACCATAACCGAACATAACGATTATTAATGCAACGGTTTCCCTGGCTGAACCACCGAAAGAAATGGACTACGAACTTTAAGGACTATTCCTACACAAGCCTGTTGCCCAAAAAACAATAAGCTCATGCTCTTTCACAACGACCGGAAAATTAACAGGCCCCCTCATGGGATCCAAGTACTGGTGACTTACTCTTCGTGCAGGAAAATTCAACTCCGAGCACAAGATATTGAGTACTGCCGAACCAAGGAGGATCAAGTTTCCAACCTTGGAAAAACCGCACCGTTATCCCAGCCACGCAAACAGGTTACTGATGAGCAAAGCATGCCCGGGCACTCACCATGAGCCAAGAATCCATCAGTCCACTCACCCTCATCGCTGTATTCGCCGGCGTAATCGAAGCTTCGGCACTGGCGTCGCTGCCATTCCTGAGCGATGACAGCCAGATCATCTATACATGGTTTCTGGTGGTATTCCCGTTCTTCCTGACCGTGCTGTTCTTCCTGACACTCAATTTCAATGCAGGCTCGCTGTTCGCCCCCGACAAGCACGAACCCGCCCAGACCTGTTCAGGCCCCACTGCGCTGCATGCGAACCCGGCCTCGACAACAGAAGAACACCACCCCCCTCGAGCCTCGGCAGCCGAGATACCCACCGAGCAGGATGGCAGCATCATCATCGCCATCTCAGGCCCGGACAGCCGCAGGATGATCGAGAACCACATACTGCGAATGATCGAGACCCCCCAAGCCACGGCCCGACACTGGACCTTGTACAACCTCGACACGCGTGCGTGCATCCATCTTTCGGCAGGCCCCATGGGCGAGGATTCCGAGGTGCCATTCGCCACCGATCAGGCACGCTGAATCACAGGCAAAAAAAACCCGGCCGCAGCCGGGTTCTTTCTGTGACCGAACTCAGAGCAGCGAACGCCCCTTGTTCGCCGCAATGCGCATGCGCAGAGCGTTGAGCTTGATGAAGCCGGCGGCGTCAGCCTGGTTGTAGGCACCACCATCTTCCTCGAAGGTCGCGATGTTGGCATCGAACAGAGAATCGTCCGACTTGCGACCGACAACGGTCACGTTGCCCTTGTACAGTTTCAGGCGAACGACGCCGTTCACGTTGACCTGCGAAGCGTCGATCATCTGTTGCAGCATCAGGCGCTCCGGGCTCCACCAGTAGCCGGTGTAGATCAGGCTGGCGTACTTCGGCATCAGCTCATCCTTCAGGTGAGCGACTTCGCGGTCCAGGGTGATCGACTCGATGGCACGGTGCGCCTTGAGCATGATGGTACCGCCCGGGGTCTCGTAGCAGCCGCGCGACTTCATGCCCACGTAACGGTTCTCGACGATATCCAGACGGCCGATGCCGTTGGCGCCGCCGATGCGGTTGAGATCGGCCAGTACGGTAGCCGGAGTCTTCTCGACACCGTCGATGGCGACGATATCGCCGTTGCGATAGGTCAGCTCGATGTAGGTGGCCTGGTCAGGGGCGTTCTCCGGCGAGACGCTCCAACGCCACATGTCTTCCTCGTGCTCGGTCCAGGTATCTTCCAGGACACCGCCTTCGTAGGAGATGTGCAGCAGGTTGGCGTCCATCGAGTAGGGCGATTTCTTCTTGCCGTGGCGCTCGATCGGGATACCGTGCTTCTCGGCGTAGTCCATCAGTTTCTCGCGGGACAGCAGGTCCCACTCGCGCCATGGGGCGATGACCTTGACACCCGGCTTGAGCGCGTAGGCACCCAGTTCGAAACGCACCTGGTCGTTACCCTTGCCGGTCGCACCGTGGGAAATGGCGTCAGCGCCAGTTTCGTTGGCGATCTCGATCAGGCGCTTGGCGATCAGCGGACGAGCGATGGAGGTACCCAGCAGGTACTCACCTTCATAGACGGTGTTGGCGCGGAACATCGGGAACACGAAATCACGCACGAATTCTTCGCGCAGGTCGTCGATGTAGATCTCTTTCACGCCCATCGCCTGAGCCTTGGCACGGGCCGGCTCGACCTCCTCGCCCTGACCCAGGTCAGCGGTGAAGGTCACCACTTCGCAGTTGTAGGTGTCCTGCAGCCACTTGAGAATCACCGAAGTATCAAGGCCGCCGGAATACGCCAATACGACCTTTTTTACGTCCGCCATGCCATCACTCCACGGGGTTGTACGGAAAGCCGATGATTCTACCGGCCTTGCCGAAAAATTTACAATGGGGCGACAGCTTGTGACGACAAAGCGACAGGAACTGTCGAGGGCGCGACCAGCGGTCGCACTCAGGACTTGATGGCAGGAGCCGGCTGAGCGGTGCCTGTGGCAGGGGCTGCTGGCGAGGGCGCAGGCACCGTGGGGGCAGGCAGCTTCTCGACCGGTTTCTCGATCGCAGCCACTCGATCGAGCTGAATGTTCACCCGACGATTGCGCGCGCGGTTGGCGGCCGTATTGTTCTTGGCGACGGGATAGCGCTCGCCATGGAAGCGCACGGTAATCTGCGCCTCCGGCACGCCATGGGCCGTGAAGTACTCGGCCACGGCCAATGCGCGCCGGCGCGACGTGTCGCGATTGGTCAGGCGGTTGCCGCTGTTGTCGGAATGGCCGTTCAGTTCGATGTGATTGACCGTCGGGTCGGCCTTCAGGTAGTCGAGAATCAGATCCAGACGAGCCCGCGCCGAACTGTCCAGTTCGATCCCGCCGCCTGGAAAGCCAACCTGAGTCTGGCGAATCTGGTCATAGTTCATCGGCAGCAGCTTGGCCGCGCACAGCTGATAATCGCTATAGGCCTTGGCGAAGCTGACCGGCATCACATGCACCTCCATGGGACGGCCACCTTCACCGCGGTAATTGCGCACCACCGTGCTGCGCCCGTCGAGCAGTCCGTTGATCAGGCGGCTGGCCTGGCCCTGGCTGGAGGTGAACAGCACCCCCGTGCGGGCCATCTGCACCGAACCGAGGTTGACATCCCCTCGCCCCGGCTGCCAGGGCGCCGCGGCGGCAAGCAAGGTGGCGGGGCCGGCGCCCAGGACGTTGCTGGCCGAACGCAGCTGGAAGGTCGGCTGCTCTCCCGCGCGGCGCACGAACTCGCCGCTGCCAAAGCCATCGATCGGCTGGACCAGGCGACACTCGAACTGGTCACCCTCGACTTTCCAGGCGACGTTCTCCACGCGAGTCTGGAAGGTCAGCGCCCCGGCCGGCAGGCTGGCGACAAGGGTGAACAGGGCTAGGTAACGCTGGCGCACGGGCGGCTCCACAGATTCTGACGGCTTACCTGAACGCTATCGGACGCCCGCGAGAAAACTTGATAGCCGTGCTCGAACAGGGGTTTTCCGGTAGCATTGGCTTCTGAGTTCGACCCGCCTGGAATCCCCAATGTCCGATCGCCTGACCCTCCTGCGCCCCGACGACTGGCACATCCATCTGCGCGATGGTGCCGTCCTGCCACATACCGTCGGTGACGTGGCGCGCACCTTCGCCCGCGCCATCATCATGCCCAACCTGGTTCCGCCGGTGCGCAACGCCGTCGAGGCCGCGGCCTACCGCGAGCGCATCCTTGCCGCACGCCCCGCTGGCAGCCGCTTCGAGCCGCTGATGGTGCTCTACCTTACCGACCGCACCAGCGCCGACGACGTGCGTGCCGCCAAGGCCAGCGGGATCGTGTACGCCGCCAAGCTCTACCCGGCCGGGGCCACCACCAACTCCGATTCGGGCGTGACCAGCATCGACAATATCTTCCCGGCGATCGAGGCCCTGGCCGAGACGGGCATGCCGTTGCTGGTCCACGGTGAAGTCACGCGCAGCGAGATCGACGTGTTCGACCGCGAGAAGCGCTTCATCGACGAGCACATGCGCCGCCTGGTGGAACGCTTCCCGACCCTGAAAGTGGTATTCGAGCACATCACCACCAGCGACGCCGCGCAGTTCGTCAGCGAGGCGCCGACCAACGTCGGGGCGACCATCACCGCCCAGCACCTGCTGTACAACCGCAACCACATGCTGGTCGGCGGTATCCGCCCGCACTTCTACTGCCTGCCGATCCTCAAGCGCAACACCCACCAGGTGGCACTGCTGGATGCCGCCACCAGTGGCAACGCGAAGTTCTTCCTTGGCACCGACTCGGCGCCGCATGCCAAGCATGCCAAGGAAGCCGCCTGCGGCTGCGCCGGTTGCTACACCGCGTATGCCGCCATCGAGATGTACGCCGAGGCGTTCGAGCAGCGCAACGCGCTGGACAAGCTCGAAGGCTTTGCCAGCAAGCACGGTCCGGACTTCTACGGCCTGCCGCGCAACACCGACACCATCACCCTGGTGCGCGAAGAATGGACCGCGCCGGACAGCCTGCCGTTTGGCGACAACACCGTGATTCCGCTGCGTGCCGGCGAGAAGCTGCGCTGGCGCCTGCTGGAGGACAACGCGTGAGCGAAGATATGTACGAAGACGACCAGGACAGTTCGGTCAGCAGCGGCTCGCGCCACCCGATGGCCGAGCGCTTCCGCGGTTACCTGCCGGTTGTGGTGGACGTCGAGACCGGTGGTTTCAACAGCGCCACCGACGCCCTGCTGGAAATCGCCGCGGTGACCATCGGCATGGATGAAAAGGGTTTCCTGTTCCCCGAGCACACCTACTTCTATCGGGTCGAGCCGTTCGAAGGCGCGAACATCGAACAGGCTGCGCTGGAGTTCACCGGCATCAAGCTGGACCACCCGCTGCGCATGGCGGTGAGCGAGGAAAGCGCGCTGACCGATATCTTCCGCGGCGTGCGCAAGGCACTGAAGGCCAACGGCTGCAAGCGAGCGATTCTGGTCGGGCACAACAGCAGCTTCGACCTGGGTTTCCTCAATGCGGCCGTGGCGCGCAACGATATCAAGCGCAATCCGTTCCATCCGTTCTCCAGCTTCGACACCGCCACCCTCGCCGGCCTCGCCTATGGCCAGACGGTGCTGGCACGGGCCTGTCAGAGCGCGGACATCGATTTCGACGGCAAGGAAGCGCACTCGGCGCGCTACGACACCGAAAAGACGGCCGAGCTGTTCTGCGGCATCGTCAACCGCTGGAAAGAAATGGGCGGCTGGCGCGATTTCAACGATTGAGCTGCAAGCCACAAGCTTCAAGCGACAAGGAAAAGCAGGCCGCAAGTACTTTGCTTCTTTCTTGCCGCTTGAAGCTTGAAGCAAAAAAAACCGGCCACCAGGGCCGGTTTTTTTATGCGCTTGGCAATTACAGCTTGCCAGCGTTCTCGCTCAGGTAGGCGGCAACGCCTTCCGGCGAAGCGTTCATGCCCTTGTCGCCTTTTTTCCAGTTGGCAGGGCAGACTTCGCCGTGCTCTTCGTGGAATTGCAGGGCGTCGACCAGACGCAGCAGCTCGTCCATGTTGCGACCCAGCGGCAGGTCGTTGACGATCTGCGAACGCACGACACCGTTGGTGTCGATCAGGAAGGCGCCACGGAAGGCCACGCCGCCTTCGGACTCGACGTCGTAGGCCTTGCAGATTTCGTGAGTCATGTCGGCAGCCAGGGTGTACTTGACCTGACCGATGCCGCCACTGTTGACCGGCGTGTTGCGCCAGGCGTTGTGGGTGAAGTGCGAGTCGATCGACACGCCGATCACTTCCACGTTGCGTGCCTGGAAGTCAGGGATGCGGTTGTCCAGGGCGATCAGCTCGGACGGGCAGACGAAGGTGAAGTCCAGCGGGTAGAAGAACACCAGGCCGTACTTGCCTTTGATGGCCGAGGCCAGGTTGAAGCTGTCGACGATCTCGCCGTTGCCCAGCACAGCTGGAACGGTGAAGTCAGGGGCTTTTTTGCCAACGAGTACGCTCATTCGATTTCTCCTGATGAGGGGTGAAGAACCTTGCCCGGGAGAATGCTTTCCCCCGGAATCAGCAAAGGCCGACCATCATACACAGCTTTGCGTGACAGGCCGAATTCCAACCGCCGGTCGCTCAAGGGCGGGGCTTACACAAAGTGTTTTGACAAGCATTCTCATTACCATTAATCTCCAACCCATCGACTCAACCCGTGATGGTCAGCCTTTATGTATGTGTGTCTTTGTGTCGGTGTCACCGACGGACAGATTCGCGATGCGATCTACGAAGGATGCTGCAGTTACAAGGAAGTTCGAGCCGCCACCAATGTTGCCAGCCAATGCGGCAAGTGCGCCTGCCTCGCCAAGCAGGTGGTGCGTGAAACGCTCACCGAGTTGCAGGTCAGCCAGCAGGCGGCACTGCCCTACCCCGTTGAATTCAACGCGGCCTGATTTTCCCGATTTCCAAGAACCGGACCTTGTGTCCGGTTTTTTTATGCCTGAAATTCAATCAGTTAGCGCCATAACGCGGTTCACAAACATTCTTATTCCGATTAAATTTCACTTATTATTCAACAACTTAGGTTTGACATAGGTAGTTGTCGGGCTCAGACTTGAATTCATTGGCTCAACTTCTACAGGGCAGGACCCCATCATGAAAGGCGACGTAAGCGTCATCCAGCATCTCAACAAGATCCTCGGAAACGAGCTGGTCGCGATCAACCAGTACTTCCTGCACGCACGCATGTACGAAGATTGGGGCCTGAACAAGCTCGGCAAGCACGAGTACAAGGAATCCATCGACGAGATGAAGCACGCTGACAAGCTGATCAAGCGTATTCTCTTCCTCGAAGGCATTCCCAACGTCCAGGACCTGGGCAAGCTGCTGATCGGCGAGCACACCAAGGAAATGCTCGAATGCGACCTGAAGCTCGAGAAGAAAGGCCACGCCGACCTGAAAGCGGCCATTGCCCATTGCGAGACCTCGGGCGACTTTGGCTCCCGTGAGCTGCTCGAGGACATCCTCGAGTCCGAGGAAGAGCACATCGACTGGCTGGAAACCCAGCTGGGCCTGATCGACAAGATCGGCATCGAGAACTACCTGCAATCGCAGATGGGCGAAGAGTAAGTTCTTCATCGAAGAGCATCGCCGGCTCGCCGGCATGCTTTTTCAAGGCCCAACAAAAAGCCCCGCGGATGCGGGGCTTTTGCATTCCGGCGACAACCGCGGAATCAGGCCTCGGAAGCCTTGGCCTTGGCGGCCGCTTCCTTGATCAGGGTCTGCAGCTCACCCTTCTCGAACATTTCCAGCATGATGTCGCTGCCGCCGACCAGCTCACCGGCCACCCACAGTTGCGGGAAGGTCGGCCAGTTGGCGTACTTGGGCAGGTTGGCGCGGATTTCCGGGTTCTGCAGGATGTCGACATAGGCGAACTTCTCGCCACAACCCATCACTGCCTGCGAAGCCTTGGCCGAGAAGCCACACTGCGGCGCATTCGGCGAACCTTTCATGTAAAGCAGAATGGTGTTGTTGGCAATCTGCTCTTTGATTGTATCGATGATATCCATGAAGCACCTCGGCTGAACTTTCCGACGTGGTCGTCGGCACGGTGACGCATTGTATCGGAAAGCCGAGCGGCGTGCTCGGCCTTGGCGACGCTCATGCGGCCTCGACCTGCACCGGCACGCCATTGAGCGCCGCGTTGCCCGAGACATCGTCACGCAGAAGCTCGTCGGTAAGGTCATTGGCACTCACCCCAGGCTGTGCGCTGGCGATCTGCAGTTGCGCGCCTCGACGTCCATGACCATAGCCATGCGGCAGGCTCACCACCCCCGGCATCATTTCGTCGCTGGCCTGCACCTGTACCTCCAGTACGCCGGTACGCGAGCGGATGCGCACGGTCTGGCCATCCTGCAACTGGCGTTGACGCAAGTCGTCGGGGTGCATCAACAACTGATGGCGCGGCTTGCCTTTGACCAGCCGATGGTAGTTGTGCATCCACGAGTTGTTGCTGCGCACATGGCGGCGACCGATCAACAGCAATTGACCGGGCATCGGCGGC
The DNA here is from genome assembly GCF_029840925.1 of Pseudomonas sp. GD03858. Taxonomy (GTDB): domain Bacteria; phylum Pseudomonadota; class Gammaproteobacteria; order Pseudomonadales; family Pseudomonadaceae; genus Aquipseudomonas. Next base: position 24,838 of record NZ_JAOCDM010000021.1, read on the forward strand.
ATCTGCCGGGCAAGGCGTTGCAGGTCCGCCAGCAAGGCCGTGGGCGCCGCGGCCACTTTCCGATGCTCGGTGCGCAGGCGCGTCGCCAGGTTCGGGCGCAGTGGCCCGAGATCCAGGCCATGGGGATGCTCATCGAGGGTCTCGACCGACAGTTTCCAGGCCGACTCATCGCCGTAGGCCCCTTTACGCAGGGCGAAATCGATCATCCGAGCAGGTGACAGGGTCGCCTTGAGTTCGACCTGCGCCCGCCTTGCATAAGCCTGCGCCAGCCCGACGAAAATCTCCCAGTCGTGCAGCGCACCCTCGGGCTTGGGCAGGATCGCGCGGTTGAAGCGGGTGACATTGCGCACCGCCAGCAGGTTGAAGGTGGAGTCGTAATGATCGTTCTCCAGCGCGGATGTCGAAGGCAGGATCAGATCGGCATGCCGGGTGGTCTCGTTGATGTACAGGTCAATGCTGAGCATGAAGTCCAACCCGTCCAGCGCTTGATCCAGACGCCGCCCGTTGGGGGTGGACAACACCGGATTGCCAGCGACGGTCACCAGTGCCCGCACCTGCCCCTCGCCAGGCACAAGGACTTCTTCGGCCAAGGCCGAGACCGGCAGCTCACCGCCATACTCCGGCAGCCCCGAGACCCGACTGCGCCAGCGGTTGAAATGTCCACCGGAGGTCGAGGCGACCAGGTCCACCGCGGGTTCCGTGCACAAGGCACCGCCCTCGCGATCGAGGTTGCCGGTAACCAGGTTGATCAGTTGCACCAGCCAATGGCACAGCGAACCAAAGGCCTGGGTCGACACCCCCATCCGGCCATAGCACACGGCCTTGTCGGCAGCGGCAAAATCACGGGCCAGCTGGCGAATGTCCTGTGCGGCAATACCGCAGATCCCGCTCATCGCCTCGGCATCGAACGGCAGCAGCGCTTCACGCACCTGCTCCAGCCCGTCGACCGGCAGGTGCGAACCCCGGGCGAGGTCCTCGGCGAACAAGGTATGCAGCAGGCCGCACAGCAACGCCGCATCCCCACCGGGGCGGATGAACAGATGCAGGTCGGCGATGGCGGCCGTTTCGCTGCGCCTGGGATCCACCACCACAAGGCGCCCGCCTCTGGCCTTGAGCGCTTTCAGGCGCTTTTCCACATCCGGCACGGTCATGATGCTGCCGTTGGAGGCCAGCGGATTGCCGCCGAGGATAAGCATGAAACCGGTGTGGTCGATGTCGGGGATCGGCAGCAACAGCCCGTGCCCGTACATCAGATGGCTGGTCAGGTGCTGGGGCAGTTGGTCCACGGAAGTCGCGGAGAAGCGGTTGCGCGTCTTCAGCAGGCCGAGGAAGTAGTTGCTGTGGGTCATCAGCCCGTAGTTGTGCACGCTCGGATTGCCCTGGTACACCGCCACGGCATCGCGACCGTGGGCTTGCTGAACTGCCCACAAGCGCTCGGCGGCAAGCTCGAAGGCCTCGTCCCAGCCAATGGCCTGCCACTGCTCGCCGATGCGCCGATGCGGCTGACGCAAGCGATCCGGATCTTCCTGGATATCCTGCAGGGCGACCGCCTTGGGGCAGATATGGCCACGGCTGAACGGATCCTGCGGGTCGCCCTTGATCGAACCGATACGCGCCCGACCGTCGGTCTCATGGGTGACTTCGATGTTCAGGCCACAGATGGCCTCGCACAGGTGACAGGCACGGTGATGCAGGGTCTTGGTCATGGCCGCCTCTGCTTGTTGTTCTGGACGTTCGACTATGGGCCTGCACGACCTGGCCTGGCCAGTGACGTTCGCGGCGTGAATCGGGCGACATCAGGCGGGCGATTCGCGACAGCGGGTTTGCCAAAGGCGCGCCCAGCCGTGTACAACCGCTGTAGCAAATAAAAAACAGCTGCCCGCCAATGGCTTACGACACCCTTTGACACAGAGGCGCTGTTTCCCCTCTTGGTTTGAGGCGACATTTAATTATAGTATTGCGCCTTTCCCTATTTCGTCCGCCCCGTGCGGCTTACGCCGCAGGTCACCCCCGTTGTCAACAAAAACCATACGGTCGACCTGCATACCGTTGCAGATAAGGTAGTCAATCATGAGCGCAAGGCACTTTCTCTCCCTGCTGGACTTCACCACCGACGAACTGCTCGGGGTGATCCGCCGAGGCATCGAGCTGAAGGACCTGCGCAAGCGCGGCGTGCTGTTCGAACCGCTGAAGAATCGCGTACTGGGCATGATCTTCGAGAAATCCTCGACCCGTACCCGGGTGTCGTTCGAAGCCGGCATGATCCAGCTCGGCGGTCAGGCCATCTTCCTGTCGCCCCGTGACACCCAGCTGGGCCGCGGCGAGCCGATCGCCGACAGCGCCATCGTGCTCTCGAGCATGGTCGATGCGGTGATGATCCGGACCCACGCCCACAGCACCCTCACCGAGTTCGCCGCCCACTCGAAGGTGCCGGTGATCAACGGCCTGTCCGACGAATCGCACCCCTGCCAGTTGCTGGCCGACATGCAGACGTTCTTCGAACACCGTGGCTCGATCCAGGGCAAGACCGTGGCCTGGGTCGGCGACGGCTTCAACATGTGCAACTCCTATATCGAAGCTGCCCGCCAGTTCGATTTCCAACTGCGCATCACCTGCCCTGAAGGCTACGAGCCTGATCAACGCTTCCTGGCACTGGGCGGTGACCGCGTGCAGATCATCCGTGATCCGCAGGAAGCCGTGCGCGGCGCCCACCTGGTGACCACGGATGTCTGGACTTCCATGGGCCAGGAGGAGGAAACTGCACGGCGCCTGGCGCATTTCGCGCCTTACCAGGTCACCCGCGAACTGCTCGACCTGGCGGCACCCGACGCCCTGTTCATGCACTGCCTGCCCGCCCACCGTGGCGAGGAAATCAGCCAGGATCTGCTCGACGACCCTCGTTCGGTCGCCTGGGACGAAGCTGAGAACCGCTTGCATGCACAGAAGGCCCTCCTGGAATTCCTTGTAGAACCGGCTTACCACCACGCATGAGTCAACAGCTACTGCTCAACCTGCGCAACCTGGCCTGCGGCTACGGCGACCAGCGCATCGTCCAGAACCTCAACCTGCACCTGAACGCAGGCGACATCGGTTGCCTGCTGGGGTCCTCCGGTTGCGGCAAGACCACCACACTGCGGGCTATCGCCGGCTTCGAACCAGTTCACGAAGGCGAGATCCAGCTGGCCGGCGAAGTCATCTCCCGCGCCGGGTTCACCCTGGCGCCGGAGAAACGCCGAATCGGCATGGTGTTCCAGGACTATGCGCTGTTCCCGCACCTCACCGTGGCGCAGAACATCGCCTTCGGCATCGGCAAGCACCCTGAACAAGCGGCGGTGGTCGAGGAGATGCTCGAGCTGGTCAAGCTCGGCGGCCTGGGCGGGCGCTACCCGCACGAGCTGTCCGGTGGCCAGCAGCAGCGGGTTGCCCTGGCCCGGGCACTGGCGCCGGAGCCGCAGTTGCTGCTGCTCGACGAGCCGTTCTCCAACCTCGACGTGGAACTGCGCCGGCGCCTGAGCCACGAAGTCCGCGACATTCTCAAGAGTCGGGGCACCAGCGCCATCCTCGTTACCCACGACCAGGAGGAGGCCTTCGCCGTCAGCGATCACGTCGGCGTGTTCAAGGAGGGCCGCCTGGAGCAGTGGGATACACCCTACAACCTCTATCACGAGCCGCAGACCCCCTTCGTTGCCAGCTTCATCGGCCAGGGCTACTTCATTCGTGGCCAGATGAGCAGCCATGAAGCGGTAGCCACGGAACTGGGCGAACTGCGTGGCAACCGCGCCTACACCATGGCCCTGGGAAGTTCGGTTGACGTATTGCTGCGCCCCGATGACATCATCCACGCACCCGACAGCGCCCTGCGCGCGCGGATCGTCGGCAAGAGCTTCCTCGGCGCCTCCACGCTCTATCGCCTGCAGCTGCCCACTGGCAGCCAGCTCGAGGCGATCTTCCCCAGCCACAACGACCATCAGGTCGGCCAGGACGTCGGCATCGCGGTAGCGGCGGACCACCTGGTGCTGTTCGCGGTACCCGGCAGCGTCGCCGCGCAGCTGGCCAGCCATGAGCAAGGCGTGCGGCGGGTCAGTTCCGCCCATTGATGGGTAGGCAGTACCTGGTCTGACAGCCCCGCGATCGCGGGACAAACCCGCTCTCATGGGAAAAACCATAACTCATTGATTTAGTTCGACTCGGTGGGAGCGGGCTTGCCCGCGAACACCGGCGAAGCCGGTGCCAGGCACCGTGGTGCCTGCTTCGCGGGCAAGCCCGCTCCCACAGGGATAACAGTTCCCTGCGCGACAGCGCAGCCCCAAAGGGCTGGGCGATCTCCTATAAAGATCTCATGGTCACAACAGCAGCGTGCCGCTGGCCACGCGCCGGGCCTGGCCACCGATCTTCACCCGCTGCCCCTCCAGCCGACAGAACAGCTCACCGCCCCGCGCCGAGCGCTGGAACGCACGCAGCTCGGTCTTGTCCAGGCGTTCGGCCCAGTAGGGAATCAACGAACAATGGGTCGAACCGGTCACCGGATCCTCGGGGATGCCAATGCCCGGAGCGAAGTAGCGCGAGACGAAATCATGCTCGCGCCCCGGCGCGGTGACGATCACGCCCAACCCAGGCAAGCGTGCCACCGCCGCCATGTCCGGCGCGCAGTCAAGCACCACCTGCTCGGACCGCAGCACCACGAACAGTTCCTTGGTCCGGTATACCTCGACCACCTCGCAGCCCAGCGCCGCGGCCACCGCCAACGGCTCTACCAACGGCTGCGGGTCGATACGCGGAAAGTCGAGCCACAAGCGATCACCTTCACGGCTGACGCTCAGCAATCCAGACTGGCTATGAAAGTCCAGGCGCGCCCTGGTCTCGCCATACACCTCGAACAGCACATGGGCACTGGCCAGGGTGGCGTGACCGCACAAGGGCACTTCGGTGCTCGGGGTGAACCAGCGGATCCGATAGTCCTCGCCCTGGGCCACTACGAAGGCTGTTTCGGCGAGGTTGTGCTCGGCGGCGATGCGCTGCATCAGCGCTTCGTCGAGCCACTGCTCCAACAGGTAGACCATGGCGGGATTGCCGGCGAACGGTCGATCACTGAAAGCATCGACCTGATGGAAGTGCAACTGCATGACCCGATCCCTCTGTCTTGTCGGAAAGCGGCCGAGCATGGGGCATGGCAGACTGACCGTACAGTGACAGACCGGTGGATTTTCCCACCATACAGATGCTCAGCCGCGACCGATCTCGGCAAACTGTGCCTGGGTATGGGCAGCGAGTACCGAAGCGGCGAGTTCAACTTCGAGTCCACGGCGTCCGGCGCTGACATGAATCGTTTCATGTTGTTGCGCCGACTGGTCGATGAACGTACGCAGGCGCTTCTTCTGGCCCAGCGGGCTGATGCCACCGACCAGGTAACCCGTGGCGCGCTGGGCGACCTGCGGGTCGGCCATTTCGCATTTCTTCACCCCTGCCGCGTGGGCCAAGGCCTTCAGATCGAGGGTGCCGACCACCGGTACCACCGCCACCAGCAGCTCGCCCTTCTCGCTGCTGGCCAGCAGCGTCTTGAACACGCGTAATGGCTCAAGGCCCAGCTTTTCGGCTGCTTCCAGGCCATAGGAGGCGGTCTTGGGATCATGTTCGTAACTGTGCACGCGGTGCTCGGCGCGCGCCTTCTTCAGCAGGTCCAGGGCGGGGGTCATGCAGGGCTCCAGTCGATCACGTTTCGGCGGCTACTTTAGGGCAAATGCCACCTTCCAGCCAGCGCAGCCCCCAGGCCAGAGCAGCGGCCGCCGATTCGGCGATGGGCCTGACTGTCAGATTGTGACCGGGCGTTCATTTTCGACCTTTGACATCAGCGTTTCTTGTCTATATTTTTTCGTTTATGAATAAATGGTGCACCTATAAGGTGCACTTCCTGTATCCGCCCGGCGTCAATGGGGATCGACTCCGGGCTTTTTGCTGTCGAGCGCCCAGCGCCTCACAACAACAAGAACCGAGGTCAAACATGACGACTGCTCTACGACAACCGACGCTTTACGCCCAATGCCTGGCCGAATTCCTCGGCACCGCCCTGCTCATCTTCTTCGGTACCGGTTGCGTCGCCGCGCTCAAGGTCGCCGGCGCCAGCTTCGGCCTGTGGGAGATCAGCATCATCTGGGGGGTCGGCGTGAGCATGGCGATCTACCTCAGCGCCGGCGTCTCCGGCGCGCACCTGAACCCGGCCGTGAGCATCGCCCTCGCCGTGTTCGCCGGCTTCGACAAGCGCAAGCTGCCGTTCTACATCCTCGCCCAGGTAGGCGGCGCCTTCTGCGGCGCGGCGCTGGTGTACTTCCTGTACAGCAACCTGTTCTTCGATTTCGAACAAAGCCACGCCATGCTGCGCGGCAGCCAGGCCAGCCTGGAGCTGGCCTCGGTGTTCTCGACGTATCCGCACCCGGCGCTGTCCACCGGCCAGGCGTTTCTCGTCGAAGTGATCATCACCGCCATCCTGATGGCCGTGATCATGGCCCTGACCGACGACAACAACGGCCTGCCCCGTGGCGCCACCGCCCCGCTGCTGATCGGCCTGCTGATTGCCGTGATCGGCAGCGCCATGGGCCCGCTGACCGGCTTCGCGATGAACCCGGCACGGGATTTCGGTCCCAAACTCATGACATTTTTCGCCGGCTGGGGCGAAATCGCCTTCACCGGCGGTCGCGACATCCCCTATTTCCTGGTGCCCGTCTTCGCACCGATCCTCGGCGCCAGCCTCGGCGCGGCCCTGTACCGTGGCCTGATCGCCCGCAACCTGCCGACCGCGCAAGCCGAGAACCCGCAGACAGACGATAATCCTCAGGGCGACACCCAGGTTTCCTGATGCCAGCGCCGGGCCCAGGCTGAGACGCCGGGCCCGCCACGCCCTGACCTACTCCCTTATTCGTGCAAGGCCATCGACATGACAGACACCCTGGACAAGAACTACATCATCGCCCTGGACCAGGGCACCACCAGTTCGCGCGCCATCATCTTCGATCGCGATGCCAATGTGGTCGGCACCTCGCAGCGCGAATTCGCCCAGCACTACCCGCAGGCGGGCTGGGTCGAGCACGACCCGATGGAAATCTTCGCCACCCAGAGCGCGACCATGGTCGAGGCCCTGGCCCAGGCCGGCATCAGCCACGCCCAGGTCGCCGCCATCGGCATCACCAACCAGCGCGAAACCACCGTCGTCTGGGACAAGGAAACCGGTCGCCCGGTGTACAACGCCATCGTCTGGCAATGCCGGCGCAGCACCGACATCTGTGCCCAGCTCAAACGCGACGGCCATGAACAGTACATCCGCGAAGCCACCGGCCTGGTCACCGACCCGTACTTCTCCGGCACCAAGCTCAAGTGGATCCTCGACAATGTCGAGGGCGCCCGCGAGCGCGCCGAGCGTGGCGAGCTGCTGTTCGGCACCATCGATACCTGGCTGATCTGGAAGTTCTCCGGCGGCAAGGTGCACGTCACCGACTACACCAACGCCTCGCGCACGCTGATGTTCAACATCCATACGCTGCAGTGGGACGAGAAGCTGCTCGATATCCTTGGCATTCCACGCCAGATGCTGCCTGAGGTACGCCCGTCGTCCGAAGTCTATGGCAAGACCAAGAGCGGCATCGACATCGCCGGTATCGCCGGCGACCAGCAATCGGCGCTGTTCGGCCAGATGTGCGTCGAGCCGGGCCAGGCCAAGAACACCTACGGCACCGGCTGCTTCCTGCTGATGAACACCGGCGACAAGGCCGTCCAGTCGTCCCACGGCCTGCTCACCACCATCGCCTGCGGCCCGCGCGGCGAAGTGGCGTACGCTCTCGAGGGCGCGGTGTTCAACGGTGGCTCCACCGTGCAGTGGCTGCGCGACGAACTGAAGATCGTCAACGACGCCTACGACACCGAATACTTCGCCAGCAAGGTCAAGGACAGCAATGGCGTGTACCTGGTCCCGGCCTTCACTGGCCTGGGCGCCCCCTACTGGGATCCGTATGCCCGCGGCGCGCTGTTCGGCCTGACCCGCGGCGTCAAGGTCGACCACATCATCCGCGCGGCGCTGGAGTCCATCGCCTATCAGACCCGCGATGTGCTCGACGCCATGCAGCAAGACTGCGGCCAACGCCTCTCCGAGCTGCGCGTGGACGGTGGCGCGGTGGCCAACAACTTCCTGATGCAGTTCCAGGCGGACATCCTCGGCACCTGCGTCGAGCGCCCGAAGATGCGCGAAACCACGGCCCTGGGCGCCGCCTACCTGGCAGGCCTGGCCTGCGGTTTCTGGAGCGGCCTGGACGAACTGCGCGACAAGGCGATCATCGAACGCGAGTTCAGCCCGCAGCTGGATGAGGCGGCGAAAGAGAAACTGTACAAGGGCTGGCGTAAAGCAGTAGATCGCACCCGCGACTGGGAAGATCACGACGCCTGATCCCACAAGCATCGCGGGGCAAGCCCACTCCCACGATCAAGCGCCGCCAAGCAGCGCTTTTCGTGGGAGCGGGCTCGCCCCGCGATGGGCTCTTGCGCAATAACCAGGCTGGTCCTACACCACGACCTACGGCATCATTGCAGAATTTGTCCGGCAGCCCCAAAGGACCGCCCATGAATCTGCCCCCACGCCAACAACAAATCCTCGAACTGGTTCGCGAACGCGGCTATGTCAGCATCGAGGAAATGGCGCAGCTGTTCGTCGTCACCCCGCAGACCATCCGCCGCGATATCAACCAGTTGGCCGAGGCCAACCTGTTGCGGCGCTACCATGGCGGCGCAGCCTATGACTCGAGCATCGAGAACACCGCCTACGCCATGCGCGCCGACCAGATGCGCGATGAAAAGCAGCGCATTGCCGAAGCCGTGGCCCGGCAGATCCCCGACCATGCCTCGCTGTTCATCAACATCGGCACCACCACCGAATCCATCGCCCGGGCCCTGCTCAACCACAATCACCTGAAGATCATCACCAACAACCTGCACGTGGCGGCCATCCTTGGCGCCAAGGACGATTTCGAGGTGCTGGTGGCTGGCGGCACGGTGCGCCGCGACGGTGGCGTGGTCGGCCAGGCCAGCGTCGACTTCATCAGCCAGTTCAAGGTCGACTTCGCCGTGGTGGGCATCAGCGGCATCGACGAAGACGGTAGCCTGCTGGACTTCGACTACCAGGAAGTGCGCGTGTCCCAGGCGATCATTGCCAACGCCCGCCAGGTGATCCTCGCCGCTGACTCGAGCAAGTTCGGCCGTAACGCCATGGTTCGCCTGGGCTCGATCAGCCTGATCGACTGCCTGGTGACCGACCAGGCACCGTCCCCTGCCCTCACCCAGCTGCTCAATCAACACAAGATCCGTCTCGACGTGGTTTGAGCGCTACAAGCTTCAAGCGCTTAGCCGCAAGAAAAAGCCGGACCGCGACAGGCTGTCAGTTGCAGTCCGGCTTTTTCTTGCAACGTGAAACATGCAGCTTGCTCATCACTTTCGTTTTTGTTCATTTCCTTGCCATTCGATCAGTATTTTCTATGAAGACTGACTGGCGACCGCTGGTTCATTGCGCTAATATTTTCGAATTCGAACATAGATGTTCATATTCGATGTGAACAGCCCAGGAGGCCTTGCCGTGTCCCAGCCCGTTTCGCCCCAAACCATCGACTGCTATGACCTCGCCGTGATCGGCGGTGGCATCAATGGCGTGGGCATCGCAGCCGATGCCGCCGGGCGTGGCCTCAAGGTGTTCCTTTGCGAAAAGGACGATCTGGCCCAGCACACTTCATCGGCCAGCAGCAAGCTGATCCACGGCGGCCTGCGCTACCTCGAACACTACGAATTTCGCCTGGTGCGCGAAGCCCTGGCCGAGCGCGAAGTCCTGCTGGCCAAGGCGCCACACATCGTCAAGCCGATGCGCTTCGTCCTGCCGCACCGCCCGCACCTGCGCCCGACCTGGATGATCCGCGCCGGCCTGTTCCTCTATGACCACCTGGGCAAGCGCAAGCGCCTGGGCGCCTCGCGCAGCCTGCGCTTCGGGCCGGGCTACCCGCTCAAGCCAGCCATCACCCGCGGCTTCGAGTATGCCGACTGCGCCGTGGACGACGCCCGCCTGGTGGTGCTCAACGCCATGGCCGCACGCGAGAAAGGCGCGCACATCCACACCCGCACCCGTTGCCTGCGCGCCGAACGTATCGATGGCCTGTGGCAGGTGGAACTGCAGCACGCCGACGGCAGCCTGCAAAGCATTCGTGCCCGCGCCCTGGTCAACGCCGCCGGCCCCTGGGTGGCCAGCTTCATCAAGGATGACCTCAAACTCGATGCGCCGTACGGCATCCGCCTGATCCAGGGCAGCCACCTCATCGTGCCGCGCCTGTACGAAGGCGAGCATGCCTACATCCTGCAGAACGAAGACCAGCGCATCGTCTTCTGCATTCCGTACCTGGAACGCTTCACCCTGATCGGCACCACCGACCGCGAATACAGTGGCGATCCGGCCAAGGTGGCGATCACCGAGCAGGAAACCGACTACCTGCTCAAGGTGGTCAACGAGCACTTCAACCACCAGCTCAGCCGTGCCGACATCCTGCACACCTACTCCGGCGTGCGCCCGTTGTGCAACGACGAGTCGGACAACCCATCGGCGGTGACCCGCGACTACACTCTGGCGCTGTCCGCCAGCGAGGGCCAGGCTCCGCTGCTGTCGGTATTCGGCGGCAAGCTGACCACCTACCGCAAGCTGGCCGAATCGGCCATGGCCGAGCTGCACCCGTTCTTCACCCAGATGCGCGGCAGCTGGACCGCCGCCGCCCCGCTGCCAGGCGGCGAGAGCATGACCAGCGCGCAGGCCCTGGTCGAAGCGCTGGTGGCGCGCCATGCCTGGCTGCCGCTGGATATCGCCAGGCGCTGGGCGAGCACTTATGGCAGCCGTGTCTGGCGCCTGCTCGAAGGCGTCAACGGCCCTGAAGACCTCGGCCAGTCGATTGGTGGTGGCCTGTTCACCCGCGAGGTCGACTACCTGTGCAGCGAAGAATGGGCCAGCAGCGCCGACGACATTCTCTGGCGCCGCACCAAGCTGGGCCTGTTCACCAGCGTGGTCGAGCAACAGGCACTGGCCGATTACTTGCAGCAGGCCCTGGCCAACCGCGTGCAGGCGGCCTGAGGCCAAACCGGTAAGACTCAATGGGGCCGCTGTGCGGCCCCATTGCGTCAGACTGACGCCCCTGCGCGCAGTCATTCGTTCGGATTCCCGAACGATCCGCTCGCACCCTTTCGGAAAGCCGTACGACACATACTGTCGTAAAGGCATCAAAAAAGATTAATTCCCAGTATTTTCGCGGCGTTATGATCAATGTCGGGGCTTGGCACGAGTCATGCTCTACACTTGGGAGCCGAATGCACCACGCTTCATGCTGTATTCGTTGAACGAAAGAGTCCGCCAACGGCTCCATAAAAAAAACAAACACGTCGAGGAAAATTTGATGCGCATCGTTCGTCAATTGCTGGGCGCCGCCATCGCGGCAGCGGTCATCTCGTCGCCGGTCATGGCCGAAGAGCTGACCGGCACCCTGAAGAAGATCAAGGACTCCGGCACCATCACCCTGGGCCATCGCGACTCCTCCATCCCGTTCTCCTACCTGGCCGGCAAACCGGAACCAGTAGGCTACTCCCACGACATCCAGCTGGCCGTCGTCGAAGCCCTGAAAAAGCAACTGGGCACCGACATCAAGGTCAAGTACAACCTGGTCACCTCGCAGACTCGCATCCCGCTGGTGCAGAACGGCACCGTGGACCTGGAGTGCGGCTCCACCACCAACAACGTCGAGCGCCAGCAGCAGGTCGGCTTCTCGGTGGGCATCTTCGAAGTCGGCACCCGCCTGCTGACCAAGGTCAAGGATGGCCAGCCGTCCTATAAAGACTTCGCCGACCTGGCCGGCAAGAACGTGGTGACCACCGCCGGCACCACCTCCGAGCGCATCCTCAAGGCGATGAACGCCGACAAGCAGATGAAGATGAACGTGATCTCCGCCAAGGACCACGGCGAAGCCTTCAACATGCTCGAAAGCGGCCGCGCCGTGGCGTTCATGATGGACGACGCCCTGCTGGCCGGTGAAATGGCCAAGGCACGCAAGCCGTCCGACTGGGTCATCACCGGCACCCCGCAATCGTACGAGATCTACGGTTGCATGGTGCGCAAGGACGATCCGGCCTTCAAGAAAGCGGTCGACGAGGCCATCGTCGCCTACTTCAAGTCGGGTGAAGTCAACAAGAGCTATGACAAGTGGTTCCAGCAGCCGATTCCGCCAAAAGGCCTGAACCTGCAGTTCCCGATGAGCGACGAGCTGAAGAAGCTGATCGCCGAGCCGACCGACAAGGCGGCGGACGAGAAGAAGTCCTGATCTTCCATAGCCATGGATAGTGGCCTGTAGCGCATCCGCGCGATTCGATCGAACAGGCCACCCATTAGTGTCTACCCTTTCATCCGAGGGCGTTCAACGCCCTTGGATGCTCGAAGGTGCCCGTGAAACAACCGTCTGAGGGGAAATCCCGATGAATTACAACTGGGACTGGGGCGTGTTCTTCAAGTCCACCGGCGTGGGCAGCGAGACCTATCTGGACTGGTACATCACCGGTCTGGGCTGGACCATCGCCATCGCCATCTCCGCCTGGATCATCGCCTTGCTGCTGGGCTCGCTGCTCGGCGTGATGCGTACCGTGCCCAACCGTCTGGTGTCAGGGATCGCCACCGCCTACGTCGAACTGTTCCGCAATGTGCCGCTGCTGGTACAGCTGTTCATCTGGTACTTCCTGGTGCCGGACCTGCTGCCCGAAGGCCTGCAGGAATGGTTCAAGCAGGACCTCAACCCGACCACCTCGGCGCTGATCAGCGTGGTCATCTGCCTGGGCCTGTTCACCGCCGCCCGTGTCTGCGAGCAGGTGCGCACCGGCATCCAGGCGCTGCCCCGTGGCCAGGAGGCGGCCGGGCGCGCGATGGGCTTCAGCCTGCCGCAGATCTACATGAACGTGCTGCTGCCCCAGGCCTACCGGATCATCATTCCACCGCTCACCTCGGAGTTCCTGAACGTGTTCAAGAACTCCTCGGTGGCCTCGCTGATCGGCCTGATGGAGCTGCTGGCGCAGACCAAGCAGACCGCCGAATTCTCGGCCAACCTGTTCGAGGCCTTCACCCTGGCCACCCTGATCTACTTCACCCTGAACATGGGCCTGATGCTGCTCATGCGCGCTGTCGAGAAAAAAGTCGCCGTACCGGGCCTGATTTCCGTGGGAGGCAAGTAAATGGACATGGATTTCAGCGAAATCATCCCCGCCCTGCCCGCCCTCTGGGAAGGCATGGTCATGACCCTCAAGCTGATGGTCATGGGCGTGGTCGGCGGTATCGCCCTGGGCACCATCCTGGCCCTGATGCGCCTGTCGTCGAACAAGCTGCTGTCGAACGTGGCCGGCGCCTACGTCAACTACTTCCGCTCGATCCCGCTGCTGCTGGTGATCACCTGGTTCTACCTGGCGGTGCCGTTCGTGCTGCGCTGGATCACCGGCCAGGACACACCGGTGGGCGCGTTCACCTCCTGCGTCGTGGCCTTCATGATGTTCGAGGCGGCCTACTTCTGCGAGATCGTGCGGGCCGGCGTGCAGTCGATCTCCAAGGGCCAGATGGGCGCCGCGCAGGCGCTGGGCATGAGCTACGGCCAGTGCATGCGCCTGATCATCCTGCCTCAGGCGTTTCGCAAGATGACCCCGCTGCTGCTGCAGCAGAGCATCATCCTGTTCCAGGACACCTCGCTGGTCTACACCGTCGGCCTGGTCGACTTCCTCAACTCGGCCCGCTCCAACGGCGACATCATCGGGCGCTCCCACGAGTTCCTGATCTTCGCCGGTGTCGTCTACTTCCTCATCAGCTTCTCCGCTTCCTGGCTGGTCAAGCGCCTGCAAAAAAGGATCACCGTATGATTTCCATCAAGAACGTCAACAAGTGGTACGGGGACTTCCAGGTACTGACCGACTGCAGCACCGAGGTCAAGAAGGGTGAAGTGGTGGTGGTCTGCGGCCCGTCCGGCTCGGGCAAGTCCACCCTGATCAAGTGCGTCAACGCGCTGGAGCCGTTCCAGAAGGGCGACATCGTGGTCGACGGCACCTCCATCGCCGATCCGAAGACCAACCTGCCCAAGCTGCGTTCGCGAGTGGGCATGGTGTTCCAGCACTTCGAGCTGTTCCCGCACCTGTCGATCACCGAGAACCTGACCATCGCCCAGCGCAAGGTGCTCGGTCGCAGCGAGGCGGAAGCCACCAAGAAGGGCCTGGCCCTGCTCGACCGTGTGGGCCTCGGCGCCCACGCCAAAAAACACCCCGGCCAGCTGTCCGGTGGCCAGCAGCAGCGCGTGGCGATCGCCCGCGCCCTGTCGATGGACCCGATCGTCATGCTGTTCGACGAACCGACCTCGGCGCTGGACCCGGAAATGGTCAACGAAGTACTGGACGTGATGGTCGAGCTGGCCCACGAAGGCATGACCATGATGTGCGTGACCCACGAGATGGGCTTCGCGCGCAAGGTCGCCAACCGGGTGATCTTCATGGACAAGGGCAACATCATCGAGGACTGCCAGAAGGAAGACTTCTTCGGCAGCCCGGAGAAGCGTCACGAACGCACCCAGCACTTCCTCAGCAAGATCCTGCAGCACTGAGCAGGTACGGATTCCGCTGCCCTGACGGGCAGCGGAAGCTGGTCGTGACAAGGCCACTGTGATGAAATGCGACCCTTCGCTCCTTCGCCCTGCCCAGCCCGCCGTGAAATCCCGTCTGATCCGTCAACTGCTCGTCCCGCCCCTGGTCATCCTGCTGATGGTCGGGCTCGGCCTGGCCGGCTATCTGATCAGCGAGAGCAACGGCATTCGCAGCCTCAGCGAGAACGGCGAGCGCCAGCTGGAGCTGCATGCCCGTACCGTCGAAAGCGAAATCAGCAAGTACACCTACCTGCCCAGCCTGCTGGAGCTGGAGGACAGCGTCTCGCGCCTGCTCACCGACCCCGAGGCCGGTGACCGCCAGGCCGTCAACGAATACCTCGAAGGCCTGAACCGGCGCAGCCGCAGCCGGGCGATCTTCGTCCTCGACACCAATGGCCGGGTCCAGGCCACCAGCAACTGGCGCGATGCCGACTCCTTCCTCGGCGAGGACCTGGCCTTCCGTGCCTATTTCCAGACCGCCGTGCGTGGCGAGCCCGGGCGCTTCTATGGCATCGGCAGCACCACCGGCGAGGCCGGCTACTACCTGGCCCATGGCCTGGAGGAGCACGGCAAGATCATTGGCGTGGCGGTGATCAAGGTGCGCCTGGACACCCTCGAGGAACGCTGGCAGCGTGCCCGCCTGGAAGCCTTCGTCAGCGACGAGAACGGCATCATCATCCTTTCCAGCGACCCATCCCGGCGCCTGAAATCGGTGCGTCCGCTCAACCCGCAGATCAAGGAGCGCCTGGCGCGCAGCCTGCAGTACTACTGGTGGCCGCTCAACGAGCTGCAACCGCTGGCCCGCGAGACCCTGGCCGACGGCGTGGAAAAGCTCACCTTCCCGGCCAACAGCGAGACCGACAAGGGCAAGCAGCGCGAAGTCGCGTACCTGGCCCAGACCCGGCGCCTGGCCGACACGCCGTGGCATTTCACCCTGCTCACCCCGCTGCAGGACCTGCGCCGCGAATCGATGGTGCAGGGCATCCTGGTGGGCGTGGCCTTCGCCCTGCTGGCGATCCTGGCCATCGCCTGGAACGAGCGGCGCAAGGTGATCGCCACCCGCCTGGCCGCCCGCGAGGCACTGGAAGAAGCCAACAGCCAGCTGGAGCGCAAGATCACCGAGCGCACCGCCGACCTGCGCGCCAGCAACGAACGGCTCAAGGGCCAGATTCGCGAACGCCGCCACGCCGAGCAGACCCTGCGCCATGCCCAGGACGAACTGGTCCAGGCCGGCAAGCTGGCGGCCATCGGGCAGATGTCCACCAGCATCGCCCATGAGCTCAACCAACCCCTGGCGGCCTTGCGCACCCTATCCGGCAACACCGTGCGCTTCCTCGAACGCGGCGCGCTGGAAACCGCCAGCGCCAACCTGCGCACCATGAACGACCTGATCGACCGCATGGGCCGCATCACCGCCAGCCTGCGCTCGTTCGCCCGACGTGGCGACGACAGCGGCCAGGCCTCACTGGAAAAGGCCGTGCAAGCCTCCTTGCAAGTGCTGGCCAACCGCATCAGCGCCTGCCACCTGCAACTGCACCGGCAGTTCGACGACCAGCTGCTGGCCATCGACCAGACCCGCCTGGAGCAGATTCTGGTCAACCTGATCGGCAACGCCCTCGACGCCATGGCCACCCAACCCCTGCCGCAACTGTGGCTGGAAGGTGAGGTGCAGGGCGACAAGTACCGCCTGCGGGTGCTCGACAACGGCCACGGCATCGATGCCGAAGCGCGCAAGCACCTGTTCGAACCCTTCTTCACCACCAAACCGGGCGAGCATGGCCTGGGCCTGGGCCTGACCTTGTCGGCGAGCCTGGCCGCCGCCGCCAAGGGTACACTGAGCGTCGAACACCCTGCCGGCGGCGGTACCGCGTTCGTCCTTGCCCTGCCCCTGGTCACGCCCCCTAGCGAATTGGCTGAGCCTCTATGAAACAAGCACCTCTCACCGTCCTGATCGTCGAAGACGACCCGCACGTGCTGCTCGGCTGCCAGCAGGCGCTGGCCCTGGAAGACATCGCCTGCGAAGGCGTCGGCAGCGCCGAACAGGCCCTGGAGCGCATCGGCGACGATTTCGCCGGCATCGTCGTCAGCGACATCCGCCTGCCGGGCATCGATGGCCTGGAACTGCTCAACCGCCTCAAGGCCCGCGACCGCAGCCTGCCGGTGGTGCTGATCACCGGCCACGGCGACATCGACATGGCGGTCGGCGCCATGCGCAACGGCGCCTACGACTTCATGGAGAAGCCCTTCTCACCGGAACGTCTGGTCGACGTGGTACGCCGGGCGCTGGAACAGCGCGGCCTGTCCCGCGAGGTATTCGCCCTGCGTCGCCAGTTGGCCGAACAGAGCAGCCTGGAGGGACGCATCATTGGCCGCTCGCCGGCCATGGAGCACCTGCGCGAACTGATCGCCAACGTCGCCGATACCTCGGCCAACGTGCTGATCGAAGGCGAAACCGGCACCGGCAAGGAGCTGGTCGCACGCTGCCTGCACGACTTCAGCCGGCGCCAGGGCCAGCCGTTCGTGGCGCTGAACTGCGGCGGCCTGCCGGAGAACCTGTTCGAAAGCGAGATCTTCGGCCACGAGGCCAACGCCTTCACCGGCGCCGGCAAACGCCGCATCGGCAAGATCGAGCACGCCAACGGCGGCACGCTGTTCCTCGACGAAGTCGAGAGCATGCCAATCAACCTGCAGATCAAGCTGCTGCGCGTGCTGCAGGAGCGCACCCTGGAGCGCCTGGGCTCGAACCAGAGCATCGCGGTGGACTGCCGGGTGATCGCCGCGACCAAGGCCGACCTTGCCACGCTCGGCCAGAGCGGCCAGTTCCGCAGCGACCTGTACTACCGCCTCAATGTCGTCACCCTGGAGCTGCCGCCGCTGCGTGAGCGCCGCGAAGACATCCTGCAACTGTTCGAGCACTTCCTGCAGCAATCGGCCCTGCGCTTCGACCGCGAGGCACCGGAGCTGGACAGCCAGACCTTGTCGCGGCTGATGGCCCACGACTGGCCGGGCAACGTGCGCGAACTGCGCAACGTCGCCGAGCGTCATGCCCTGGGCCTGCCCGCGTTCAAGAAAGGCTCCAGCGGCGGCGCCAGCCAGGGCCTGGGCTTTGCCGAGGCGGTGGAGGCGTTCGAACGCAACCTGCTCGGCGACGCCCTGCAGCGCACCGGCGGCAACCTCAGCCAGGCCAGCCAGGAGCTGGGCATGGCCAAGACCACGCTGTTCGACAAAGTGAAGAAGTACGGCCTCGGCTGAATCAGCAACCCTATCCTGGAAGTTCAACGTGGACCTGGTATTCAAAGCGGCCCTGGGCGCCGGCGTGGTGGTGCTCCTGGCGATCCTGTCGAAGACCCGCAACTACTACATCGCAGGGTTGGTGCCGCTGTTTCCCACCTTTGCCCTGATCGCCCACTACATCGTCGGCAAGGGTCGCTCGCTGGAAGACCTGAAGACCACCATCCTGTTCGGGATGTGGTCGATCATTCCCTATTTCGTCTACCTGGCGACGCTGTATGTGCTGGTCGAGCGCATGCGCCTGGAGGCGTCACTGGCCCTGGCCACGGTGGCCTGGCTGGTGGCGGCGACGGTGCTGGTGAGCGTTTGGGTGCGGATGCATTGAACGAATCGCGGGGCAAGCCCGCTCCCACGAATGTTGCGCAGGGCTATCGTGGGGGCGGGCTTGCCCCGCGATGTGCTCTAGAGCCGGGCGATGTGCGTGACATCCTGCCGATGCGCCTGCAGGTAGGGTAGGACCGCCCCCAGCAACGGCGCCTTGAACGGTTCCTGGAAGCGATGCGCCAACCCCGGGATCAGCCGCAGCTGACTGCCCTGGATGTGCGCCGCCAGATGCACTCCATGCATCACCGGCAGCAGTGGATCGGCCGTGCCATGCACCACCAGCGTCGGCACCCGTAGCTGGTTGAGCAACTCGACCCGGCTTGGCTCGGCGAGAATCGCCATGATCTGGCGCTTCACCCCCTCCGGATTGAACGCCCGGTCATAGGCCACTGCCGCCTGCTGCCGCAGGACGGCCCGGTCATCGTGCACGTCAGGACTGCCCAGAGCCGCCAGCAGATCGGCCTGCTGCTCGATGGCCACCTCACGGCTCGGAGCGCCACGCCGCGCCAGCAGCTGCAGCAACGCCGGATCCGGTGTCGGCAAGCCGGCAGCGCCCGAACTGGACATCACCAGCGTCAGACTCCGCACTCGCTCTGGGGCCATGGCCGCCAGGTGCTGGGCGATCATGCCGCCCATGCTCACGCCCAGCACATGGAACTGGCGGATCCCCAGGGCATCCATCAGGCGCAAGCCGTCACCGGCCATGTCGGTGAGGGTATAGGGCGCCGACACCGGCAGGCCCAGCTTGTAGCGCAGCAGTTCGACGCTCAGGTTGGCCGAGGCCGGCAACTGGTTCCAGCGCGACAACCCGACATCGCGGTTGTCATAGCGGATCACCCGAAACCCCTGGAGGCACAGGGCCTCGACCACATCGTCCGGCCAATGGATAAGCTGCCCGCCCAGGCCCATGACCAGCAGCAAGGCCGGATCGCGCGGGGCGCCGACGCTCTGGTAGACCAGGCTCAGCTCACCCAGCTCGGCCCGTTGCACCGGCACGTGAACGTCGCAGCGGCCATCGGCGAAGCTCGCCGGCACGCTGACCAACAGAAAGAAGAAAAGTAGAAAAGCCCGCATGAAAAGAAACACCAGAATGCAGATCCCCAGTAGAGCGCGAGTCTGATGAAATTCGTTCGGGCGCGCTGCCACAAAACCGTGACAGTTTCGTGAACCTTGCCGAGCGGTCGCGCACATCCATCTGTCGACAGCACAGGGCAACATGAGGGAAACTCAACGCCACCTAGTTTTAGACCACAGAATGCTCACGGAGCCGTCGTGCTGGAAATCCGCCACCTGAAAACCCTTCATGCCCTACGCGAAGCCGACAGCCTGGTGGAGGCCGCCGAGCGGCTGCACCTGACCCAGTCAGCGCTGTCGCACCAGTTCAAGGAGCTGGAGGAACGCCTGGGCCTGGCGCTGTTCGTGCGCAAGACCAAACCCATCCGCTTCACCAGCGCCGGCTTGCGCCTGCTGCAACTGGCCGACGCCACCCTGCCGCTGCTGCGCGGCGCCGAACGCGACATCGCCCGCCTGGCCGGTGGCACCGCCGGGCGCCTGCACATGGCCATCGAATGCCACAGCTGCTTCCAGTGGCTGATGCCGACCATCGACCAGTTTCGCGACGCCTGGCCGGAGGTGGAGCTGGACCTGGCCTCGGGCTTCGCCTTCGCCCCACTGCCGGCCCTGGCCCGTGGCGACCTGGACCTGGTGGTGACCTCCGACCCGGTGGACCTGGCCGGCATCACCTACGTGCCGCTGTTCACCTACGAGGCCATGCTCGCGGTGGCCAACCAGCACCCGCTGGCCGGCAAGCCGTACATCGTGCCCCAGGACCTGCTCGACCAGACCCTGATCACCTACCCGGTGGAACGTGACCGCCTGGACATCTTCACCCGCTTCCTGGAACCGGCCGACATCGAGCCGGCCGCGGTGCGCACCTCGGAGCTGACGGTGATGATGATGCAACTGGTGGCCAGCGGCCGGGGCGTGTGCGGCATGCCGCACTGGGCATTGCACGAGTACAGCTCGCGGGGCTACGTGAAGGGCAAGCGCCTGGGCGAAAAGGGTCTGTTCGCCACGCTCTACGCGGCGGTGCGCACCGACATGCTGGATGCGCCGTACATGCGTGACTTCCTGCTGACCGCCAAGGACACCTCGTTCGCCACCCTCGACGGGGTCAGCGCGGTGCGTTGAGGCCCTCGCGCCACAGCGGCAGGATCAGGTCGCGGGTCAGGGGGGCCAGATCCAGCGTTGGCGCCTGGTCGGCGGCCAGCCAGGTCAGCTCTTCGATTTCCGCCGCCGGGGTTACCGTCTCGGCGCAATGCACGCAATACAACTCGGCCTGCACCTCGAAGCCCGGTTCGTTGGCTGCCGGGGCGCTGAAACGGCCCAGGTGAATGGCCTGGGCCGGATCGACGCGCAGGCCCAGTTCCTCGTGCAGCTCGCGCACCAGCGCCTGGACCGGTGATTCACCTGTATCGATCTTGCCACCGGGCTGCATGAACGCCTGGGTGCCACGCTTGCGCACCAGCAGGGTGCGGCCTTGCGCATCGATCAACAGGGCGGCGGCGATGCGGATGGTGTTGGACATGGAGGACTCCGCGTGAGTGAAGGGGCGCAGGATACCTGACAAGACGCTGTCGCGGGGCAAGCCCGCTCCCACGACAGCACTGCCGAGTACGCGTGGGAGCGGGCTTGCCCCGCGATCGGCTTCCCGGACGAACGGCCCCTTGCCAACTCGCCATCGCCCCTCCATAACCAATCCATGAACCTGCCAGCCCATCCGCACCCGGTGCTCGACCTGTTCCACCCCGCCGTCGCCACCTGGTTCCGCCAGCATTTCGCCACGGTCACCGACGCCCAGGCCAACGCCTGGCCATTGATCCACGCCGGCCAATCGATGCTGCTCGCGGCGCCGACCGGCTCGGGCAAGACCCTCAGCGCGTTTCTCGCCGTGCTCGACGAGTTGTTCCGCCAGGGCCTGGAAAACGACGGCGAGCTGCCGGCGCGGACCCAGGTGGTGTATGTCTCGCCGCTCAAGGCGCTGTCCAACGACATCCACCTGAACCTCGACACGCCGCTGGAGGGCATCAGCCGCCATATCGAACAGCTCGGCCTGAAGGCCCCGCGCATCACCACCGCCGTACGCACCGGCGACACGCCGCAAAAGGAACGCGCGGCCATGCGCAAGCTGGCGCCGCACATCCTGGTGACCACGCCAGAATCGCTGTACGTGCTGATGGGCTCGGCCTCGGGCCGCGCGGGTCTGGCCTGCGTGCACACTGTGATCGTCGACGAGATCCACGCCCTGGCTGGCAACAAACGCGGCTGTCACCTGGCCTTGACCCTCGAGCGCCTGCAGGCGCTGGCAGGCCGGCCGTTGCGGCGCATCGGCCTGTCCGCCACCCAGCGCCCGGTGGCGCGCGTCGCGCAGTTCCTGGTGGGGCGCGAGCGCCCGTGCGCCATCGTCGATATCGGCCATGCGCGCCAGCGCGACCTGGCGCTGGAGCTACCGCCCGTGCCGCTGGGCGCGGTGATGGCCACCGATGTCTGGGACCTGGTCTACGACCGCCTCGCCGCCCTCGCCCGCGAACATCGCACCACCCTGGTGTTCGTCAACACCCGGCGCCTGGCCGAGCGCCTGACACGGCACCTCGGCGAGCGCCTGGGCAACGAGGCGGTGGCCGCGCACCACGGCAGCCTGGCCAAGGAACACCGACTGGCCGCCGAGCAACGGCTCAAGGCCGGTGAACTGCAGGTACTGGTGGCCACCGCTTCGCTGGAACTGGGCATCGATATCGGCGAGGTCGAGCTGGTCTGCCAGATCGCTTCGCCGGGCTCGATCGCCGCATTCCTGCAACGGGTCGGGCGCTCCGGACACCAGGTCGATGGCGTGCCCAAGGGGCGGCTGTTCCCCACCACCCGGGACGAGCTGATCGAGTGCGTGGCGCTGCTCGACTGTGCGCGCCAGGGCGAACTGGACACGCTGCAGGTGCCCCATGCGCCACTGGACGTGCTGGCGCAGCAGATCGTCGCCGAAGTCAGCAACCAACCCTGGGCCGAGCGCGCGCTGTTCGACCTGCTGCGTCGGGCCATGCCCTACGCCGACCTCGATGAAGGCCATTACCAGGCGCTGCTGCGCATGCTCGCCGAAGGCTTCAACGGGCGCCAGGGCGTGCGCAGCGCCTACCTGCACCGCGACGCGGTGAATGGCACCTTGCGCGGGCGCCGGGGCAGCCAGCTGACCGCGCTGACCAGCGGCGGCACCATCCCGGAGACCGCCGACTACGCGGTACTGCTCGAACCCCAGGCGCTGAACGTCGGCAGCGTCAATGAAGACTTCGCGGTGGAAAGCATTGCCGGCGATATCTTCCAGCTGGGCAATGCGTCCTACCGCATCCTGCGAGTCGAACCCGGCCGGGTGCGGGTCGAGGACGCCCATGGGCTGCCACCGACCATTCCGTTCTGGCTCGGCGAGGCGCCGGGGCGCAGCGACGAGCTGTCCACCGCAGTGGCGCGCCTGCAGCAACGCATCGACCAGCAATTGCAAGCCAGTGATGGTGAGCAGGTACTGAGGTGGTTGCAGGCGACCTATGCAATCGATGACGCCTGCGCCCGTCAGTTGCTCGACTACCTCGGCCGGAGCTGGCAGGTGCTGGGTGCCCTGCCCTCGCAGCAGACGCTGGTGATGGAGCGCTTCTTCGACGAGTCCGGCGGCACCCAGCTGATCATCCACTCGCCCTACGGCAGCCGCATCAACCGCGCCTGGGGCCTGGCCTTGCGCAAGCGCTTCTGCCGCACCTTCAACTTCGAACTGCAGGCGGCGGCCAGCGAAGACGCCATCGTGCTGTCGCTGTCCACCAGCCACAGCTTCGAACTGGACGAGGTCTGGCGCTACCTGAACAGCCACACGGCCGAGCCGATCCTGCTCCAGGCCCTGCTCGATGCGCCGTTGTTCGGCGTGCGCTGGCGCTGGTGCGCGGCCATCGCCCTGGCCCTGCCGCGCTACGTGGGCGGGCGCAAGGTGGCGCCGCAAATCCAGCGGATGAAAAGCGAGGACCTGGTGGCGGCGGTATTCCCCGACCAGATCGCCTGCCTGGAGAACATCGTCGGCGAGCGACAGATCCCGGACCATCCGCTGGTGCAGCAGACACTCGACGACTGCCTGCACGAGGCCATGGACAGCGAGGGTTGGCTGGCGCTGCTGCGGCGCATGGAAAACGGCGAAGTGCGCCTGCTCAGTCGTGACCTGCCCGCCCCCTCGCCACTGGCCTCGGCGATTCTCAACGCCCGGCCCTACTCCTTCCTCGACGACGCGCCGCTGGAGGAGCGCCGCACCCAGGCCGTGCTCAACCGGCGCTGGAACGACGTGAGCGACAGCGACGACCTCGGCGCGCTGGACATCGACGCCATCGCCGCCGTGCAGGCCGAGGCCTGGCCGCAACCGAGCAATGCCGATGAAATGCACGAGGCCTTGATGAGCCTGGGTGCCATCAGCCAAACCGAAGTCAAGGCCAACCCCGAATGGCAAGCGCTGCTGGAGGCCCTTGCGGCGAGCGGACACGCCTGCCGCCTGAACAGCCACGGGCTACACCTGTGGTTCGCCCGCGAGCGCCAGGACCTGCTCATGGCACTGTACCCCGATGCCCAGCTTGACCCGTGCCTGCCGCTGCTGCCGGGGTTCGACCAGGCCCCCACGCCGGACAGCGCGCTGACCGAACTACTGCGCGCGCGCCTGGGCGGTTCTGGTCCGCTGACGCTGGCCCGGATCGCCGCGCCACTGGGCCTGGCCCCCGGCGATTGCGAACAGGCCCTCGCCCGCCTGGAGAGCGAGGGCTATGTGCTACGCGGTCGCTTCGACCCTGGCCAAGGCGAGCTGCAGTGGTGCGAGCGGCACCTGCTGGCACGCATCCACCGCTATACGGTCAAGCGCCTGCGCCGGGAAATCGAGCCGGTAAGCCTGCAGGACTTCATGCGGTTTCTGTTCGACTGGCAGCACCTGACCGACGAAACCCGCCTGCGCGGTCCCCAGGCGGTGGGCGACGTACTGAATCAACTGCAAGGCTATCCTGGCGCCGCCGGGGCCTGGGAGGCCGAACTGCTGCCGGCCCGGATCAAGGACTACAGCCCGCACTGGCTGGACGATAGCTGTCGCAGCGGCCAGTGGGCCTGGAGCCGACTGGCCTCCACGCGGTCAGCCACCACCCTGAGCAGCACGCCACTGGTACTGCTGCCCCGCGAACACTTGGGGCTGTGGCGCAGCCTGGCCCCGGCATCCGAGGTCGAGCATCTGGGCGCACGCGCACAGCGGGTCTGGCAGAGCTTGCAGGAACAAGGCGCGCTGTTCTTCGATGAGTTGGCCCATGAAGCCCACCTGCTGCCCAGCGAGCTGGAGTCGGCCCTGCAGGAGCTGGTCGGTTCGGGGCTGGCCAGCGCCGATGGTTTCAGCGGCCTGCGCAGCCTGATCACCCCGGCCGCCAAACGCACCTCGCGCAACAGCCGCCGCGGCTACCCTGGGCTGTCGAGCAGCATGGTCCATGCCGGGCGCTGGGCGCTGCTGCGCCGCGCAAGTACCGCCGTGGATGCCGAGCAGCGCCTGGAGCACGTAGCTCGCAGCCTGCTGCGACGCTATGGCGTCATATGCTGGCGCCTGCTGGAACGCGAGAGCGACGTGCTGCCGCCGTGGCGTGACTTGCTGCGTTGCTACCACCGCCTCGAAGCTCGCGGCGAGATCCGGGGCGGACGTTTTATCGCCGGGCTGGCCGGCGAGCAGTTCGCCTTGCCCGAGGCGGTGGAATTGTTGCGCCAGGTGCGCAGGCGGGCATTGGATGGGGCGCTGGTGGTGGTGAGTGCCTGCGACCCGTTGAACCTGGTCGGGAGCCTGTTGCCGGGGACCAAGGTCCCGGCAGTGGCAGGCAACCGCGTGCTGTACCGGGAGGGTGTCGCGGTGGCCACCCGGGTGGCGGGCAAATACCAGTTTCTTGCCGAGGCGACAGCCAGCGAACAGGCGCAATGGCGCCAACTTCTGTTGCGCGACACACCACCGCTACAGCAATAGCGTTGCAGCACCGTCAGCGTGGGAGCGGGCTTGCCCCGCGATCACCGGCAAAGCCGGCGCCACGCACCTTGATCGCGGGGCAAGCCCGCTCCCACGCTGGTGCTGCTTGCAATCGCCTACCGATCAACGCTTGGCCTGGAAACCGGCGAAGCGCTTGTTGAACCCAGCGACTCGCCCCTCGACCGTGGTCTTGCGTTGCTGCCCGGTGTACACCGGATGCGAGGCGCTGGACACATCCAGTGCCACATAAGGGTAGGTCTGGCCGTCGCTATGCACCTGGGTGCGATCGGTATCGACGGTCGAGCCGATCAGGAAGTACACATCGGCAGCCGTGTCGTGGAACAGCACCGGACGATATTCGGGATGGATGCCAGCTTTCATGGGGAAACTCCTCGGGGTCGAAATGTTATTTTATAACATACATTATCGAGAATGATTTTCGATACCCTAATTTTCATTTTTACCCCGTCGGCCAACCGGGCTATGGTCGGACTTTGCCCCAGGCCCTGAGCCTGACCGAGCCATTCGCAAGGACACCGTATGAGCCTGTCACTTCTCAGCCGTTACGCCTTCTTCGCCGCCTGCGTGCTGTTCACCCTCGCCAGCCTGCCGTTCCTCGAACACGACTGGCTGTGGCCGTTCACCCTGACTACCGGGGTGCTCAGCCTGATCGGCGTGTTCGACCTGCTGCAGCAGCGTCATGCGGTACGCCGCAACTACCCGATCCTGGGCAACATCCGCTACCTGGTCGAAGGCATCCGCCCGGAAATCCGCCAGTACCTGCTGGAGTCCGACAGCGACGCCCTGCCCTTCTCCCGCGCCCAGCGCTCGCTGGTCTACGCCCGGGCCAAGAACGAAGCCTCGGACAAACCCTTCGGCACATTGATCGATGTCTACGAGTCGGGCTTCGAATTCATCGGCCACTCCATGCGTCCGGCGCCGTTGGCCGACCCGGCCAGTTTCCGCGTCAGCGTCGGCGGCCCGCAGTGCAGCCAGCCGTATTCGGCGTCGATCTTCAACATCTCGGCCATGAGCTTCGGCTCGCTCAGCGCCAACGCCATCCGCGCGTTGAACCAGGGTGCCAAGCTGGGCAACTTCCACCACGACACCGGCGAGGGCAGCATCAGCCCCTACCATCGCGAACATGGCGGCGACCTGGTCTGGGAACTGGGCAGCGGCTACTTCGGCTGCCGCACCGCGGACGGCCGCTTCGACCCCGAGCGCTTCGCCGCCCAGGCGCAGAACCCGCAGGTGCGGATGATCGAGATCAAGATGAGCCAGGGCGCCAAGCCCGGCCATGGCGGTATCCTGCCCAAGCACAAGGTGACCCAGGAAATCGCCGACACCCGTGGCGTACCGATGGGCGAGGACTGCATCTCGCCATCGCGCCACAGCGCCTTCTCCACTCCGATCGAGATGATGCGGTTCATCGCCCAGCTGCGTGAACTGTCCGGCGGCAAGCCAGTGGGCTTCAAGTTCTGCCTGGGCCACCCGTGGGAATTCATGGGCATCGCCAAGGCCATGCTGGAGACCGGCATCCTGCCCGACTTCATCGTCGTCGACGGCAAGGAAGGCGGAACCGGCGCCGCCCCCGTGGAGTTCACCGACCATATCGGCGTGCCACTGCGCGAGGGCCTGCTGTTCGTGCACAACACCCTGGTCGGCCTGAACCTGCGCGACAAGATCAAGCTCGGCGCCAGCGGCAAGATCGTCAGTGCCTTCGACATCGCCAGCGTGCTGGCCATCGGCGCCGACTGGGCCAACTCGGCGCGCGGCTTCATGTTCGCCATTGGCTGCATCCAGTCGCAGAGCTGCCACACCAACAAGTGTCCGACCGGCGTGGCCACCCAGGATGCCCTGCGCCAGCGTGCCCTGGTGGTGCCGGACAAGGCCCAGCGGGTGCTCAATTTCCACCACAACACCCTGCGCGCCCTGGCCGAGATGCTGGCGGCGGCAGGGCTGGAACACCCGGCGCAGCTGGAGGCCAAGCACCTGGTGCGGCGGATCTCGGCCACCGAGATCAAGCTGTTCTCGCAGATGCACGTGTTCCTCAAGCCGGGCGAGCTGCTGACCGGCGAGGTCAATGGACAGTTCTATTCGCGGATGTGGCAGCTGGCGCGGGCCGACAGTTTCGAGCCGCACAGCGAGGTGGCGGCCTGATCAGGCCTTATCGCGGGGCAAGCCCGCTCCCACGCCCATGGGGCTGGCGTGGGAGCGGGCTTGCCCCGCGATGAGAGCCATACAAAAACGAAGCCCCGGCACTGGCCGGGGCTTCGTTGATCAGGAGGCGGTACTCGCCACGCCCTGCGCCTCTTTCGGCGCCAGGCGGAAGGTGTAGTACAGCACGGTCAGCAGCACCAGGAACGCCGGGCCGATGTACAGGGCCACGCGGGTATCCGGGAAGTACGCCATCAGCCCCACCACCAGCACCAGGAACGCCAGCGCCAGGTACGAGCTCAACGGCCACAGCCACATGCGGTACTTCAGCGCGTTACGCTCGGCAGTGGACAGACCGGCACGGAACTTCAGCTGCGCCAGCAGGATCATCACCCAGGTCCAGATCGCGCCGAAGGTGGCGATCGAGGTCACCCAGACGAACACCTTCTCCGGCACCAGGTAGTTGGCCAGCACGCCCAACAGCAGCGCGCCGATCGACAGCAGCAAGGCATTGCGCGGCACGCCGTTCTTCGAGGTACGGGCGAAGGTGGCCGGGGCCTGGCCATTCTGCGCCAGGCTGTAGAGCATGCGCCCGGTGCTGAAGATGCCGCCGTTGCACGACGACAGCGCGGCGGTGATCACCACGAAGTTGATGATGCCGGCAGCGGTCTTGATGCCGAGGCGCTCGAAGGTCATGACGAACGGGCTGCCCTGGCTGCCGATCTCGTTCCACGGGTAGATCGACAGGATCACGAACAGCGCGCCCACATAGAACAGCAGGATGCGCCAGAACACCGAGCCGATGGCCTGGGGGATGGTCTTCTGCGGGTTGCGCGCCTCGCCGGCGGTCAGGCCGATCATTTCCACGCCCAGGTAGGCGAACATCACCATCTGCAGCGACATCAGCACGCCGGTCACGCCGTTGGGCATGAAACCACCGTTGCTCCACAGATTGGAGATGCCCATCGCCACGCCGTCGTTACCGAAGCCGAAGGCGATGATGCCGATGCCGCCCAGGACCATGGCGATGATGGTGACGATCTTGATCAGGGCGAACCAGAACTCGAACTCGCCGAACGCCTTGACCGCGATCAGGTTGATCGCGCCCATGCTGCCCAGGGCCATCAGCGCCCAGATCCAGCGCGGCACATCGGGGAACCAGATGCCCATGTAGATGGCCACGGCGGTGATCTCGGCGACACAGGTCACCAGCCACAGGAACCAGTAGTTCCAGCCGGTGAGGAAGCCCGCCAGGGGGCCGAGGTAGTCTTGCGCATAGCGGCTGAAGGAGCCAGCGACCGGGTTGTGCACGGCCATCTCGCCGAGGGCGCGCATGATCACCAGGATCGCCAGGCCACCGATAATGTAGGAAAGCATGATGGCGGGGCCGGCCATTTCGATGGCCTTGGCCGAACCGAGGAACAGACCGACGCCGATACAGGCGCCAAGGGCCATCAGACGGATGTGCCGTTCGCCCAGCTCGCGCTTGAGCGGGCCGCCCTGGGCGGACTCGTCGTGGGCAGGGTGGTTGCCGACTGGCATAGCAATACAACCTCATTTTGTTATTGGATTTGACCTTCGTGCAGCACCGGCCTCGCCGATAGGCAGGGCGTCGTCTCGCCAGGCCGCCTCGTGGGCGAACCTGTCCACCGGGCACGCGGTGCCGGCGGGTCGAAGGGGGCGAGCAGTATAGGAAGCCACTTGCAGGGCTTTTCACCATATACAACAGGAAATTTGGCGAGAATTCTCGGCCAAAACCCCTTTCATGGAGGGGCATCACCGCCTCACTCCACCCATGCACAGGAATGGGGCAGCTACCTTAGCAACATTGCCGAAGAATGGAAGTCGCACCAAAGGCGCATGTTCATACCCAACTCTTCGAAGCTTCCTACAAATTTTTCACCAAACCCGACCAACGTCTAAGCTTCAGACAAGCAACGCGAAAAGTACCTGGCCGGACTCAAGACTATGGGCGCACTGTGGCAATCGGAATCAACCAGTACGGAAGCACCCAAAGCACCTCAGGCTGAATCCCCCTTGCCCAGGACCCCACGTCAACGCCGCCTGTGGTGGCGCCTGATCCTGCTCATCCTGGTAGTGGGCGTGGTCGCGGTGGGCTTCGCCGCCTACGACGAATTCCAGACCTCGCGCCTGCAATCGCGGGAATTCAGCCGCCTGGCCGGGACCCTGACCTATGCCCTCGAACCTGGCCCGAGCGATGCCATCGTCTACCCCGGCGAAGGCCCCTTCGACAAGCGCCTGGGCTACAGCGCCCTGGGCGAGTTCCTGCCACGCCTGCTCAAGCGCGATTACCTGATCAACCAGCAGGTGCATTTCTCCCCGGCGCTGATGAACTACGTCGATCACGGCCTGTTCGCGCCCTACGTGGAGAAGATCCAGGCCGGCCTGTCGATCACCGACTGCCGTGGCGACACGCTCTACCAGTACAACTACCCACAGCACCTGTATCCGGACTTCGCCGCGATCCCGCCGGTGATCGTCAACAGCCTGCTGTTCATCGAGAACCGAGACCTGCTCGACCCGAAGGACCCGCAGAACAATCCGGCGGTGGACTGGCCACGCTTCGCCAAGGCGGCCTACAGCCAGGTGGCCAAATACTTCGCCCTGCCAGGCCAGTCCGCTGGCGGCAGCACCCTGGCCACCCAGCTGGAAAAGTACCGCCACTCGCCGGACGGGCTGACCGTCTCGGGCGCCGAGAAGATCCGCCAGATGATTTCCGCCAGCGTGCGCGCCTACCAGGGCGGCCCCGATACCACCGAGGCCCGCGAGCGCATCGTGCGCGACTACCTCAACAGCGTGCCGCTGTCGGCGGTGCCCGGCCATGGTGAGGTTCACGGCATGGCCGAAGGGCTGCGGGTCTGGTACGGCGCCGACTTCGACCAGGTCAACCAGGCGCTGACGTCCACCGCCAGCGACGACAAGAGCATGGCCGAGCGCGGCCTGGCCCTGCGCCAGGTGCTGTCGCTGATGATTGCCCAGCGCCGGCCTTCGCATTACCTGTCCAAGGGCCGCATCGAGCTGGCGGAGCTGACCGACTCGCACATCCGCGTCCTCGCCGCCAACGGCATCATCGACCGCCCGCTGGCCGACGCCGCCCTGGCCAGCAAGGCGATCTACCGCGACTGGGTGGCCCAGCCAACCATCGTGCCGATCATCACCAACAAAGGCATCAGCCTGGCCCGCAACCGCCTGGCGGCAATGCTCAACCGACCGTTGTACGACCTCGATCGCCTCGACCTGTCGGCCACCAGCACCTTGCAGGCCGACCTGCAGGTGCAGGTCAGCCAGTACCTGAAGAACCTCGCCGATCCGGCGTTCGCCACACAGATCGGCCTGATCGGCGAGCGCCTGCTCACCGCCAAGACCACCGACCAGGTGAGCTACAGCTTCACCCTGTTCGAGCGCACCGCCGACGGCTCGCGGGTGCGGGTGCAGACCGACAGCACCAACCAGCCCTTCGACATCAACGAAGGCAGCAAGCTGGAGCTGGGCTCCACCGCCAAGCTGCGGGTACTGACCACCTACCTGGAGATCATCGCCGAGCTGCACGACAAGTACGCCGGCAAGCCGGCGGCCGAGCTGAAGAAGGTGCCGGTGGCCGAACTCGACCGCATCACCCTGTGGTCGCTGGAATGGCTGATGCTCAACAGCAAGAACCAGAGCCTCGACGCCATGCTCGACGCCGCGCTGGAGCGCAAGTACTCGGCCAATACCGGCGAGGCCTTCTTCACCGGCGGCGGCATGCATGTGTTCAACAACTTCCGCAAGGAAGACAACAACCGCAACCCGACCCTCAAGGATGCCCTGCGCGAGTCGATCAACCTGCCGTTCATCCGCCTGATGCGCGACATCGTGCGCTACGTCACCTACCAGCAGCCGTTCAACCGCGAACCCTTGCTCAAGGATGACAGCGACCCGCGCCGCCAGGAGTACCTGGCGCGCTTCGCCGACCGCGAAGGCAGCAACTACACCATGCGCTTCTGGAAGAAATACCAGCGCAAGACCTCGCAGCAGCGCCTGGACACCTTCCTCGACAGCATGCGCGTGACCCCGCAGCGCCTGGCCGCCGCGCACCGCTACCTGTTCCCCGAGGCCAGCCAGGAAACCTTCAACGCCTTCGTCCGCGCCCACAGCAAGGGCGACAAGCTGGCCATGGCCAAGCTCACCGACGGGCGCCTGGTGGAAATGTACGACGCCTATGGCCCCGGCAAGTACGACCTGCCCGACCAGGGCTATATCGCCAAGGTCCATCCGCTGGACCTGTGGCTGCTCGGCTACCTGCTGAAGAACCCCGGCGCCTCGCTCAAGGATGCCCTCAACGCCAGCCGCTTCGAGCGCCAGGAGGTCTACAGCTGGCTGTTCAAGAGCCGCCACCAGGGCGCCCGCGACAGCCGCATCCGCACCATGGTCGAGATCGAGGCGTTCACCGACATCCACCAGCGCTGGAAGCGCGTGGGCTATCCGTTCGATCACCTGGTGCCGTCGCTGGCCACCGCCATCGGCAGCTCCGGCGACCGCCCTGCCGCCCTGTCGGAACTGGTCGGGATCATCCAGAACGATGGCGTGCGCCTGCCGACACTGCGTATCGATACCCTGCATTTCGCCCAGAACACACCTTACGAAACGCAACTGATCAGTGACCCGGATCGCGGCCAGCGGATCCTCCCGGTGGAAGTCGCCCGGGCGCTGAAAGGCGCCATGTCGCAGGTGGTCGATGCCGGTACCGCACGGCGCATCTCCGGCAGCTTCAAGCTGCACGACGGCACGCCACTGGTGATGGGTGGCAAGACCGGCACCGGCGACAACCGCATCGAAAGCTTCGGCGCCGGTGGTCGGCTGATCGGTTCGCGCTCGCTGAACCGCACCGCGACCTTCGTGTTCTTCCTCGGCGACAACCACTTCGGCACCCTCACCGCGTTCGTCCCGGGGCGCTCGGCCGAAGCGTTCAAGTTCACCTCGGCGCTGCCGGTGCAGGTGCTCAAGGGCATGGCGCCGATCCTCATGCCGTATCTGGAACCGGGCAACCCCAATGCCTGCAAGGCGCCACAGGTGGCTTCGCAACCTTGACGGGGCGAACCTATCGATTAATCAGATAGTAATAATTCGTATTTAAGGGCTTGTCTTGCGATATATCTTGAGTAATATCTTGCGATATATCTCACCACAAGGAGCCCTGCATCATGCGCGACCATGCCTCCCATGATTTTCACGAGCGCCGCCACGGTCGTGGCGAACGCGACCACGGTCGCGGCGAGCGCGGCCCACGGGTATTCGCCCCGGGTGACCTGAAACTGCTGATGCTGTCGATGCTCGCCGAGCAACCCGGCCACGGCTACGACCTGATCCGCCAGATCGAGAGCCTTTTCGACGGCAGCTACAGCCCCAGCCCCGGGGTGATCTACCCGACCCTCAGCTATCTCGAGGAAGCCGAGCAGATCACCGGCACCACCCAGGGCAGCAAGCGCCTCTACACCATCACCGACACCGGCCGCGCCGCGCTGGCCGAACAGGCGGTGGCGCTGGACGGTGTGCGCATGCGCCTGGAGGTCAGCAAACGCGCCCTGCGCGGCCACGACCGGCCACCACAGGTCCATGAAGCCGTCGGCAACCTGCGCCACGCCCTGCAGATGCACAGCGGGCGCTGGACACCCGACGAGATCGAGCGAGTCCGCACCTTGCTCAACGACACCGCCAAGGCCATCGCCTCCGGGCCGGCCCCATTCGTTAAGGAAGACACCCCATGAGCGACACTATCCATCGCGTCAACCACGAGATCCGCCAGCGCCGCCTCGACGTGCTGCGTGTCACCGACATCACCCCACGCATGCGCCGTATCACCCTCGGCGGCGCGGAGCTGGCCGGCTTCACCAGCGTCGGCAGCGATGACCATGTCAAAGTACTGTTCGCCTGTACCGCAGAAGAGCAAAAGGCCATCGAAGCCCGTAACCTCGGCCGCGACGGCGGCGCCCGGCCAACCATGCGCGAGTACACGCCACGGCGCATCGACCTGGTGAACAACGAACTGGACATCGACTTCGTCCTGCATGGCGACGGCCCCGCCTCCACCTGGGCGGCCCAGGCCAAGCCCGGCCAGACCCTGGACATCGCCGGCCCACGGGCGTCGATGGTGGTGCCGGATATCTTCGACAGCTATCTGCTGATCGGCGATGAGACGGCGATCCCGGCCATTGCCCGGCGCCTCGAGGAGCTGCCGGCGGGCCGCCAGGTACTGGCGGTGATCCAGATCGAGGACGAGCAGGAACGCCAGCCGCTGCCAAGCAAGGCTCAGGTCGAGGTGATCTGGGTGCGCCGCGGTCAGGAAGATGTCTTGGACAAGGTCAAGCATCTGGCGCTGCCCCACGGCAGCCTGTATGGCTGGGTGGCGCTGGAAAAAGGCCTGACTCGCCAGGCCAAGGCGTTGCTGCTGGAGAAAGGTATCCAGGAAGATGCGCTGAAGGCAGTCGCCTACTGGCGTGCCGACGGTACCCCTGAAGACGAGTGATGCCGCGCCCGCTCCCACGGTGGGAGCGGGCTTGCCCCGCGATAGCGCCAGTGCCCTCAGCCACGCCCTCGCCAGCGATCCAGCCCCAGTAGTACCAGCCCAATCCCCCAGAATCCTGCCAGTACCGCCAGCGCATTCACCAGCACCTGCCCATAGCCCAACCGCGCCACATCCACGAACGGATAGGGATACACCCCGATCTCCTGCCCGCGCAGCAGCACGAAGGCGAAATACAGCGCCGGGTACAGCGCCCAGGCCAGCAGATGCCAGAGTCGCAGGTGCCCCTTGGGCACCTCGAACCACCAGTACAAGACGCACAACAGCGGCATGACGTCGTGCAACAGTTCGTCCGCCAGCCATTGCCAGCCCTGCGGCTGCCACAAGTGGCGCAGCAGCAGGCTGTAGGCCAGGGCCACCAGGACGATGCTGGTGGTAATGGCGCCACTGATCGACGGGGACAGGAACCACCGCCGCGCCGCCGACTCACGGCCAAACGCAGCCTGGCTCAACATCGTCGCCACCAGGGTGTTGGTCAGCACCGTGAAAAAGCAGAACAGGTTCACCAGCCCACCGACCAGGCTGGCCTGTTCCTGCCAGCGCGCCAGCAACACCAGGTACAGCTGGATCGCCAACCCCGCCCAGCCCAGGACGGCGGCCAAGGTCAGCCAGGGACGGCGCTGCATCAACCTTTGCGCTGCAGCTTCACATACAGCTGCTCGACCTTTTCCCGAGCCCACGGCGTCTTGCGCAGGAAGGTCAGGCTCGACTTGATGGTCGGGTCGCTCTTGAAGCAGCGGATGTCGATGCGCTCGGCCAGGCCCTGCCATTGGTAGTGCGCCACCAGCTCGGTGAGGATCTGCTCGAGGGTCTTGCCGTGCAGCGCGTTGTGTTGGGCCGTGCTCATGCCAATGCTCCAGGTTCGGGAAGGTGCGCACCTTACACGAGTGTAGTGGCATCTACAGCCTCTACCGCTGTGCCCTGTAGGAGCGGCCTTGTGTCGCGAAAGGGCCGCAAAGCGGCCCCAACGACATAGGTCATGGCCACGATCCTGGGGCCGCTTTGCGCCCCTTTCGCGACACAAGGCCGCTCCTACAGACAGCTATGCAGGCCACAAAGTACTGGCCAGTACCGAACAGCTTGTGATGAAATGTTATAAAGTAACTATTGATAATTCTGCCAAGGAACGCCACATCCCCATGCGTCACATGCCGCTCCACCTGTCCCCCCTCGCCGTCGCGCTCTGGCTGGCGTCATCTCCCAGCCAGGCCGTCGAACTGCAACCCCAGGTGATCACCGCCAACCCGCTCGGCAACGCCCAACTGGCCGCGCCGAGCACCGTGCTCGAAGGCGACGACCTGCTGCAGCAACAGCAAGGCAGCCTCGGCGAGACCCTCAACAAGCAGCCCGGCGTCGCCTCCACCTGGTTCGGCCCCGGCGCCAGCCGCCCGGTGATCCGCGGCCTGGACGGCGACCGTATCCGTATCCTGCGCAACGGCGTTGGTGCCCTGGACGCCTCGTCGCTGTCCTACGACCACGCCGTGCCGCTGGACCCGGTCACCGTCGAGCGGGTCGAGATCGTTCGCGGCCCCGCGGCCCTGCTCTACGGCGGCAATGCCATCGGCGGGGTGGTCAACACCTTCGACAACCGCATCCCCGACTCGCCCATCGACGGCATCCATGGCGCCGGCGAACTGCGCTACGGCGGCGCCGACACCACCCGTAGCAGTGCCGGCAAGCTGGAGGCCGGCAACGGTGCCTTCGCCCTGCACCTGGACGCCAACAGCCGCCAGTTCAACGACCTGCGCATCCCCGGCTACGCACGCAGCTCCAAGGTGCGCGACGCCAACGAGCCGGGCCGCAAGCATCGCCTGGAAAACAGCGACGGACGCCAGGACGGCGGTGCGATTGGCGGCTCCTATCACTGGGATCATGGCTATGCCGGCCTGTCCTACAGCCGCTATGACAGCAACTACGGCTCGGTGGCCGAGCCCGGCGTGCGCCTGGACATGCAGCAGGACCACTATGGCTTCGCCTCCGAGCTGCGCGATCTCGATGGTCCCTTCAGCTCGATCAAGATCGACGCCGGCTACACCGACTACCAGCACCGCGAGATCGAAAGCGGCGACGTGCACACCACCTTCAAGAACAAGGGTTACGAGGCGCGCATCGAGGCGCGCCATCAGCCACTGGGCCCGGTCGAGGGGGTGATCGGTGCCCAGGTCAGCCGTAACGAGTTCTCCGCGCTCGGCGAAGAGGCTTTCGTTCCGCATACCGACACCGACAGCCTGGCGCTATTCCTGCTGGAACAATGGCAGGCGACAGAACGCCTGAACCTGAGCCTGGGCGCGCGCCTGGAGCACACGCGGGTCGATCCGGACGCCAAGGGCAACGAAACCTTCGCCGGGGCCGACAGCGCCAGCAGCTTCAATGCCTTCAGCCTGTCCTCGGGCGCGGTCTACCAGCTCGACCCAATCTGGTCGCTGGCCGCCAACCTCGGCTACACCGAGCGCGCGCCGACCTTCTACGAGCTCTACGCCAACGGCGCCCACGTGGCCACCGGCGCCTACGAGATCGGCGACCCGAACCTGAACAAGGAAAAGGCCATCTCCGCCGACCTGGCCCTGCGCTTCGACAACGGCACCCACAAGGGCAGTGTCGGCGTGTTCTACAGCCACTTTCGCAACTACATCGGTCTGATCGGCACCGGCAATCTGCGTGAAGGCCATGATCACGACCACGACGATCATGACCACGATCACGATCATGAGCACGACCATGACCACGGCGATTTCCCCGAGTATGCCTACCAGGGCGTGCGAGCGCGCTTCTACGGCATCGAAGCCCAGGACCGTTGGCAATTGCTGGAAAACCGCTACGGCAGCTTCGCCCTGGAACTCTCCGGCGACTATACCCGGGCCAAGAACCTCGACAGTGGCGAGCCACTGCCGCGCATCGCCCCGCTGCGCCTGAACAGCGGCTTGGTGTGGGAGCTGGACCGCTGGCAGGCGCGGGTCGACGTGCAGCACGCCGCGTCGCAGCACCGCAAGCCGGACAATGAGACGAGCACCGATGGCTACACGACCCTCGGCGCCAGCCTGGGGTACCGCTTCGACATCGGCCAGAGTGAATGGCTGGCGTTCGTGCGCGGCGAGAACCTCACCGATCAGACAGTGCGCTATGCCAGCTCGATCCTGCGCGATATCGCGCCGGCGCCGGGGCGCAGTGTGCAGGTCGGTCTGCGCACGTCCTTCTGAGGTAGCGC
>NZ_JAOCDM010000210.1 GCF_029840925.1 Pseudomonas sp. GD03858
GTATAGCCTGTGATTGTCTGCTACCAGGCCACCGCCTCCCGCCCCCTGACCCGCACCTGCTGCGCCGGCACCCGCGCGTGCCATTGCACCACACCCAGCGCCTCGATCTGGAACTGGCTGCGCAACGTGCGGCCCTCTTCCTCGAACGACAGCTGCAGCAAGAAATGACCGCTGTTGAGCAACAATCCTTCGCTTAGCCGGGCGAAGGTCTCGTCATCCACCGCGCCCAGCGCCTGGCGTAATGCCGCGGCATCCACATAGCCCGCCGCCGGCCGGCCGCTGATGATGCGGCTGAGCATCGAACGGGAAAACTGCCCCTCATACAGGGCCTCCAGCAACGGCAAGTGCTCCAGCCCCAGGGCATTGGCATTGAGCCGCCAGCCGCCGGTCGATGGCAGTGCGCAGAGCATTCGGTAGCGGGCTTGCCGGCCACTGTCCGGCTCCAGCAGCAGGTTGAGCTCACTGGTGTCGAGCATCGGCTGGTTGGCCGCCAACCGGGGTGGCTGCTGGCGCAGGTACTGGGCACTCTCGGCCCCTTGCAAGCGGGCATCGCTGTCGGCGTCCAGCCAATCGGCCAGGGCATCGACCAGCCGCTCGGCGGCCATGTCGTCGCCGAGCAGGTGGCGCAACTGACGCTCGGCCCGTGGAGCGTCCTCGCCCAACAGGGCATTGACGTTGAAGCAGCCATGCTGGTCGATCACCCGCAGTTGCGCCTTGCCGGCACCGAAGTCATAGGCCAGCGGCTGCCCGCGCAGGGCCTGCCAGAACAGCGGGCTGGCCCGCCAGGCCGGATCGCGCAGGGCCTGGGAGGCATAGGCCAGCCCGGCCTGCTCCATCGCCCGTACCTGCACCCGCTGGTGCAACAGGCGCACCTCGTCCACCTGGCGCCGGCCATCTTCCACCAGCCAGGCCAGCCCCGCCGCGAGCATCGCCAGCACCACCAGCACCATCAGCAGTGCCGCGCCCTGTTGTCGCCTGCGCCCCATCCTTGTCTTCCTGTCAGCGGTAAAAAGCGCCAGTCAACACGGCGGTTGTTGCAGCCAGATGGCAGTCATGTGCCCGTCATCTGCGCAGGGCAGGATTGGCCTTCCTTTTTCTTCGACCTGACAGGAGTGGTCTTACATGGGTGGCATCGGAATCTGGCAATTGGTGATCGTGCTGTTGATCGTCTTCCTGCTGTTTGGCACCAAGCGTCTCAAAGGGCTGGGCAGTGATGTCGGCGACGCGATCCAGGGCTTTCGCAAGTCCATGGGCGGCACTGCCGACAACAGCGTCGAGCAACAACCGCAGGTGCTGAACAATCAGCCGGTCCAGCAGGCGCAGACGGATCGTCAGGCCTGATGTTCGAGATCGGCTTCACCGAACTGCTGCTGGTCGGCATCGTCGCCCTGCTGGTGCTCGGCCCCGAGCGCCTGCCGGTGGCGGCGCGTACCCTCGGCCGTGGGCTGGGCCAGGCACGGCGGGCGCTGAATGCGTTGAAAGCACAGGTAGAGCGGGAGATCGACATGCCCGCCCTGGATGCCGCGCCGCTGCAGCGCCTGGAGCAGGAGATCCGCCAAGGCATCCAGCTCGACGCGACGCCGGCCAATGACCCGACCCCGATCGCCCACGCCAAGGAGAGCGCCTGATGTCCCTCGCCCTTGACCAGGCGGCGCGCATGCCGCTGACCGACCACCTGCGCGACCTGCGCAAGCGCCTGGTACGCTGCCTGCTGGTGGTCGCGCTGGTGTTCTGCGGGTTGTTCCCCTTCGCCCAGACGCTGTACACGCAGATCTCCGAACCGCTGCGCCGCTACCTGCCCGAAGGCGCCAGCATGATCGCCACCAGTGTCACCTCGCCGTTTCTCACGCCGTTCAAGCTGACGGCGATGTGCGCGCTGTTCGTCGCCATGCCACTGCTGCTGCACCAGGCCTGGGGTTTCATCGCCCCGGGGCTGTACCGGCGCGAACGACGCATTGCCCTGCCGCTACTGGTGTCGAGCATCCTGCTGTTCTACGGCGGCATGGCCTTCGCATTCTTCCTGGTGTTCCCGATGATGTTCGGCTTCTTCGCCAGCGTGACCCCGGACGGGGTGGCGATGATGACCGACATCGGCTTGTACCTGGACTTCATCATGGCGCTGTTTCTGGCGTTCGGCCTGGCCTTCGAGATCCCGGTGGCGACCTTCATCGTGGTCTGGGCGGGGTTGACCGACGTGGCCACGCTGCGGCGCAGCCGGCCCTATGTGATCGTCGGGTGCTTCGTGGTGGGGATGATCCTG
Organism: Pseudomonas sp. GD03858; assembly: GCF_029840925.1. GTDB lineage: Bacteria > Pseudomonadota > Gammaproteobacteria > Pseudomonadales > Pseudomonadaceae > Aquipseudomonas. The sequence continues at coordinate 2,261 of NZ_JAOCDM010000210.1, forward strand.
ACGCCGCCGGATGTGTTTTCCCAGACCCTGCTGGCGGTGCCGATGTGGGTGCTGTTCGAGGTTGGGTTGCTGGCGTGTGGGTTGGTGCGCCGGGTGGGGTAGACCGATGGATTGCCGGGGC
>NZ_JAOCDM010000211.1 GCF_029840925.1 Pseudomonas sp. GD03858
CTACGCAGCCCTTTCGCGACACAAGGCCGCTCCTACAGGGATCGCGAAAGGCTTCACATCCGAGTCTCCAATAAAAAAAGGGCCATCCCCTGCCAAGGAAAATGGCCCCGAAGCACTTGCCTGAAGACGGTATCGCCGGTCAGCGCGCGGTGATCACCGCCAGCTTGCTGATCCCGGCACGTTCGATCGCCGCCATCGCGCGGGCGACTTCACCGTAGTTCACACCATCGTCGGCCTGCAGCTGCACACGCAGCTCGGCGTCCTTGTCCCTGGCAGCCTTGAGGTTGGTCTCCAGCAGATCGGGCTGGATCTGGTCCTTGTTGATGAACAGCTTGCCGCTGCCATCGATGCTCACCACCAGTGGGTCCTTCTGCTCCACCGGGGCCACGGCCTCGGTCTTGGGCAGGTTGATCGGGATGGCGTTGGTCAGCAGCGGCGCGGTGACGATGAACACCACCAGCAGCACCAGCATGACGTCCACCAAGGGCGTGACGTTGATTTCACTCAACACTTCATCGCTGTCCTGGGTCGAGAAGGCCATGTCAGGAGGCCTCCTTCACCGGCTGGGTAAAGCCGCCCTGCGGCCGGTGCGCCGTCGGATGCACCAGCACGCGGAAGGCACTCTTCTGCGCCAGGCTGTAGAAGTCGTGAGCGAAGTCGTCGAGGTCGGCGGCGGTCAGCTTGAGGCGCCGCAGGAAGTAGTTGTAGACCAGCACCGCCGGCACCGCGACGGCGATCCCCACCCCCGTGGCCACCAACGCCGCGCCGATCGGCCCGGCCACGGTCTCAAGGCTCGCCGAGCCTGCCGCGCTGATGCCCTTGAGCGCCTCCATGATGCCCCACACGGTGCCGAACAGGCCGATGAAGGGCGAGGTGCTGCCGATACTGGCGACCACCGCCAGGCCGGTTTCCAGCGAACGGCGCTCACGCACGATCTGCTGGCGCAGGGCCCGTTCCAGGCGGTCCTGATGGTTGATGGCGTGGCTCAGGTCATTGGCCTGGCCCGGCTCGCCCACGGCGATGGCGGCGAAGCCGGCCTGGGCCACGCGGGCGGCGGGGCCTGGCAGGTCGTGGCTCGGCTCGGCGGCCGAATCGAGGCTGGACGCTGCCCAGAACTGCTGGTGGAAGCGCTTGTCCTGGTTCTTCAGGCGCACGAACTGCACGACCTTGACCAGGGCCAGCGCCCAGGTGGCGACGGAGAAGCCGACCAGCAGCCAGATGACCGCGCTTTCAACGGATTCGAGGGGAGATGCCAACACGCTCATGATGAAGTCCTTCCTGTATGCGGTCGCAAGTTAACGAAGCTTGAAATCGATCGGTACGCTGACCCAGCCCACCTGGGCCACATCGCCCTGCTTGGCCGGGACGAAGCTCCAGCGCTTCACCGCGGCCAGCGCGGCGGCGTCGAGGGCGTCGCGGCCACTGCTTTTCTGGATCTGGATCTGCCCAGGCTTGCCGCTGGGCAGCACCTCCACGCGCAGCAGCACGGTGCCTTCCCAACCTCGGCGCTGGGCCATTTGCGGATACTCCGGCGCCGGGTTCTTCAGGTACGCGGCATTGGCCGAGGCCGGAGTCACCGGCGCGGGCGCGGGACGGGCAGGCGCCGGGGGTGTTGGCGCGGCGACCGGTGTCGGCGGTGGCGCCTCGACTGGCTTGGGCTGCGGCTTGGCCACGGGCTTGGGCACTGGCTTGGGTTTCGGGACTGGCTTGGGCGCGGGCTTGGCGGCCAGTTCATCGACCACCGGTGGCGGTGGTGGCGGCTGGACCACAGGGGCCGGCGGCGGCGGCTCGACCACCGGTGGCGCGGGCGCCGCGAACTCGATGGTCATGGGCGGAATCTTCGGCGGGATGACCGGCAGCTCGGGGGTCGGCTGGTGGCTGACCCAGTATGCCGCCGCGCCATGCAGCACCAGCACCAAAAGGCCCAGCACCAGCTTGTCGCGACGCTTGAGGCCGCTGACCGGCGTGCGTTGCAGGCGCAACTGTCCCAGCGGCAGGCGCAGCGTGCGTCCGAGCTCGACCAGGTCACCCGGTGCCGGGCGCCATGGCTGCTCAAAGGCCCTGACGGCCGTCTGGACATTGCCCATTGCTAAAACTCCTGGGGTTCTTGATTCAGGTGTGTGGCTGAATCATCGGGCCCAGAGACTTAGCTCATAAAGTAATGTTTAAAGTTAAAGCTAGATCTTTTTGATCTATATGTTTTGCCCAGTTCCTTGCAGGGCCCGGTAGCAAAGGCCTACAGCCGACCAGTGCTTTTTCGATGCCTGAAGGGCATATGAAAAATG
>NZ_JAOCDM010000212.1 GCF_029840925.1 Pseudomonas sp. GD03858
GCAGCCCTTTCCGACCGGTCCGACGCCTCGGCAAGGCCGCTCCTACAGGGGAGCATCAGGTCGAAGGGAGGCTCTGCTCCATGACATCGAGAAAAGCTCGCGCTGCGGGCGTGGGGCTCGGCGACCAGACCGCGTACAGATGCCGTACCGGCGCATCCACCAGCGGCACCACCGCCACCCCTTGAAAGCCCCGGGCAATGCGCTCGGGCACCAACCCCAGCGCCATCGCGCGCTGGACGAACTTTTCCACCAGACGAATATGACCGATCTCGAACTGCACCCGATGCCGCAACCCCGCCGCCTGGAACGCCTCGTCAGTCTGCCGGCGCGCCCCGGTACCCTCGGGAAAGTCCACCAGCACCTCGTCGGCCAGATCGGCCAGGGCCAGCTGCGCCCTGCCCGCCAACCGATGAGCGGGCGGCAGCACCGCCACCAGTTCCTCACGCGCCAACAGACGATGCTGCACGCCTTGCAGCACCTCGCCCTGCCACAAGCCGATGAAGCCCACGTCCAGGCGCCGTTCGCAGACGTCGGCCATCAACAGCTCGCTCTTGGCAGTCAACCAGCGCACATCCACATCCGGAAAGCGTTGATGAAACACCGCCAGCAGATCGACCAGGTCGAGCGCGGTGAGCGAACTGATCTCACCGATCGACAAGCGCCCACGGACCTGTCCGCAGGCCGCTGCCACATCCTCGGCCACTCGTCGCGTCGCCTCCAGCGCTGGCCGGGCGCTGAGCACGAACGCCTCGCCGGCCGGCGTCAGGCGCACGCGCCGCGAACTGCGCTCGAACAGGCTCACCCCCAGCTGCGCTTCGAGCCGCGCCACCTGGTGACTGAGCGCCGACTGCACCACATGGCAGCGCTCGGCGGCGCGGGTGAAACTGCCGGTATCGGCCACGGCAAGGGCGTATTCGAGCTGCTTGAGGTTCATCGATCCATCTGCTTTAGAGATTGATAAGTTGAAAACTATACATTGGCGTCATGCCAGACACTTCCTGATACTTGTCGTCATTCAACCTTGCCTGCAACGAGACAGCCCATGAACGCCCCGACCCTCGGTCGCGCCCTGATCCTGCTGATGGCCACCGCCACCGGCCTGGCCGTGGCCAGCAACTACTACGCGCAACCCTTGCTGCACAGCATCGCCCAGCAGTTCGGCCTGAGCACCGCCAGTGCCGGCACCATCGTCATCGCCGCCCAGCTCAGCTACGGCGCCGGGCTGCTATTGCTGGCGCCGCTGGGCGACCTGTTCGAACAGCGCCGGCTGATCGTGACCATGGTGCTGATCGCCACCGCGGGCCTGGTGATCAGCGCCTGCGCGCCGAGCCTGCCCTGGTTGATCTTCGGTACCGCCTTGACCGGACTGTTCTCGGTGGTGGCCCAGGTGCTCGTGCCGATGGCCGCCGCGCTCAGCCCGCCGGAGCAGCGCGGCCGGGCCGTGGGCACGCTGATGAGCGGCCTGCTGCTGGGCATCCTGCTGGCCCGCACCGCCGCCGGCTTCATGGCCGAGTTGGGGGGCTGGCGCAGCATCTACGTGCTGGCCGCAGTGCTGATGGCGATCACCGCCCTGGCCCTGTACCGCAACCTCCCGCGCCACCATAGCCATGCCGGGCTGACATACCCGGCGCTGATCGGCTCGGTGTTCCGCCTGTTCGTCGAGGAGCCGGTGCTGCGCCTGCGTTCGCTGCTGGGCTTGCTGGCCTTCAGCCTGTTCGCGCTGTTCTGGACGCCACTGGCGTTCCTGCTGAGCGACGCGCCCTATCACTACTCCGATGCGGTGATCGGCCTGTTCGGCCTGGCCGGGGCGGTTGGCGCGCTGGCCGCCAACTGGGCCGGGCGCCTGGCCGATCGCGGCAAGGGCCCGCTGGGGACCACGGTGGGACTGGTGGCGCTGCTGCTGTCGTGGTTGCCGCTGGGCTTCGCGCAGAGCTCGCTGCTGGCGCTGCTGGTGGGGGTGCTGCTGCTCGACCTGGCGGTGCAGTTGATCCATGTGAGCAACCAGAACGCGGTGATCGCGCTGCGGCCCGAGGCACGCACGCGGCTCAATGCCGGGTATATCACCTGTTACTTCATCGGCGGCGCGCTGGGGTCGTTGCTGGGAACGCAATTGTTCGAAGCGCATGGCTGGAACGGGATCGTGCTGGCCGGGCTGGTGATCGGCGTGCTGGCGCTGGTGGTGTGGGGGGTGGCCGAGCGCAGGCGGGGGAAG
>NZ_JAOCDM010000213.1 GCF_029840925.1 Pseudomonas sp. GD03858
ATACGGCTGGGATCACGCCGGTCGGGGGCCTGTATCAGCGTGCTGAAGGCCACGCCAAGCGCTTCGGCAATGAGATCCAGGGTGGTCAGGCTGACATTCTTCTCGCCCGCCTCGATGGCCACCAGCATCCGCCGGCTGACCCCGGAACGCTCCGCCAGCGCGGCCTGGCTCAGGCCGGCATCGCCACGCAGGCGGCGAACGTTCTGGCTGACATGCTGCAGCACCGATGCGCGGTGCTCGGAATCTTTGTGCACTATATTGCTCACTGGTAGGGGATGCGCAGTATACTGCCCACTTTGTGGCGAATTGTGCGCCGCCCCTTACGAGTGTGCAAGGCCATGATCCAGCCCCCCGCCAGCAAACCCACCGTCGCCTTTCGCCTGAGCAAGGCCGAACTGGTGCTGGTGTTCATCACCATGCTCTGGGGCGGCACCTTTCTGATCGTGCACAACGTCATGACCGTCAGCGGGCCGATGTTCTTCGTCGGCCTGCGTTTCGCCGCCGCCGCCTTGTTCGTGGGGTTGGTGTCGGCGCGTTCGCTGGCGGGGCTGACCCTCACCGAGCTCAAGGCAGGCATGCTCATCGGTGTCTCGATCATGCTCGGCTACGGCCTGCAGACCATGGGGCTGCAGACCATCAGCAGCAGCCAGTCGGCATTCATCACCGCCCTCTACGTCCCCTTCGTGCCCCTCCTGCAGTGGCTGATTCTGGGCCGCCGCCCGGGCCTGATGCCCAGCCTGGGTATCTGCCTGGCCTTCGTCGGCCTGATGCTGCTGGCCGGTCCCGAGAGCGGCACCCTGCGCTTCAGCGAGGGCGAGCTGGTGACCCTGATAAGCGCCGTGGCCATCGCCGGCGAGATCATTCTCATCAGCCGCTATGCCGGCAAGGTGGACGTGCGCCGGGTCACCGTCGTGCAACTGGCCACCGCGTCGGCACTGGCGTTCCTGATGATCGTGCCGACCCAGGAGCGCATTCCCGACTTCTCCTGGCTGCTGCTGGTCAGCGCGGTGGGCCTGGGCGCAATGAGCGCGGTAATCCAGGTGGCGATGAACTGGGCGCAAAAGTCGGTCTCGCCCACCCGCGCAACCCTGATTTACGCTGGCGAACCGGTGTGGGCTGGCATCGTTGGGCGTATCGCTGGCGAACGCTTGCCGGGCGTGGCGCTGATCGGCGGGCTGCTGATCGTCGTGGCGGTGGTGGTGAGCGAACTGAAGATCCGTCGTCGGGACGAAGCCGTCCCGGCGCAGGACGAGCAGGCACGTCAACGCGAAGTCGGCCTGTAAAGTGCCCACGACCCGCTATGCTTTGTAAGAAACTGTTATAAAAAAACAGCTTGTCACAGCACATTTGTAGGATCCTGCAACCGCTTGCGTGTTGGTGATCAACCGCCCGGCACGTATGATCCTTGGCAAACTTCTCAGAACAGAACGCTATGTCATTGATTGTGCTATTGCTTCTGCCCTTCGTGGGCAGTTGCCTGGCGGCTGTCCTGCCGCACAACGCACGCAACGCCGAGTCCATTCTCGCCGGGCTCGTGGCCTTGGTCGGCACCGTCCAGGTGGCGTTGCTGTACCCTCAGGTTGCCGATGGCGGCGTCATTCGCGAAGAGCTGCTGTGGCTGCCAAGCCTGGGCCTGAACCTGGTCCTGCGCATGGACGGCTTCGCCTGGCTGTTCAGCCTGCTGGTGTTGGGCATCGGTACCCTGGTATCGCTGTATGCGCGCTACTACATGTCGCCCCAAGACCCGGTGCCGCGCTTCTTCGCCTTCTTCCTGGCCTTCATGGGCGCCATGCTCGGCCTGGTCATCTCCGGCAATCTGATCCAGCTGGTGTTCTTCTGGGAGCTGACCAGCCTGTTCTCCTTCCTGCTGATCGGCTACTGGCATCATCGTGCCGACGCCCGTCGTGGTGCCTACATGGCGCTGATGGTGACCGGAGCAGGCGGCCTGTGCCTGCTGGTCGGGGCCCTGCTTCTCGGCCATGTGGTCGGCAGCTATGACCTGGACAAGGTCCTGGCTGCCGGCGACACCATCCGCCAGCATGCGCTGTACCCGGTGCTGCTGCCCCTTATCCTGATCGGCGCCCTGAGCAAGAGCGCGCAGTTTCCCTTCCAGTTCTGGCTGCCCCACGCCATGGCAGCGCCAACCCCCGTATCCGCCTACTTGCACTCGGCGACCATGGTCAAGGCCGGGGTGTTTCTG
>NZ_JAOCDM010000214.1 GCF_029840925.1 Pseudomonas sp. GD03858
TTCCCGGCGACGATTCTTCTGCGTATTTTCAGGAACCTTCCTTGATGGCCAACCCTTCCAGTGCGTCCCTTCCGCCTGCACCCAAGCGGCGCCTGTCCGTCCGCTGGCCACTCGGGCTGGCTGCCCTGGCCGTGATCGGCTATGGCCTGGTGGCCGCCATGCACTGGGACGACCGTGGCCTTTTGTGGATACAGGAAGGTTTCGAAAGCCAGGCCGAGCGCAAGGAGAGCATCTGGCTGCCGGACTACGTGGTGGATATCGACGCCAAGCCGCTGCCGGGCATGGAACGTGACGAAGCCTCGGACCTGGCGTTCAACCCACGCACCCGCACGCTGTTCGCGGTGATGGGCAAGCACCCGTTCCTGACCGAGCTCAGCCTCGAGGGCGACGTGCTGCGCAAGATCCCCCTGGTAGGCTGGGCCAACCCGGAAGGCGTGGCGGTGCTCGAGGATGGCCAGATCGCCATCGTCGATGAACGCCACCATGACCTGACCGTGGTCAAGGTGGACGCCAGCACCACTTCGATCGATCGCGCCAACTACCAGAGCCATGGCCTGGGCGACGCGGACAAAGGCAACAAGGGCTTCGAGGCCATCGCCTGGGACCCGGCAAACCAGCGCCTGATCATCGGCGCGGAGCGCCCACCGAAGCTGTACACCTGGCGTACCGACGGACGCGGCCCGCTCACCGGCGACAAGGAGCTGCTGCCCAACGATGATCTGGACCTGCGCAACCTCTCGGCGCTGGGTGTCGATCCGCGCACCGGCCATTTGCTGGCTTTGTCGGCGGACTCCAACATGCTGCTGGAGCTGGACGAGAAAGGCGAACAGGTCAGCTTCATGACCCTGCTGGGAGGCTTCAACGACCTGGGCGACACCATTCCACGGGCAGAGGGCGTGGCCATGGACGACCAGGGCAACCTGTACATCGTCAGCGAACCCAATCTGTTCTATCGCTTCAGGAAGAACTGACAGCACGTTCGGCCATTTCTGATGATGGCATTAAGCTTTGCTTCAGTTGATAGTGGTTAGATGCGTGCTCCTTTAGCCGAGTCTGCCCCCATGCGCCGCCACTTCCGCCTGCTGCTTGCCTTCATCGTGCTCGTTCCCTTGCTCGTTCTGGGCCTGGCGGGGCATGAATTCCGCCTGTTCGAGCGGGGCTGGTTCAATCTCAAGACCTGGTGGCAACCGGCCGAACAGAGCATCGGCCTCGACCGCTATCAGGTCACGATCGAAGCCCGACCGATCGACGGGCTGGACGATGACCTCTCGGCGCTGACCTACGATCCCGACCGCAAGACCCTGTTCACCGTCACCAACGCCAGGTCGGAGCTGATCGAGCTGTCGCTGGACGGGCGCATCCTGCGCCGCGTGCCGCTGACCGGCTTCGGCGACCCCGAGGCAGTGGAGTACGTGGGCCCCAACAGCTATGTGATCACTGACGAGCGCCAGCAGCGGCTGATCCGCGTGCGCCTGGACGATGACACCCTGTTCCTCGACGCCAGCGATGCCGAGCAGCTTTCACTGGGGATCGGCCTCAATGGCAACAAGGGGTTCGAGGGCCTGGCCTACGATTCGGCAGGCAAGCGCCTGTTCGTGGCCAAGGAGCGGGATCCGATGATGATCTACGAGGTGCATGGCTTCCCCCACGACAACCCGGACAAGCCCTATGCCGTGCATGTGGTGCAGGACCGCAAGCGTGATCGACGGTTGTTCGTGCGCGACCTGTCCAGCCTGCAGTTCGACGAGCGCAGCGGGCATCTGCTGGCGTTGTCGGATGAGTCGCGGCTGGTGCTGGAACTGGACGTGAAAGGGCGGCCGCTAAGCACCCTGTCGCTGCGCAAAGGCTTCCAGGGCTTGAAGCAGACGGTGCCGCAGGCGGAGGGAATCGCGATGGACGATGCCGGGACCATCTACCTGGTCAGCGAGCCGAACCTGTTCTATGTGTTCAAGCAGCCGGCTGATTGATTGCCTGGGCTGGCGCTATCGCGGGGCAAGCGGATTTACGCCAGCCCCTG
>NZ_JAOCDM010000215.1 GCF_029840925.1 Pseudomonas sp. GD03858
CCTGAGCCAGCACCAGCGCGCCTACGTGGCACCCCAGGGCGAGCTGGAGCAAGGCATCGCGCAGATCTGGCAAGAGGTATTGGGCATCGAGCAGGTTGGCATGGACGACAGTTTCTTCGAGCTGGGCGGCCATTCGCTGCTGGCCACCCAGGTCAGCGCGCGCATTCGCGAGCAACTGGCGGTCGAGGTACCGCTGCGCGAACTGTTCGTCACCGCCGACCTGCGTGCCTATTGCGCTCGGGTCGAGGCCCTGCGTGGCGCGCTGCAACCCCTTCAGGATGAATTGGCTAAATCCTTGGAGGCCCTCAAACGTCTATCTGGAGCGGAACTTGAGAAGCTAATTTCTTAGTAAGGAGTACGGGTGTGCAAGAGTTGATCGGGGCGGTTGGACAACTGTCGCCAAAGGAACGCAAGGCGCTGGCGGTGCTGCTCAGGCAAAAAGGCATCAATCTCTTCAGCGTCGCCCCGATCTTCAAACGGCATGCCGACGAGCCGTTGCTGCTGTCCTATGCCCAGGAGCGGCAATGGTTCCTCTGGCAGCTCGACCCGCAGAGCAGTGCCTACAACATACCCATGGCCTTGCGCCTGCAGGGCGAGCTCGATGTCGAGGCGCTGGAGCGCAGCTTCAGTGCCCTGGTCGAGCGTCATGAGTCCTTGCGCACCCGTTTCGACGACAGTGGCGAGCAGCCGTTGCAGGTCATCGAGCCGGCGCGGCCGGTGCACCTGGAGCGTGAGCAACTGACCGACAGCAGCGACCAGGCGATCCGCCGTCTGGTCGAGGCCGAGGCGCGTCGCCTGTTCGACCTGCGTGAAGGCCCGTTGCTGCGGGTCAAGCTGGTGCGCCTGGACGAGCAGGACCATGTGCTGGTGCTGACCCAGCACCATAGTGTTTCCGATGGCTGGTCGTTGCAGATCCTGGTACGCGAGCTGGTGGCGTTGTACCAGGGCCTGCGCGAAGGCCGGCCAGCGGCGCTGCCGCCCTTGCCGGTGCAGTATGCCGACTACGCCTCCTGGCAGCGTCAGTGGATGGAGTCGGGCGAGCGCGAGCGGCAGCTGGGCTACTGGCAGCAATTGCTGGGAGGCGATCAGCCCCTGCTGGAGCTGCCCCTGGACCATTCGCGACCGGCGGAGCAGCGTTTTGCCGGGGCGCGGCTGGCGATCGAGCTGGCGCCGGAGCGGGCGCAGCGCCTCAAGGCGTTGGCGCAGCGCGAGGGCGTGACGCTGTTCATGCTGTTGCTGGCGTCGTTCCAGGCGCTGTTGCACCGGCTCAGTGGCCAGGACGACATCCGCGTCGGCGTGCCGGTGGCCAACCGTGGCCGGGTGGAGGTCGAACACCTGATCGGTTTCTTCGTCAACACCCAGGTGATGAAGGCCGATATCGAGCCCGGGCAGTCGTTCAAGGCGTTCCTGGCCCAGGTTCGGCAGCGAGTATTGCAGGCCCAGGACCATCAGGACCTGCCCTACGAGCAATTGGTCGAGGCGCTGCGCCCGCAGCGCACCCTCAGCCACAACCCGTTGTTCCAGGTGATGTTCAACCACCAGAGCGAAGGGCAGCGTTCGGGCGCCGACCTGCAACTGGGGGCGTTGGCATTGCGCACCCTCGAATGGGACAACGACACGGCCCAGTTCGACCTGGCGCTGAACACCTTCGAATCCGAAGCCGGCCTGGCAGCGAGCATGGTCTACGCCACCGATCTGTTCGAACGGGCGACTGTCGAGCGATTCGCCGCTGCCTGGCAGCGCCTGCTGGATGCCATTCTGGCGGATCCCGAGCAGCCGCTTGCCGGGCTGTCGTTGCTGGATGATGCGGCACGCGAGCAAATAGTCGGGCAGTGGAACGCCACTGCCACCGAGTATT
>NZ_JAOCDM010000217.1 GCF_029840925.1 Pseudomonas sp. GD03858
GATACTCGGTGGCAGTGGCGTTCCACTGCTCGACGATCTGTTCGCGTTCCGCGTCATCCAGCAATGCCAGCTGGTCGAGCGGCAGCGCCGGGTCGGCGACGACCTGCTCCAGCAGCCGCAACCAGTGCTGGGCCAGGCGCTCGATGCTGGCCGCGTCGAACAGGTCCGTGGCATAGCTGAAACCAGCCAGCAGCCCTTCGTCGCTGTCGAAGGTGTCCAGCTTCAGGTCGACCTGGGCACTGAAGGTGTCGCTGGCCAACGCTTCCAGGCGCAGCCCGGCCGCCTCGGCGGCAACGCTTGCCGGCGCTTGCGCCTGGTGGTTGAACATCACCTGGAACAACGGGTTGTAGCTCAGGCTGCGCTCCGGGCGCAGGGCATCGACCAGTTGCTCGAACGGCAGGTCTTGGTGCGCCTGGGCTTGCAGCGCGGTGCGCTTGACCTGTTGCAGCAAGTCGCTGAACGACTGGCCGGCGTCGAACCGTGCCTTGAGCACCTGGGTGTTGACGAAGAAGCCGATCAGCCCTTCGGTTTCCAGGCGGTTGCGGTTGGCGATCGGCACGCCGACCCGTACATCGTCCTGGCCGCTGTAGCGCTGCAACAGGCCCTGGAACGAGGCCAGCAACCACATGAACAGCGTCACCCCCTGCTCACGCGCCTGCTGCTTGAGCGCCCCACTCAACCCGGCCGGCAACGGCAGCACGACGCGGGCGCCACGGTAGCTCGGCTGCGCCGGCCGCGAACGGTCGGTAGGCAGCTCCAGCACCGGTTGCTCACCACCCAGTTCGCCGGTCCAGAACGCCAACTGGCGCTCGCGCTCGCCGGCCTCCATCCAGTCGCGCTGCCAGGCAGCGTAATCGGCATACTGCACCGGCAGCGGCGCCAGGCTGGCGGCTCGCCCCTCGAGGCTGGCGGCGTACAGCTCGCTCAACTCGCGCGCCATCAGTTGCATCGACCAACCGTCCGAGACGATATGGTGCTGGGTCACCACCAGCAGGTGCTGGTCCGCCGCCAGGCGTGCCAGGCGAACCCGCAGCAGCGGCCCCTCGCGCAGGTCGAACAGGCGTTGCACCTCGCGCTCCACATAACCACGCAGTTGCTCGTCCTGCTGTTGCGCGCTACCCGACAGGGCCAGGGCATCCTGCTCAATCGCCAGGCGCAGGGTCGGCTCTACCCGCTGACAAGCCCGCCCCTGCTCCTCGACGAAGCGTGTGCGCAGGGTTTCATGCCGCGCCAGCAGCCCATCGAAGGCCTGTTGCAGGGCCGCCACGTCGAGCGGACCGACAAGGCGCAGGGCCAACGGGATGTGGTAGGCGCTGCTGTCCGGCTGCAACTGCCAGAGGAACCACTGCCGCTCCTGGGCATAGGACAACGGCAAGGCCTGTTCTCGCGAACGTGGCAGCAAGGGCGGTTGCGGCTGCGCCTTGGCCTGGTCCAGCACCTGGCAGAACGAGGCCAGGGTGGGCTGCTCGAACAGGCTGCGCAGGTCCACCTCACGCTGCAGTGCTTGGCGCACTCGTGAAATCACCTGAGTGGCCAGCAGCGAATGACCGCCAAGGGCGAAGAAGTTGTCGTGCAGGCCAACCTGTTCAATGCCCAGCACCTCTTGCCAGATCTGTGCAATGCGTTGTTCCAACGCACTCTGCGGCGCCACATAGGCCTGCTGGTGCTGGCTCATATCCGGCGCCGGCAGCGCCTTGCGCTCCAGCTTGCCGTTGGGGCTCACCGGCAAT
>NZ_JAOCDM010000218.1 GCF_029840925.1 Pseudomonas sp. GD03858
GGTCCAGCTCATTGGCTGGGGTTTTATATAAGATTTACGAACCAGAAGTCACACATATCGCCGTAATAATTTGCCTAGACTCATCTGAGATAGGAACTCCCCATCCAGTTATCTCGACAACACCATAGTTAGTGTCAGTATAGAACCATTCCTCAGCCTCATCAAACTCCAAACAGGTGAGCGGCAAGATATCCGAAACAGGATTTCCCAATGTTATGCCACCTGGCAAACACCCCCTATAAATAAGTTTTTCTGCTGGGTCACCAGGAAAGCTAAAACTATAAACTTTAACAGCATAGAGCCTTCCATCCCTTATCGAAAGGGATAGAGCAGGAATGCCTTTTAGCAAGTCATTAATTACGGCGTCATCAAAAACCGAGAAAGAAAACCCGCAATCCCCGCACTGATCAAACCCATGCCTATGCATTTGCAGGTCTGGCGAACCAATAAATCTATAGAGCGAACCATTTTTCTCAAGCAAGTAATTCGCTAGCACAGTCTCCAATGTGGCTAAATCGATACCTAGCGGAATCCCTGCAAGGGATAACCCTGGAGTAATGGGAGCATACCAATCTATAAGAAACTCGCCTGACGTAGTCATTTTGGCATCCATGTATTCGTAGAAGGATTAAATACCACCTTCTGGCCCTGCGGATTCAAATATACAGTATTGACATCGTAAATTGGACTGGAGGGCCCACTAAACTGAGGCCTATACAAAAAGGGGACAGATTTATTTCTCCTACTCTAATCTCGGTCGACCCTGCTTCCTTCGCTCGATGCGTTTCCCTGTAATTAGTTCGACCTCATCCACAAACCGATTGTTACCCGTCAGGAAAAATAAATCCGTCCCCTTTTCGGTCCCTTTCACTCCTCATCCCAAAAATCCCCTGGAGGCGCATACTCGCCACCCCGTATAACAGCACACCAACCATAGCTTCTATAAAACATCTCAAGATCGATGATCTTGTAACTGCTCTCGCTAATTTTCTCCAGTGTAATTAGGCTGTTAGCGTGATGAGTGTATCGCCCCCCTCCCCCTGCAAGGGCCCTCAATTCCAGCTCTTTACGATCCCAATCTGACACCAGGCCTGATGATTCAGGGACAGTCTCTGAGAATGAAACCTCAAACTCCTTTGATATCTTGCAAACGCAAGGAATTAGTTTTTGACCGAGCAATTCATTCGTAATCAAATTCTCAGGAAACGTAATATTCAACTTCATTTAAGAGCACTCCTGAGCAAAAAGGGGGACAGATTTATTTTCTCCACTCTAATCTCAGCCCACTCTGCATGACTACACAACCCCTTCACCCCACAGGGTAGAAATTAGAGCAGGGAAAATAGATCTGTCACCTTTTTGGTCGTCACCTTTTTGGTCACCTTTTTGGTCTTTTTGGTCCTGCATGACTACACAACCCCTTCATCCCACAGGGTAGAAATTAGAGTAGGGAAAATAGATCTGTCACCTTTTCGTCACCTTTTCGT
>NZ_JAOCDM010000219.1 GCF_029840925.1 Pseudomonas sp. GD03858
GATCGTGTCCCAGGAAGTGGTGTAACTGAACCAGCCGAAGGCGCCCTGCGGGCGAAAGAGGATGGTCATCGTGGTTCTTGGCTAACGTTGAGTTTGCGAAGACCAAACACTCACCAGAGAAACCACGATGACCAAGCCCACTATCGCATTGACCGAGTTGGTTGAGAAAGGGGCAGACGCTGATCTGCTCAAGCAAATGATCCAGTTCGTTGCCCAGCGCATGATGGAGTTCGACGTCGAAGGCCTGTGCGGCGCCGGCTTCGATGTCAAAAGCCCAGACCGCACGAACAGCCGCAACGGCTATCGGGATCGCCTCTGGCAGACCCGCGCCGGCGACGTCGACCTGAAGATCCCCAAGCTACGTCAAGGCAGCTACTTTCCCGGCTTTCTTGAGCCTCGGCGAACCGCTGAGAAGGCGATGGCAGCAGTGATCCAGGAAGCCTACATTCAAGGCGTCTCAACGCGCTCAGTGGACGAACTGGTCAAGGCCATGGGCATGACCGGCATCTCCAAGAGCCAGGTCTCGCGGCTGGCCGGTGAGATCGATGAGCGCGTTCATGCATTCCTTGATCGGCCACTTGAGGGTGACTGGCCCTACCTCTGGATTGATGCCACCTACGTCAAGGTGCGTGAGGCCGGGCGCATCGTCTCGGTCGCCGTAATAATTGCCGTGGCCGTGAACACTGACGGTGGCCGCGAAGTCCTGGGCATGCGGGTTGGGCCTTCGGAGGCCGAGCCGTTTTGGACAGACTTCCTGCGTAGCCTGATGCGCAGGGGCTTGCGAGGTGTGAAACTGGTCATCTCCGACGCCCACGAAGGTCTGAAGGCGGCTGTTTCCAAAGTATTCAACGCGACTTGGCAGCGCTGCCGTGTGCATTTCATGCGCAACGCCATGGCCCATGTTGGCAAAGGTCAACGCACCATGGTGGCGGCGTTGTTACGCACGGTCTTTGCCCAGGACAGCCGTGCCGAATGCCATCAGCAGTGGCGCTTGGTCGCTGACCAACTGCGCGAAAAGTACCCCAAGATCGCAGCGCTTATGGACGGCTGCGAGGATGAAGTGCTGGCGCACATGGCGTTTCCTAAGGCGCACCGCCAGCAGCTGCACAGCACCAATCCACTGGAACGGCTCAACGCTGAGATCAAGCGCCGCACCGATGTCGTGGGTATCTTTCCCAACGATCCGGCGATCACACGGCTGGTAGGCGCGATGCTGCTGGAGCAGAACGACGAGTGGTGCCTGCAGCGGCGATACATGCAGTTGGAGGCGTTTGAAGCAGTCAGCGATAATCCACAAGCCAAGCTGTCGGCCGTGATCAACTAAACGGCAAACTCAGTGGTCAAGGCCATGATGAGTTACACCACTTCCTGGGACACGATC